>CAYMFF010000057.1:0-19965 GCA_964389575.1 uncultured Chitinophagaceae bacterium
TTCGTCCTCAGAAAGAACCACTAAGAAATCATTCTCTTCTAGAGTGAATTTTTCATTTTTAGGCAGGTTCAATCGAACACCAAAATTGTCATTAAAGTCTTTAATCGCATTTCCTTTGCGTATCCCCAAACAAACTTCTTCACGAAGGTTGGCAATTTTCATAGCATCGCCAAAGGCAATTTCTTGAGGGAAGGAATCAAAGTACAAATGAGCTGGTTTTACATATATTTCTTTTCCATCTTCAGAAAATATATCATCATACAGTAATCGAATTTTGGGCTCTTCACTTAGTTGAGCTAACACCATGGTGATAAGGCGATTGCTAATAATAAAGTCATCTACATCAGTTTGATTAATTAATTGTTGGTTTTCGGAATTAAGAACCTGAGTAATGATCTTTGGTCCTTCTTGATCTTGAATTAACTCTCGTAACAATAATAAAATAATCAGCGTGTCTGAATCTATTTTGTCGGCACTATTGGTTTCATCATTTTGCGAAAGGATAATTAGATTATCATAGTCCATTGGATTAATTCGCGCTAGACCTTCATGAGACAATGGATTGCTATCGATAAAATTGATTTCAAAATCAGCATATTCCTGTTGGAAACCAGTAATTAAAGATTGTATATTCTCGGTTGGGTTATGATACATAATATCAAAACGTGAACCAGGCTGAAGGTAGTCGTAAGCCTCGTGAATATATACTTCACCAATGTTATGCCAACCGAGGATGAGGGTAGACTTTTTACTTTGGTCTAATTTTCGATCTCCAATCTGTTGTTCTTGAGGTTTATAAATAGGCTGTGTTTCATATTGAATAGTCGAGTCATCTTCTGCCAGTATTAGTACTTCATCATCAGCTTGCATTAATCGTTCTCTGTCTGGACAAAGTATCAGTCCTTCTTTTTCATTATAAATTCCTAAAGGAATTCCATCAATGAAATGAAATGCTAAATCAAAAAAGTTAACCGCACCCCAGTCTGCTTGATAGAAATAAATCTCACATCCATCAAAAGAAAGAATTTCGTTATACACTAATTGTAGGCCACTAGTCAGCGAGGTTTGCATCATGAGTTTCCCCATGATATTCCAAGAGTCTAATGAAATAATATTTTCATCATCAAAGAACTCAATAATATCTCTTTTTTCTTTTGTAAAAACTTCAGCAATGATAGGGATTTCACTTTCATTATCTTGACAAGCTTTAATAGCCAGTATAGATTTTACAGCTTGGACATCCGATTCTATTTTTTCATTAAAGGGTGCATTTTCAGAACACTTTGCCATTACAATCACAGACTTGGCTTGGGTGATATTTATTCTGTTCAATTCATTGATGTTGGAAGGGTTTCCGCTGGTTGTAATGATTTCAGTAGTGCCTGAATTTTTAAGTCGTTTTGTTATTAAATCATCGATAATCTCTTTTTCATCTTTGGCCAGGATAACGACACACGCTCTTTTTTCGCTTTCGTTAGCAATGATTAATTCGCGAATTATGTCAATCACCCGATCATTCCAACCTAGGATAACAGTGTGTTCTTCTTCAATGACATCGCCACGTCCTTTTCTAAAATTATAAAGAAAAGAGTCCAAAGCGGACGTAATAAAAGCAATGAGCATGGATAAAAGAATCACTCCAAAGAGTCCGGCAATGACGGTGGTAATCTTCAACCAGGTTGGTGAAAGGTTGTCCTGATTCATATTGCCTGGATCAGTCATTTGTAAAAACGTCACCCAGATATGATCCCAGAAGTTTTGCATGTATTGCCAATCGGGAAACAACAATAGCAAGAAGTATCGAATACCAATTATCAATAAGAAGCCACTTAAGAAAACGATAAGAAGACTCTTAAAAATAGAGGCTCCGCCTTTATTTATGAATCGCTCAAATTTGTAATTCAGTTTTTTTCTCAAGTTCGTTTTCATAAGTGTGGGTTTACAGCTTGAATTGATGGATGATAAGGTTCGGTAAATTTAGGGGTTTTAGCTAATTGTAATTAGGTAAGCCACAATAATTTTAAATAGAATATTGCGTCTATTTTTGGTTAGCATTAATGGCATTACAATATAAAAATAGAGTGTTTGGACTCGACCTTATGCGATCATGGGCGATTGTGGCAGTGGTTTTAGGCCATAGTGCCTTTTTGTTGGATGGTATAAGTTTGCCGATTCTCAAATACATCATTGCCGTTGATGGAGTAGAGGTATTTTTTGTATTGAGTGGTTTTTTGGTTGGAGGATTGTTCATCCGACAGTTTCATAAGCAAGAATATAGTTTTACAACGAACGACCTAACTAATTTCTGGAAAAGAAGGTGGTATCGGACACTGCCCAACTATTATCTTTTTTTATTCATTAATTTTCTGGCATGGTGGATGAATGGTAGTGATTTATCTGAGATTAGCCCTAAATTTTTATTCTTTCTTCAAAATATTAATGGATACTCGTCAGGTTTTTTTATGGAGTCTTGGAGTTTATCTGTTGAAGAGTGGTTTTATATAATTCTTCCACTGTTTTTTTTAGTGGGATCAAAATTCACAAGAAAAAAACATTTTATGTTAGTAGTACTGCTGGTACTTATATTAGTTCCGTTGTTGTTGCGCTTTATTTACAGCTCATCTGATTTAAGCTTAACGCTTTTTGATACTTATATAAGAAAATCTGTTTTAAGAAGATTAGATGCTATCAACTATGGTGTGCTAGCTTTTTATTTGTACTTCTATTATCCTATTAGCTGGAAAAAATACCGCTACATAACTTTTGTATTGGGAATATTAATGCTGGTGTGTTTATTCAACATTGATTATTTAAATTCCTATTCTTTCAAACAAACATTACTATTTAGTTACTTGCCTTTAAGCATAGCCTTATTACTTCCTTTATTATCTAGTTGGAAAAACAGTAACGGATTTTTCATGAAGGCCATAACGCACATTAGTTTGATATCGTACTCAATGTATTTAATCAATCTCTCGTTGGCAGTCGTTTTCAAAAAAGCATTTAGTCAATATGCTTCTTCCCACGGTTTACTATTATTCATATCCTTTTGGATACTACTAATAGTAGGAGCTACAATGGTTTACAAATATTTCGAAAAACCGATTATGGATTTACGCGATAAGAAAAAATAGATTAATGCGCTTCTAGCCAATTCTGTCCAACACCCATTTCTGCAACTAGTGGCACATCGTTTGGCAACGGCATAGCATTTTCCATAGTGGATAACACTAACTTTTTCATCTCATCTAATTCATCTTTATGCACGTCAAAAATTAATTCATCATGAACTTGAAGTAGCATTCTACTTTTATACTTATCCATTGGCAGTTTATCAGCTACATGAATCATAGCTAGCTTAATCATATCAGCTGCTGTTCCTTGAATGGGTGAGTTAATAGCGTTTCGTTCGGCAAAACCACGTACGGTAAAATTACCAGAATTGATATCTTTGAGCCATCGCTTACGACCCATCAAGGTTTGTACATAACCGTTTTCTTGCGCAAATTCTACCATATCACTCATGTATTTTGTGATACCAATAAACTCTTTTTTATAATTATCTATAATCTCTTTTGCCTCTGTTCTGCTGATGCCTAAATTATCGGCCAAACCAAAAGCACCTTGTCCATATATGATACCAAAGTTCACACTCTTCGCTTTATAACGTTGCTCTTTGGTCACATCCTTCGCATCCACTGCAAATACTTTTGCGGCGGTAGCCGTGTGAATATCCACGCCACTTTTAAAAGCCTCGCACATATTCGGATCACCGCTAATGGCAGCTACAATTCTTAATTCTACTTGAGAATAATCGGCACTAACCAAAACATGATTTTCATCTCGAGGAACAAAAGCTTTTCGTATTTCTCGACCTTTATCCGTGCGGATTGGAATGTTCTGAAGGTTTGGGTTATTACTTGCCAAACGGCCAGTGGCTGCAACAGCCTGCGCATAGTTAGTATGCACTCTACCCGTATTTGGGTTTATCATTCCAGGCAAGGTATCTACGTATGTATTTTTGAGTTTAGTAAGTTGACGAAAGGTCAAAATGTCATCTACTATTTTATGCTTGGCCGCTAGTTTTTGTAAAATATCCTCACCGGTTTTATACTGACCTGTTTTCGTTTTTTTTGCTTTCTCGTCTAGTTTTAGTTTATCAAAAAGAACCTCACCTAGTTGTTTTGGTGATTTTAAATTAAAGCGAACACCAGCTTGTTCGTAGACGCTTTCTTCGGCTTCTTTTGCGTCCTTACCTAGTTCTACGCTGTATTCATTCAAGAATTTTTCATCCACTCGAATACCTTCATATTCCATATCCGCTAATACTTTAAGCAACGGGTTCTCTACTTCATAGAATACTTTTTCAACTTCCTTTTTCTTTATAAGTGGCAAGAATTTTTTCTTAAGCTGTAAGGTCACATCGGCATCTTCTGCAGCATAATCGCTTATGCTTTCTTGAGGCAAATCACCCATTGACTTTTGATTCTTACCTTTTTTTCCGAGTAAAGTTTCAATGGAAACGGGTGAATATTGCAAATATTGCTCAGCCAATACATCCATACTTCGCTTCCCTTCTGGTTCAATAACGTAATGCGCTAGCATGGTATCAAATACATTACCCTCTAGAAGGTATCCGTAATTTTTCATTACCAGATAATCGTATTTTAGGTTTTGACCAATCCAAGTAATTTTTTTATTGGCAAACAAACTCCCAAATTGCTCCAGAAAAGAAAGGCAGTCTTTTTTTTCTTTCGGGCACGGCACATAAAATGCTTGTCCTTTTTTTACCGAAAAACTCATGCCTACTAATTCACAAAGCAAAGGGTCTAAACCGGTGGTTTCGGTATCAAAACAAATTTCTTTGTAGCCACCAAGGTCGGCGATTAGTTTTTTAATATCGGCCTCTTTTTCTAGAAATTTATAATCGTGTTTTGTGTTTTCTATTGTTTTAAAAGTGGTTGGAATTTCTTCGGTGGCATTATCATAAATTCGCTTTGGAGGGGTGGATTTGCCTTTGCTGGTCGAAGCATTCCCGAATAAATCTGTTTGCTCACCTTCTTTAGGCTTAACCTTAAATTCTTCCCCTAAAACTCGTTGTCCTAAGGTTCTAAATTCTAAGTCAGAAAAAATCTCTACCAATTCGTCACGATTCCAATCCGATATTTTATAGTCTTCTTCATTGAATTCGCAAGGCACATCCATAATGATGGTTCCGAGTTGTTTACTAATCATTGCGTCCTCTCTGCCAGCAGCAACTTTTTCGCCCATCTTCCCTTTAATGTTCTCAGCATTATCCAGCACATTTTCTACAGTACCATATTCTTTCAATAGTTTGGCGGCCGTTTTGGCACCTACACCTTTAATCCCGGGAATATTATCTACGGCATCGCCCATAAGAGCAATCATATCAATCACCTGACTTACGTTTTGAATATCCCATTTTTCACAAACTTCTTTTTCGCCAAGCTTTTCATATTTTCCACCTCTACTTGGAGGTTTATACATGAATACTTTATCATTGACCAATTGACCTAAATCTTTATCCGAAGTAACCATATACACCTCGTAACCTGCGTCCGCCCCTTTTTTACTTAGGGTTCCTATAATATCATCGGCTTCATAGCCGGGTGCTTCAATAATCGGAATATTAAAGGCTTTGATTAATCTTTTAATATCAGGAATGGCCAATTTTAAATCTTCGGGCGCTTCTTCACGATTGGCTTTGTAGTCCGGAAACGTTTCGTTTCGTACGCCGACTTCCGGCGTATCAAAACAAACCGCAATATGCGTAGCATTTTGAGTCTTCAGTAGGTGGACTAGGGTGTTTACAAATCCAAATTGTGTGCTCGTATTCTTACCGGTGGAAGTCATACGCGGGTTGCGTATCAAAGCATAGTAAGCACGAAATATTAATGCAAATGCATCAAGGAGATAGAGTTTTTTATCAGCCATTTGGCTAATATAATTTGATGATTTGAGAATTTGGCGATTTGCTGATGATTAATAGTTCCGAACCTTAATTTAATCCTTTTTTGAGAACATGAGCAATACGGTTCCTTCTGAATTTTTAAGGCTCAAACTATAACTCGTGAAACTGTAAGAGCTTACATTTTTAAAGTTAGCGTATAATGCCTTGGCATATTTGGCAGGCACCATGCATTCTCGTTCTGTTTTATTCAATGCTCCAAATTTAATTTTTTGATCGGTAAATGTTGCTAAGTTACCGAAGTATGAATTGCAACCATCAAACCCCTCAACTGCTTTTTCTTCAGCGTTTATTTTTAGGCTTACTCGTTTCATCTCTGGGTCAAACTTATTTTCCACTTTGTTCAAAACCCATTCGCCGTCTGCAGTTTCTGGTCTGTCCACGATTTGCATGCTTAAGCTTCCCGTAGTAGGGTCTTCCACAAAAAGAGTGTCTTGTATAGGACCACTAGGTACAAGTGCTTTTTTTGTTTTACACGAAAAGCTAAAAGAAAATACGGCTAAAATGATAAGTAAATATTTCACGATACCGTAAAGTTACTATTTGCTGTGATATAAAAGACCTAATTATTCATTAACGCATACGCATTTAAACTTGTGGCAATACAAAGCCAAATAAAATAGGGTGCAATCAGCATAGCTTTAGCTTTCATTTGCTTAGCGTAGCCAAACAAGAAATAGGCAATCAAAAGGGTCAAAGCACTAATTATCACAAGGGAGGCACCCATTAAGTGATGTGAGAAAAAAACCGGATTCCAAATAACATTTAGCATAAATTGGATACTAAAAAGTAGGATTAGTTTATTTCGTGTTTCATACTGCGTTAAGGATGCCATAAAAAAAGAAAAGCAAACCATAATCAGTGTCCAAGCAGCGCCAAACACCCATCCGGGCGGTGTCCAAGGTGCTTTATTTAAATTTTGATACCAATCGCCCATCGGGCCGGGGTCCTGAAGCAGTCCGCCAATGCCGAGGGCGGCAAAATTTACTATTAGGAATAAGATTACTTTTTGGTAGTGTTTCATTTATTTATAATTTTCGTTGTGTCATTTTTGTATAAGTTAATAAACTCTTTGCAGGTAAATGCTTTTTGAAGAATTCGCATTTCAAGTTCTTGTGTTTCAGGGTTTTCAACTATCGTAGTATCGGGTTCAGAATAAATCAATACCGTTTTAATCTTTTCGTTACCATCAATATTTTCAAAATTCCAACGATTTTTATCGATTAATGGACAATAAGTATAATCTTCTTTTGAGACTCTATTTTCTTCGAGATAATA
Organism: uncultured Chitinophagaceae bacterium; assembly: GCA_964389575.1. Lineage (GTDB taxonomy): Bacteria > Bacteroidota > Bacteroidia > Chitinophagales > Chitinophagaceae > JAGNRR01. The sequence continues at coordinate 7,268 of CAYMFF010000057.1, forward strand.
ACAACTCGTCATTAATATCAAACAAGTGAATATTACTATGAGTAGAAATATATTCCGGTAATACATATAATTCTATAAAATTAAACTATCCATCGTAATCATTCAATTTATATATTTGCGCTGTGCAAATCGACCTAGTACAAACAGATGCGCAGGCTAAAGAGTGGCTTTTGTTTCCACTAGAGATTTATGCCAATGATCCAAATTTTATCCGCCCGTTGGACAATGATATTCAGGATGTTTTTGATACTAAAAAAAATAAGTACTACAAGTTTGGTGATTGTGAGCGCTGGTTGCTGAAAAACGATACCGATAAAACCATTGCGCGCATTGCAGTTTTTACTAGTAAAAAATGGAAGAATAATCAGCCTACGGGTGGGATAGGATTTTTTGAATGTATTAATGATCAAGAAGCGGCTAATTTTTTATTTGATAAAGCAAAAGAATGGTTGCAAGCTCGTGGAATGGAAGCCATGGATGGACCTATTAATTTTGGAGAACGAGATAAATGGTGGGGTTTATTGGTAAATGGTTTTGAAGAACCATTGTACAATATGAATTATAATCCGCCCTATTATGTGCAACTATTTGAGAATTATGGTTTTCAAGTTTGGTTTAATCAAATCTGCCCTGGCATGACGGTTGATCAAGAACTCTCTGAAAAATTTATGAATCTACATGCGAAGTATGATGCAGATGCTGATTTTTCTGCACGTCATATTCGGGTGAAAGAATTAGATAAATATGCCGAAGATTTCGTGACGATTTATAACAAAGCGTTTGCCCAACATGGTGATGGTAAAGCATTGGATTTGCGACAAGCAAAATTCATGTTTGCGAAAATGAAAGATATCATTGATGAAAAAATAGTTTGGTTTGTCTATCATAAAAACGATCCTATTGCCATGTGGATTAATATTCCAGATTTAAATCAATACTTTAAACACTTTAATGGCAAGCTTGGTTGGTGGCAGAAAATACAATTTGTGATTATGCGCTTGCGCAAAACTTGCAAGCGATTTGTGGGTGTTGTATATGGTGTGGTACCTGAGTTTCAAGGTAAAGGGGTAGATGCATATATGATAGTAGAATGTGCCAAAGTAGTTCAGCCTAGCAAGCGTTATCTTAAATATGAAATGCAATGGTTGGGAGATTTTAATCCCAAAATGTTGAACCTCGCCAAAAATTTAGAAGCTACCGAAGTAAGACGATTAAGTACCTATCGATATCTTTTTGATAGAACGATTGAATATAAGCGTCATCCGATTTTGTAAAAAAAGCGACTCCATTTGGAGTCGCTTACTATCTATTGTCTAATATTTTTTACTGTTTTACAATTCGAGTATAAACAGATTCCTCGTTTTTCAGATCAACTCTTATGATATAAATTCCGTTTGGAATTTCTTTTAAAGAAACCATGTTATTTGGCTTATTAAAAGTCGTAATTACTTTTCCAGTAATATCCAAAACAGATAAAGATTGTATTTCAACATCGCTTTCCAATTTTAATACATCCGAAACAGGATTTGGATATAATTTGATATTGTGTTTTTCAATTTCATTTATGCCAACGGGTTTTAAATTTTCATAGTAAATAAAGTTACCGTAGTAAGTTCCAGTTAAAATATCTAAGTCGCCATCGTTATCCAAATCTGCCATTAGAGGAGCATTAAGATAGAATGTAGTATCCAGTGTGATCGGAGAACTCAAGCTAAATGGATTCGTAACATTGGCTGCAAAATTTGGAGCTGTTGAAGTTCCTGTATTTTCATAATATTTAAAATCACTGGAATAATATTCGCCGAATATCAAATCTGGGTCTCCATCGCTATCTAAATCTGCTATGTCAAAATAGCCTAAGTATTGATAACCCGTAGGAACCATAAGGTTGAAAGGATTTACCTGCGCGACGCCAAAACTAGGATTCGTATTGCTTCCCGTATTCTCATAATATTTAAATTCAAAACTGCTTTGAGAATTATTGTAGGATGCTGTCATCAAATCATAATCACCATCTCCATCGATATCAGCCAAGTCTGGAAAGCGGAAGAATAAATTATTTGTAAGTGGCGGCAGACCAAATGGGTTAGTGACTGGAGTGGCAAAAGAAGGGTTACTAGCTGTCCCTGTATTTTGAAAATACTTAAAGTTAGAAATTGAACTAACGGAGTCATAATCAGAAACCAATATGTCAATATCGCCATCGCCGTCTAAATCTGCGGCAGTAGGAATGCTAATCGTATTAGTAGAAATTAGACCGAAGGGATTCGTAAGCTTAGTAGAAAAATTTGGAGTCGTTCCAGATCCAGTATTCTGAAAATACTGGATATTTCCTCCGATCTCTCCGACTATTAGATCCAAATCTCCATCATTATCCAAATCAGCAGCTTCGGGCGAACTTATGTATGCTGTAGTTGTTAAGTTAAATGGATTAAGGGAGCCCGATGCAAAAACAGTTTGCGCATTTACAGGTTGTAAAAAACCGAGCCCCAATAAAACGACGCTAGCGCCTAAAACTCTACGAACAAAACGTTTGCTATATCTCTCTTTTAAAACAAGGGTTTTAATTTTGCTCAAAAGGATTCGAACTTGAGCACTTTTTTTATCCCATCCTTTTTCTAATAAGAAAGATAATTTCTTGGCAAGCTGTTTGAATTCTCTTTTTCCGTTAAATGAAGATTTCCTCATTCATTAAAGATAACAGAATCATACTTATTAGAAAAATAGGTAGCCATTGAGACTACCTGTTTTTCAATCTATCTACCTATTTATTTTACTGTTTTACAATTCGAGTATAAACGGATTCCTCGTTTTTCAGATTAACTCTTATGATATAAATTCCATTTGGAATTTCTTTTAAAGAAACCATGTTGCTTGGCTTATTAAAAGTCGTAATTACTTTTCCAGTAATATCCAAAACAGATAAAGATTGTATCTCAACATCGCTTTCCAATTTTAATACGTCCGAAACAGGGTTTGGATATAATTTGATATTGTGCTTTTCAATGTCATTGACACCTACCGGCCAAAAACCAACATTGGCATTGGAAGTAGTGGTACAATTGTTAGCATCAGTAACTGTGATGGTATAATTACCTGTTCCTAATCCAGTAAAAGTACCTGCAGGAGCTTGCGTTCCACTGTTTGGCGTGATGCTGTAGTTATAAGCAGCAACACCTCCCGATGCTAAGCTAGTAATACTTCCATCCGTTGCAGTATTAGAAGTAGCAGCTTGCGTGCTTGAAATATTTAAAACGAGCTGAGGTGGTTGTGTTACAGTTACGACAGTTGCGTTAGAACAGCCGTTTGCATCAGTCGTAGTAACCGAGTAGTTATTTGCCGTCAAGTTAGTAAATGATCCAGGACTGGCTTGTGTGCCAACCATTGGCATTTGTACATATGAATAAGGCAGGGCACCACCTGTTGCAGTTGCTGTAAAGGAGCCATCATTGCCACCAAAACAACTCACATTCGTAATGTTACTTATCGTGGTAATTATCGTATTCTGTGGTTGTGTAAGTACTTGTGACACACTTGCCGAACAACCATTCAAATCCGTGACTGTTATGGTGTAATTCCCAACGGCTAAACCTGTATAGTCACCAGGCGCAAATTGAGTACCACCGAAAGGATTTATTGTATAGCTAAAACCACCTGGACCAGTAGCGGTTGTATAAATAGCACCATTCATAGACCCAAAGCAGCTTAGGTTTATCGCACTATCGATTACTAGGTTAACTGCTGGCGGTTGCGTCACGGTAGTCATAATTGTATCGCTACAGTTTTTTGAATCTGTGACAATTATAGTATAATTACCAGCACTTAAAGATTGGAACTGTCCCGTTGCATTTGTTGGGCCAGGAATGAGCTGGTATGAATAAGGTGTTGTTCCTCCATTAGCTATAGCTAAAATAGAACCGTCACTTAGTCCATTGCAAGTTACATTACTTACAAAGAAGTTATTCGTGTCAATGATTGGTGGTGAGGCTGGTCCTAATGTAACGGTGCTATCAATGATGGTATTTAAACTATCTCGCACACGAATTGTATAAGTGCCAGGTAAGTAGTTCATAAAATTACCGGTTGAGTTTGAGTCTGTACCTATTTTATAAATGATAGGTTGTGTTCCACCACTAGCCACTACATTAATACTTCCATCACCTCCTGGTGAACAGCTAGGAGTACTAATTGTAACATTAGCAATAGCCAAGGGGCCAGAAGAAATAAATAAATTTTCAAAATAAACTAGGTTCCCGCCATATTCACCCGTAATGATATCCAAATCGCCATCATTATCCATATCGAGTATCGCAGGATTATTCATTTTTTGACCCGTCGATGTTGCGTTAGTAGCAATCAGTCCAAATGGATTGGTGACTTGTGTTCCAAAAGAAGCCGCTGTTGCACTTCCCGTATTTTCAATATACAGAAAATTTCCATTGCTATAGCCATCGCCGTACATTACATCAAGGTCACCATCACTATCTATGTCTCCAAAACTTAAGTAAACGGCATATTGAGAACTAGCGGGAAATGTTAATCCAAAAGGATTTAATTGCACAGGACCAAAAGCAGGTGCTATTGCACTTCCCGTATTCTCTTGATATCTGATTTCAGTAGCATTGCTTACGTTATTAAAAGCCACAGAAAAGAAATCATAGTCACCATCATTGTCGATATCGGCTAATTGAGGTGCATTTAGATAATAACCACTGGTCGTACCAAAAGGATTAAGTTGAGCTGCGCCAAAGGCAGGAGCCGTTGCCGTGCCCGTATTTTGAAAATATTTTATATCCGAATTATAGGTCACAGCATTATATTCTGCGCACATTACGTCCAAATCACCGTCTCCATCTAAATCTGCTATAGTTACTTCTGGTAAATAGGTACCGGTTACAACCATACCAAATGGATTGGTTACTGGGGCAGCAAAAGTAGGAGCTGTTGCAGTACCTGTATTTTGATAATACTTTAGTACACCATAATATTCAGCTACTAATAGATCCATATCACCATCGTTGTCCATATCGGCAACTGCAGGGGCTGCTGTTTGATAAGTGGCTTGCAGTCCAAACGGGTTCGACACGGGAGCTATGAAAGTAGCTTGCGCACTAGCTTGTTGCGAAAAACTCATCCCAAAAACAACTAGCGCAGTGCCAAAGGCTCTGCGAACGAATCGTTTATTAAACCTGAAAGATCGAAGTATGAATTTTATGCGATCAATAAGAACTTGGACTCGGGTGTTCGTTCTGTCCAGTCCTTTTTCCAACAAAAAGGTAAGTTGGTTGGCCAAGCGTTTAAGCTCTCTTCGGCCTTGGTTAGAATATCTCATTTAATATAGTTTTTTTATAATCGTGTTTGACTCTGTTTTTCGTGAAACGTTTAGTCCGCTAAGTAAACGCAATTCAATATTAATATGTTAGTATCAACTGTTAATATTTAGGACTCCATTTTTGACCAGAATGTAGCAGTTGGAGTCATAAGGCCTGATTTATAATCAAGAGTGCTTGTATTTAGTATGTTTGGCCTTAACTTATTTTCCAAAATTTGTATCTCATATAATTCATCCACTGAGCTAGTGTAGCTAATTTTCCCTACCATACTTCGCGTAGGTAAATGAATCACAACGATACCAGCTTCTTGCGCTTCATTCACAAAAGGTAATTTGGCAAAGGTGGAAGAGTTTTTCCTAATTTTTGACAAGCCTACAAAAAGATAATCTTTAAAATGCGCCATTCCTCTTACGAAGCCTTTGAACTTATAAATTAGTTCTTGCTTTTTTAGCGTTGGATCTACTTTTATGAGTTCGCCATTTGCACTCTGCAACACATACAATTCACCATCTATCATTTTAGGAGAATGCGGCATCGCTAGATTATCCAAAATGATTTCATTGGTTTCAATATCATACAGCGTTCCAGTTTCTGTTATCTTTTCTCGCCAGCTTTGATGCGTATTTCCTTGGTTAAAACTGGTCGCATATTTGGGTTTACCATTTACCATGGCCATTCCATTTAGATGACAAGCATCTACGGATTCAATTTTGGCAATCTGCGGAGGTGTCCAATACGGGATAAAGCTATTGGTATCATCTAAACTTACAATACACGAGAACAAGGTATTTACGGCAAAAATTTTCTGTTGTCCGTTCACTGTTCCAAAATGTACGTCATGTAAGTCTAATCCTGCGGTATGATAGGTAGTGCGCGGCATGAACATCGCATCATATTTATTAGGAGACTTGGGATAATGGGTTGCTAATTCTTTCGAATTGGCTAAAACGATTACTTCATCTTTGGTCGCAATAGCCATTTTATTGCCATCTTCATCAAGCGCGATTCCCATTGGTTTATTAAAAGTTCGTGGCAACTGAATGATGGATTCTTCATTTTTAGGCGACAGAAAAATAATTTTTCCGGCTTGATATGTACTGATTGCAATACTGCAACCCAACTTATAAAGCAATTCAGGCAATTGCGGTGTGTACGTACATGAAAACGGTGCAAGCGGATTAGAGGACATAAATTAAAAGTAAGGTCTTTTAAAAAAAACTCTCTTTTTTAATAGAACTATTTGAGAATGGAATCACTTCAAATTAATCGTTGGGATAAAACTATCTTTACAGTATGAAACAACTTCTTGCCAATGTACTGCGCTATCTATTGCAGGGTGTTGTAATTATTTCACCGTTCCTAATCACGTTTGGTTTGGCGTATTATGTTTTTGATTTTGTTGACAGTATGATTCCTGGAGTTCCACGTGGCATTGGATTTGTAATAGCAATCACACTTTTAATTGCAGTTGGTTATTTAGGTTCGCGGCTTTTGTTTGGCCGATTGTTACTGGATTTATTTGATAGAATAATTGAAAAAATTCCGGGTCTCAAGGTAGTTTATACTGCTGTAAAAGATTTTGCCGATGGCTTTGTTGGCGAGAAAAGAAAATTCACCAATCCAGTTTTAGTAAAAATGAGCGAACATCCAGTAATGTATCGCGTTGGTTTTATTACTCAGGAAGATTTAACGAGTATAAACCTTCCGGGTAATGTAATGGTCTACATGCCGCATGCTTATGCTATCAGCGGATTTCATTACATATTAGATCGAGAACATGTGCAACCATTAGATATGGATGCTAGCGACGCTATGAAGTTGGCAGTCAGCGGTGGTGTTGCCGGTTTTCATCAGGAGGAAGAGGAAGCTTAAACTGATACACTTAATGTCAGACTTTTTATTGAACTAATTGCTATAGTTTTTCGTCTTTATAAAAGGAAGTAATTCCAATATCTTTGACTAATACGTGATGGTTAAAGTCAATAAATTCAGTATCTTTATTATCAACAGTCGTTCTTGAGATTAATCCTGTATCGTTCGTTTTTCTCTTGTTGATTGTCAAGCTAAATCCAGTACATGAATTTGGGTTTTTGTAATTTACCATGAAAGTTGAGATGGTGTCTTTCTGTGAGACTATTTTAAATGATGTATGTTCCTCGCAACAGCCATCTCTAATTTGAGGGCTATAAGAGTCCGCTGCATAATTAGATAAATCTCGAACAACAAAAGTATCCAGTTCATAACTATGCTTAAATATTAATTCTTTCCTTCTTTATAAGGGAACCATTCAGTTGATAGATGTTCATAGTTGGGGCAATCTACACTTTCAAAGTAATAATTCATGAAAAGCGTAGTGCCTCCAAAAATTAATAGGCTGACGAACAATCCAAATAAGAACAACCTAGAAACAGCCCAAAGCATATCTTTTAAAAACGAACTCATCAAATTTAAATGTAGGAATAATTTTGTGGTTGCTTAATTAATCGTAATATTGCAATGAAGCGATTATGGGAATTACAAAATCTACTATTTATACTGACGAGCAAAACCAAGTTGCTGCCTATGCAAAAGTGTTAGGCCACCCTGCACGTATAGCAATCATACAAGAACTAGTGGAGCGAAAGTCATGTGTTTGTGGCGAGTTGGTTACCGAAATTGGATTAGCTCAAGCCACGGTATCACAGCATCTTAAGGAATTAAAACAAGCTGGTATAATCCATGGAGAAGTTGAAGGCACGAGTGTTTGCTATTGTATTGATTCTAAAAAATGGAATGAACTAAAAACCATATTCAGTAGTTTGTTTGGTTCATTAAAAAAAGGAAAATTTAAATGTTGTTAATCTAAAAAAATAAAAATTATGAGACTATCAGAAGTAAAAAATGTGTTGAAGCAAATGGAAGAAATCCAATTTATTTTACCGAATGGTAAAAAAGTACCTTCTCATTTTCATATAACTGAAATAGGCAATATCGATAAAAAATTTATGGACTGTGGTGGTACGGTGCGCAATGAAACTAAAGTGAGTTTTCAATTATGGACCTCCATCGATTTACATCATAGATTAAAAGCGGATAAATTCGGTACCATTATCTCATTGGCAGAAGAAAAAATAAATCTTCAAGATGCTGAGATAGAGGTAGAATATCAAGGCGATACCATCGAAAAATTTGGATTGAAAGTAGAGCACAATTCTTTTGTTCTTACAACACAAAAAACAGATTGTTTAGCTCAAGAAAATTGTGGTATTCCTGTACAGAAAGTAAAAAAGAAATTAGCCGAAATCGGGCAGGCTTGTTGTGGTCCGGATTGTTGTTAGCCATTCATTGCTAATCCCATTACCTAAATTTTACGGACTCAGGTAAATCTTGAACTTTTCTTTGTGGGCAAAGACTAAAACAATACCCAACAGTAAAAAGATAAGGGAAAATAAAAAATTCTTCGGGTCATAAAAGACATGTAACATAAATGCATTGAACATTATAGCAATACAAAGAGTAAGTGCTACAGGAATAAACTTTCCTACCACAAGTGCTAGTCCGCTTAATAATTCAAGAGCGCCGATCATAAGCATGAAAGGAGAGTAGAAAACGGTCATTATGGAATACATTCCTTCGCCCATTGCTTCAGGATCGGGTGGAGCATTAAAAAATTTGCTCGCTCCGAATATTATCATGGCAGCTCCTAACAAAATTCTTAAAACTAGTGTCACTTTATTATTCATAACTCTAATATACGTGGAAGTCAGTAAAAAATTACTGTTTTAAAACTTACTAATGCGAATTGGGTATACAGCATTCTCAGAATGGATAATAAGTATGTACTGACCAATAGATAATTCACTCAAATCAAGATGCTGTTGTACTAATCTTTTTTTGTTATAAATATATTCTCCAGTCATACTCAGTAACGAAACACGAACTTTTTGTACATCAACATCTAAGTTGACGATATCATGAGCTGGATTGGGGTACACTAATATATTTCGATTTGCTATTTCGTTTGCATCCTGAACCAGATCAATATTTAATGGCGTGTTCGTGCAAAAAACCCGACTACCATTTAAGGAAGTATAAGAGGATAAATCAGCCCAAATAGAATCTACCAATTGATTATAATTATTACGAAATGTAGAGTGAACCAGTGCTGGTGCCTGATAGTTAGCAGGTGCTTTTTTTTCGTAGATACTCATATATGTTACCAATCCTGCTAGAAAATATAAACTAGATCTACCATGTGGTGCATTATCTTCATACAGACTATCCAGGGGAATTGAATTGTATGGAGCCATGGTTAATATTTTGGACATGGCTGGTCCAGCTGGTATCATTTTCACGCATTGGTTCGGATATTTTATTTCGAGAGAATCATGATATTCTTCGAACCATTGATGAAAACCACCAATTGTGTAGGTATTATAATTTGCAAATTGAGTAGCACTTGGTGGGAAAGTGGTCGGAGCATATTGGCCCATATCAGGCCAACTTTCGTATACATACATTTTAGTTCCGGGCTCTTGTAGCTGAACCCAATCCACTATTTGGTATGAAGCATCCAAGGGCGAAACTGTGTCTAGCCAATAATTTGCGTTGGGCGCTTGATCTTGAATAAAATTTGCAGGAGCAATAAAGACATTATCAAAATCAGCGTCAGAAAATGGTTCTTGTTGCAAATCCCACGGGCGAGGCACACTATCGTAGCCCCAATTAGAATTAGTTACATTGGTGGCATGCTGTCGTAAAAATCCATATTGTCCTGTAGCAGCAAAGTAATTATTATCATGTTGAGCAATTAAATAAAGCCAATGAGCCACCGTTGTTTCATCGCTGGGTGTAGCATTCATTGGTGGCCGATGATCTAATAAGCTATGACCATACATATAGGTTTTGATAGAGTCTTGAGCATTACAAATTGTGACAGTTAACAGGATAACGATAAGAGTTAATATTCCTCGCATAGACATAAAGTTACAAAAAATTGTACAATGGCTATTCAGAGTTTTTAATCACGCACTTTACTCGGGCCTCCTCTTTTAATTCTCCTCGAAATATTTTTCGTATAATTAAACTTGTTTCTCCAGATTGTAATGCTTCGAAAACAAAAGTCATAATAGCATAGTCTCCACCAGGCATATTTGCACGTTTCGGTTTTACATAGTCTTTGTATTCACCTACAAATTTTAGAACACTTTCATCTAAGCTAGTAGCCACTTCATTGATACCCACCGAGCCATGAATATTGGCTTGGTAAAATACTTTTTGACCGACTTCAGGATGGATAACTGAATCTTCAAATGCAATCGCTATCATATTTGCATCAGGTTTAAAATGCTTATTTCCACAGGAGATTAATAGTATAATACCTAGTAAGGATAATGTGGTTTTCATGATTCCAAAGGTATAAATGAACTTCTAAAAACAAAAAGCCCGAACATTTGTTCGGGCTATTAAAAATTGAAAAGGTATAATTACTTAGAATGTTTCATCACAAACTTAGCCACCACTGGTGCTAATTCTTTTTGCGCTCTGCTGCCCACAAATACACCAATGTGTCCGCCAGGATTCGCAAACGTTTCTTTATGTTTCGAACCTACTTTTTCCATAATTGGCAAGGTGCTCGTGTTCGGAATTATAGTATCATGCGTAGCATAAACATTTAAAAAGGGTGCTGTCATGTTTTTTAAGTTCACTTTATGACCACCCAATTCTAGTTCACCTTTTATTAGTTTATTATCTCTAAATAAATCTTTGATATACTTACGGAAAAGTTCTCCTGGGATGGCCGGCAAATCAGATTTCCATTGTTCCATGCGCAAGAAGTTCATGAGCTTAGGTTCGTTGTCCAACGAATTCATTACTCCAATATATTTACTGATGTTCATTGAAGGCTTTAGCATAGCAAAACCTTCGTCCAATAATTCTCCACGAATTAAACCTTCAGCGTCTACCATAGCATCTACATCTATATCCTTGGTCCACTGGTAAAGCATACACTCATTGCCCGAAAAATCATAAGGAGCTACAAAAGTTGTAAGGCTATTTACTTTTTGTGGATTGATAGAAGAGTAAATCATACTGAACGTACCACTTTGACAAATTGAAAGTAAATTTATTTTGGGTAAGCTGTGCTTCGCTCTTAAAAAATCAACAGCATCATTAAAGTAACCTAGGATATAATCTTCCATGGTCAAGTATTGATGTTTGCGCTCTGGGTAACCCCAATCCATAATGTACACTTCCAACCCTTCATCTAACAGTCGGCGCATTAAACTACGATCTGGTTGAAGGTCCAAAATTGTTTGGCGGTTCATAAGTGCAAACGATACCAAACAGGGTATTTTACATTTCGGTTTTTTGTCCGTTTTATAACGATACATTTTTATATGATCCTGCTCCCACACCAATTCTTTGGGTGCTGTGGCAACATCTACTTCTTCAATTCCTTGAAGAACTTCGTATCCTTTTTTTAGTTTGTCGGCGGTTTCGCCCATGGCTTGCATGGCCTTTGGAAAATCTATCATTTTCTGCTTTTTTAAGGTTGGCAAAATTAGTATTTGTTACCCTCTAAACCTATGGGAATAGCTTGAATTTGGTGTTAAGCTTCTGATTTTATTAATGCATACAACCAAACCCCTGCATTTCTGGAATGTGCATCTTCATAAAAAATCTGGACCAATTGCTAGCTTGTTTTGAGAATAGGCGAGTTCGGTTGGTCAACTCGCGCTACCACTAAAAATACTCTTCAGCTTATAGCTAACAATATTTCGCAACATATTGAAAGCACTGATTTTATTCGACTCGGTATTCTCATATCGGACGATGCTAAATTCTTTAAACTTGCCGTACTCTGAAATGGTACTTTCGAAATAGGCCCATACTTTTATTTGGTAGTAATATTTTCTATACTGAATAGATTTTGATAATGGTTTTTGAGGAAGCTCAAATTCGTACTTCAAGGGCAAGGTATTTCTAATTTTTTTTGCGTAAGCTAAGACCTCTTTTTTGCCTATTATTTTTTGCGATTGGATAGTGATGTTACCTACTTTAACAGATTCGACAGAGGCAGTTACATCATCTTCTAAGAGCTCGGCGATGTCATCAAACTGTTTATTGTTCCACGCGAATTGCATGTGCTCAAAAAGCTCATTGATTACTTGATCAAAGTTCATTTGGTTGGTTTTTGGTTATAACTGATTGACAGTCATTGGAATAGCGAAGTTAAAACATCTCATTGAAATTTTATTTACGGTGGGAATTATTTTTTGGGTACCATATTTTGAAAAGAAATAATCCATTAAGCAACGCATAGGGAACTTGAATTTCTGTTAGATATATTGACTTTTTTTTAGTTGACTCATCATCAGAGCA
>CAYMFF010000058.1:0-19893 GCA_964389575.1 uncultured Chitinophagaceae bacterium
ACAGCATATTCTTTTTTACCATCGTTTTGAATAATAATTTGACTGATATAATAATTCAAATATTCAAGTAGGCTATTTGCATTTAAGGTGAGGGCAGGTTTTGTGGTAACTAGTGCTTTTTCATTAAACAAAATGTTCAAGAAAGGGATTAACATGGAAAGCGAAACCAATGAAAATATTACCTGCAATAAATTAGTAGCGATAAACGTAAAAACGTATGACCACTTGCCCTTTATGAAGGTTTTAAATATGAGAAAGATGTCTCTCATGATAAGTGTGTAAATTTACAGCATTAAAAGTCGGTAATGGAAGAAAGTAAAAGGCAAAAGCAGGTTGGCAGAATGTTAGAGGAAGAACTTAACGCAATTTTTAGAAAGAAAGGGTGGAATATTATGGGTAAAGGCATGATTTCTATTTCCCGAGTAAAAGTGACGCCTGATTTGGCTGAAGCAAAAATTTACCTAAGTATGTTTCAGATAGACAACAAAGAAGAGATGTTGACCAAAATTGAAAAAAACAGCTGGGAGGTACGCAAGGAATTAGGCAACGGGCTAAGAAATAATTTGCGAAAAGTCCCGACCCTTACTTTTTTTGATGACGACACCTTAGAGTATGTTTCTAAAATTGAAAAAGTCTTAGAGCGAATTAAGAAAAAGGATCATGAGGATTCGAATGACTAGAGCCGTCTCCAATTTTCTAAAATAATTTTCACGTCCCACCATGGGTCATAGTCCTTGGCATACATCCAGTTAAGGTGCTCCACATTTTCGGTTGGAATAAAGAAGTTTGGGATGGGAGTGTACACTGGGAAAATATGCGCTCGTAAAGTCGGAAACTGCGGGTCATCATACCCAACAAAGGTTCGATCTCCTTCAAGGGTGAGTATGCAATATTTAAAGTACGAGCGTTTATCTTTCACAAACCAAATCAATAGCGGACTGAGTAAAATAAAGAAGAGCGAAAATAAGATATCAACGACTCTTTTATTTCTTTTAGCACCTTGACTGGAGATGTTATAAATAGCTTCTGTAGTATATAAGTCGCCAGCTGTATTTTTTGAATTGCTACCAATAATACTATCGGTCCCGAAACTATGAATCTTAAAATCATAATTTTCTCCCATTGAAGAAATCTGAGAGATAATTTCTTTAAAACTTAAATGGTGCTGAGAAAATATTATTTCACCGGCTCTATATAAATTAGTTATGGGTTTGAGTTTATCAATACTCGTTATTTGGTAATTATACTTTTCTTCTGTTGGACTAACCGCACCAATAAAATTTTTATGAATTCCTGCGCGCTCAATTAAACCTTTGATTTCTTTCTCTTCATCGGCATGACCCACAATCAGGGTTTGCTTATTTAGCTGATCTTCCCCTTGCACACTTTTTACCCCTAAGCGTTGCAAAATATAACGCGCCAACAAAATGGCCAACGTGCCACTTAAAGCGCCTAATACGGTAATGCCTCGTGAGAAACGATAGTCTTCGGGTAGCAATGCGTAAATGCTTAGTATAATTATACTGCCTACTAACATACCTCGCAATACACGTTGTGCTTTATACGGTTTGTCATATCCTCCGCTAAAAAAAATAGAACCAATCCAACTCAATAAATACGTAAAGAAAAATATGGCCAGCAAGCTAGTAGAGTAGGTCGTGTCTGGTTTTACATAGTTTTTCCAAACCGTAAGCATACCACCTAAAGCAGTTAATAATATTATGCTGTCAAGAATAGGCAAAGAAAAAATAGAAAATAATCTTCTAAAAAAAGCGATGATGCCCCGAAAGTATATGGCAAGCGTAATCAATAAAACGTACAGTCCTTTTTGACCACCAGCAAAATTCTTTTTTGCAAAAATAATCATGGCTTTATAAAACATCCGAACATAATTCAAACTGCCTTTTTTGGTGCTTTCACCTTTATAGTGAATTACGGTTGTTTCAGGAAAGTAAACGTTTTTAAAGCCTCCTTTTTTTATTTGATAGCTCAGGTCAATATCTTCACCATACATAAAATATGTTTCATCAAAACTGCCGACTTTATCGATCACTTTTTTTCGACAAAGCATAAAACAGCCAACCAATACATCTACTTCACTAATCTCATCTTCGGGCAAGAAACCTTGGTGATATTGATTAAAACGCTTTGATTTTTTAAAAAGAGAACTTAAGCCAGAAATTTTGCAGAACGCAACCCAAGCTGATGGAAAACCTCTTTTAGATTCTGGAAGAAAAATTCCTTTACCATCAATGAGTTTCGGACCTAGTCCGCCTACTTCAGGATGGGCATCCATATAAATTAAACATTTTTCAAAACAGTCTTCGGCAACAATTGTGTCTGGATTTAGATATAGAACGTATTCGCCATTGCATTGCCTGACGGCTTGATTGTTGGCTCGGGCAAATCCAACATTATTGGTATTTGCGATTAATGTAACATCCGGAAATTTAACTCGAACGAGTTCTACGCTACCATCAGTAGATTGGTTGTCCACCACAAATACTTCTGCATCAATATGTTCTATCGCCCGAAAAACCGAAAGGAGACAATGCTCCAAAAAATGCTTTACGTTATAGTTTACAATAATGATGCTTAACCGTTTCACCGAGAGAAAATGAATTAACTTTGAGTACTTCAAATGTAGTGGAATACGAAGGAAATACATAAGTCTTATAGGCTTTATAACGAGCATTTTATTTCTTTGGGTTTTTACTTTTTGATAAATACGGATTCATGGACGAAGAATTAGAAGAATTAAAAAACACCTTGCTACGAGCACTGCATGCTGGTGCAGAGCAATTAAAAAAGTACTTTGATGGCACTTTTGAGGTACAGAGCAAAAGCCGACTCAATGATTTAGTAACGGAAGTAGATAAAAAAAGTGAAACGGCTATTATCGATGTTATTCAGGAGGAATATCCCAATCATTTCATACTAAGTGAAGAGGTAGGAGAAATAAGTACAGATTCGAATTTTAAATGGATTATTGACCCGATTGATGGCACCGTAAATTTTGCAAATGGAATTCCTATTTGCTGCGTGAGTATTGGAGTAGAGTTGGATGGGAAGCTTTTAATGGGCGCGGTGTTAAATCCGTTTATGAATGAGTTGTTTTTTGCAGAAAAAGGTAAAGGCGCTTTTTTAAATAATAAACCATTAAAAGTCTCTGATAATAAAAATGTTCATGCGGCTTGTTTGGTTACGGGTTTTCCATATCGTTGGGTAGAAGTGGGTAAAGACCCAATAAAAGTTTTTGAACGGTTTATCAGAATGGGTTTACCTGTGCGTCGATTGGGAAGTGCAGCGATAGATTTATGCTGGGTTGCTGCCGGTCGTTTTGATGGTTTTTGGGAGTATAATTTAAATCCATGGGATATTGCCGCGGGTTACCTAATCATAGAAGAAGCCGGTGGTACGGTTACTGATTTTAATGGCGAACCGTATTCTGTGTATGATAAACAAACGCTGGCAACAAACGGAAAAATTCATCAAGAGATGATTAAAGTGATTAATGAATAGTTTTATAGTGTTTAATTTTGCATTCTTACAATTATTATTAGAACGGTGGAAAAAGTAGATTTTGTAGAAGAATGGAAGGAGTTATTAAATAAACTCACTATTCACTTTGGTAAAAAGCCAGATTTAAATGCTATACTTTTTCTTATTGGTATGAATGAGGTTGGTTTTGTAGAAGAAAAAAAGTTTACCAAAGAGCAAAAGCAAGATTTAATGCACGTGGCTACGTGTGTGTTGCTATCGCAAGAAGATTATTATCTGTTTGATCATAATGATGAAGAAGGTTGGCCCCATTATGTGCTTGCTAAGGAATTGCCGGATTATGATTTATTGCAACAGGAACTCTGGTTGAAAAAGTTAGTAGTGCAATATTTCGAGGATTAGATGTTTCAAGTAAAATACTCTTTTCGATACAAATTTTTATATGGTGTATTAGGTAGTTTAGGACCTCTTTTCGGTGCGATTATATTTATATGGGAAGGGTTCATTCGAAATAATAGAGATTATGATATTTGGATACAGGGTGTATTGTTTTTTTTCACTTTGTTTTTCATGGCTGTCGGAGTTTATAATTTAATTAGAGCCTTTAAAGAATTTGATAATAAGTTAGAAGTTTACCATAACGGAAAGATGGTGGCAAGCTTATATAAAAGACAAATTGAGTTTGATCTAGCTGATGTGAAATCCTATGCACACCAAAATAATGGTTCTGTATTGATTCATGTTTCTGAGCTAGAAGCAACAGTGGTGAAACTGGATTTAGAAATGGAAAACATTTATTTGCTGTTGAATATTTTATCAGAGCATCTTTCTGCTAATGATATTTAGGATGATAAGCTTTATAATACTGGTCTATTCATTCCAATGTTACCCTAATATTACCGAATTGTTTCTCTATTGTAACGTGATTTCATAATCGTAACATTAGCATAATCGATATAGTCTTTTTAGGATTTTATGAGCTAATAAATTTGCGCTCATATAAAAACGAAAAAACTATAAAAGATGAAAAGCTTACTAAAAATCCAAAATGTACTCTTGCTAATTGCAATATTTGCAATTACTTCATTAAATTCTTGTAATCCGGATAAATGTGATGATTGCCCTCCTGGCACTACTTGTATAGACGGAACTTGCATCATCGATCCTAGTGGAAGTGATGAAATTCAAGTTTCAGGTTTAATTTCTTCGAACACCACATGGACTGCTGATAAATGTTATGTTTTGAATGGTCGTGTGGTTGTTGCTTCAGGTGTAACATTAACGATTGAGCCAGGCACACTCGTAAAAGGAGCTGCTGGAACGGGCACGGGAGCTTCAGTGCTAATTATTCCTCGAGGTGCAAAAATAGATGCACAAGGCACTATTACTAAACCAATTATTTTTACTTCGGTTAGTGATAACATTGGAATTGGAGAGTTAGTAGGTACTAATTTGACAGAAACGGATAACGAATTGTGGGGTGGTGTAATTATTCTAGGAAACGCTAAAGTTTCTACAGAAGATGGCGATACCGAAGGACAAATTGAAGGTATTCCAGCTAATGAAACTTATGGCAAATATGGCGGTTCTGATGATGGAGACGATTCTGGAATCATGACCTATTGCTCTATTCGTCATGGCGGTATTACAATCGGTGATGGAAATGAAATTAACGGATTAACACTGGGTGGTGTTGGTAATGGAACCGTACTTGAAAATATCGAAGTAGTTGCAAATCTTGATGATGGTATCGAATTCTTTGGTGGTTCCGTGGATATTACAAATGCTATCGTTGTGTATCAAGGAGATGATGGGATTGATATCGATCAGAATTATTCTGGAACTGTAGACAATGTTATGGTTATCACAGGAGACGGAATTGGAACTGACGAAGCATTAGAAATTGACGGACCGGAAGGGTCAACTTACACGGACGGTAAATTCACAATCATGAATGGAACTTTTATAACAGAAGGTTCTCAAGGGAGTGGTGCAGATTTGAAATCTAAAGCGCAAGGAAATATTTCTCTATGTTCTTGGAGTGGGTTCTCAAGCTTTGCAAAAGTGAGAGCTAGTTTTTCTGATACTACGGCTTGTACGCCAAAAAGCGATGCCTATTTATATATGACACAAACTTCCCCTGATTTGACAATATTCAATTGTGAAATCGTTTCTACAGGTCTTCTTGCGGATATGGCCAATGCATACAACGGTAGCGGCGGTACTTGTATAGGAACATCCGAAGAAGCAGACTTAGATATGGCCATTTCGGGTAGTTCTAATTCTGTAGTTAGTACAGCCACAAAAGGCGCAGATGTATCAAAATTTGCAGCATGGACTTGGGCTTCCATTAAAGGCAAGTTATAAAAATAAAATGCAAAAAGAACACTGGATTTCCTAGTGTTCTTTTTGTGTTTAAAAAATCAAACCAGTAAAAGTAAAAAAATGAAACACACACTAAAACTATTTTTAGCCTTGATATTGTTATTGTCTTTTCAGGCAGTTCAAGCGCAAAAAGGAACTGTAAGAGGAACTATTATAGACGATGCTACGGGCGAAACCATAATTGGTGTAACCGTAATGATTCCTGGAACAACCATCGGTACCCGAACTGATTTAGAGGGGAAATACAGTCTAAAGATCCCAGCCGGAAAACAAACATTGAAATATTCTTTTGTAAGTTTTGCAAAGCAAGAAATTAAAGATATTAATGTGGTGGCGGGTAAGGTAACGGTATTGGATATTCGTCTTAAGAAAAACTCCACCAAAACAAAGACAGTAGTAATATATAGCCAACGAAAAAATAATAGTGAAACCGCCTTGCTAACCAAGCAGCGTAAATCAGCTAATGTGTTGGACGGTGCCTCTTCTGAAACGTTTAAGAAAACAGGAGATAATGATGCAGCAGTTGCTGTGTCAAGAGTTACGGGTGTTTCAGTGGAAGGAGGAAAATATATTTATGTCAGAGGCTTGGGAGATCGCTATACCAAAAGCCAATTAAACGGTGTTGATATTCCTGGCTTAGACCCAGATCGGAATACTATCCAAATGGATATTTTTCCGACTAATTTATTAGATAACATAGTCGTTTATAAGTCCTTTACACCCAACCTTCCAGGAGATTTTACCGGTGGAATGGTCAATATTGAGACTAAATCATTTGTAGACAAACCAACAACTTCTTTTGGTTTAAGTTTGGGTTATGTGCCCGGTATGCATTTTAATTCAGAAGCACTAACATATAAAAGTGGTACTTCAGATTTTTTTGCCATGGGAAATAGAACTCGTAAATTACCGATAGCTTCCAACACTGAAATTCCGAATCGAAGTGCAAATAGCGCAAAACTAACTGAACTAACGAGTCAGTTCAATAGTCAATTAGCACCAACAAATTTTACAGCCCCATTAAACACTAGACTTTCATTCTCCAAAGGCAATCAAATTAAGAAAAAAAAGGTAACCCTTGCCTACAATACGGCTTTGAACTACAACTACCAGTTCAGACATTATGATGATTTTCAAATGGGTCGTTCTCTAAAAAATGGTGAAGCCGGCGTTTACCAATTAACTCAAAATACATACACCAATGGTGAACGCTCTGAGCAAGAAGTTGGTTGGAGTGGTTTGTTGGGTGGAGCAATAAAAACGAAGAAAAGTAAGTACACCTTAAATCTATTACATACTCAAAATGCGGTTTCCCGTGCTGCGGAATATGATATAAGATTCCCCAACGGTCAAAATACGGCCTTGCCTTTAAAACAATATGTACTAGATTATTCTCAACGTTCTGTAAGTAACGCATTATTAGCAGGGAAACATTTTTCTGGTCCGAATAAATGGAAAGTTGAATGGAAACTATCACCCACCTTCTCTCGTATTTTAGAGCCAGATGTTAGAAGCACCACTTATTTAAGAGAGAATGGAGCTTATCAAATTGATAATGGCGATGGAGCTGTTCCGGTTCGTTTTTACAGAACACTGAATGAAGTGAATGGCGTTGGTAAATTAGATTTCTCTCGCAGGTTTAAACTAAAAAATGAGCGCACCACTAAACTGATGGTTGGGATTGCCAACACCTTTAAGAAAAGAGACTTCCAAGTGTTGAGCTTTATTTTTAATAATACTTCAGGTGCAGATTGGACTGGCAACGGTGATGAATTATTGGAAGCTGATAATCTTTGGTCACCTACCAACAAGACAGGAACTTATTTACGCGCTGAAGAAAGCCTGACTCGCAACCCTAATATTTATGATGCGATGCAAAATGTTGCGGCTGCTTATATCATGAATGAGTATCCTATTAATGAAGATTTAAAAGCGGTATATGGAATTCGAGCAGAAAAAACGGATAACTGGATTTCGGGTTTTGGTCGATTTGGAGATGAACAGTTTGACGAAGTAAAAACCAACGAAAAAGTGATGGATGTGTTGGATATCTTACCAGCCTTAAACTTAATTTACTCTATAGATAAAAGAACCAATCTTCGATTTTCTTACTCAAGGACCTTAGCGAGACCTTCTTTTAAAGAAAAGTCATTTGTAAGTATTTTGGATCCTCTTTCTAATATTCGTTTCATTGGTAATATCGGATTACAACGAACTACGATTAACAATTTAGACCTTCGTTATGAAAAGTATTTCAAAGGAAACGAGATTTTTTCGGCTAGTGCGTTTTATAAGCGATTTGAAAACCCTATTGAGATAGCGGGTTACTTATTAGAGCCGAATGATATTACACCTCGAAATGCAGGAACAGCTCATTTGATGGGAGCCGAATTTGAGTTGCGTAAGAATTTAGGATTCTTAGCAAAAGGTTTGAGCAATTTTTCGGTGAATACAAATGTTACTTTGATTCAATCTTGCATTGACATGAGAGAAATTGTTGTTGAATCAGGACAAGATGGAATTTTTGGAACAACCGATGATGTTACCGAACATGCTTCTAGAAGTTCTAATTTGCGCGAAGGCGAAACGCTTGGCAACTATCGAGCTATGTTTGGACAATCTCCATACATTATCAATGCAGGGATTAATTATACGCATGATTCATCTAAAGTTCAGTCGCAATTATCGTACAATGTTCAGGGTAAAAGATTATCCGTTGTAGGCGTAGGTGTAAGACCGGATGTTTATGATCAACCCTTTCATAGTTTAAACTTTAAATTGTCTAAACGTCATGGTAAAAAAGACCAATGGAGAACAAGTTTCACTGTTCGAAATATTTTGAATCAAAGAAGGCAACGATTTTTTGAATCATATATGGCCGACACGCAAGTTTTTGAGTCGTTCAATCCGGGTACCAATATCAGTATCGGAATTAACTATTTACTGCAGTAGTCTTTCATTTACTACTGGTTTGATCAGGCGCCCTGCGAAAGCAGGGCGTTTTTTATTTGCTACGCACTAAGTATTGTAATGTAACTCCGAGCCCAATGAAAAACCAGAACAATACATTCCAGGCAATAATCATAAAAACCCAACTGCCGGCATCTTGCATCCAACTCCAATTATTATAACCTTCATCATGATAGGCCAAAAAAAGAAGAAAAGCTAGCACACCTATTGAAGAAATACCGATATACCAATTGGGTAAACTTTTAAAAATAGTTTTCATTTTCTATTCAGGGATATAAAGAAAAAACCGATTCCTAACATAGGCCAAAAAAGAACATTACAATATATAAAAAAAACAATCCAAGCACCAGCTTGTTTCATCCATGCAAAACTGTAAAAGCCTTCGTCTATATAAAATAAGAACAGCGTCATACTGAATGATAGCAGCAAGACGGCAGTGATGAACCAATTGGATAGCTTGATTTGCCTGGGCATGAACTAATAACGTAAGTTCAGCAGATTTATTATACCCGATTTGAATAGAATTTTTCTTGGTGAAAGATTCTTAACTTTGAACTGAATGCGCTTCTTGGTCATACTTTTTATTTTCTATATCATTTTCAAGATTTTTTTATTGATAAAGTATTTTAGTCTTGAATCTCATATAGTAGACCGTAATGAATTCTTGAAGTTACTATTTGTTCCCACTATCGGTTATGGTTCTTGGCTGTATCATCATAAAATGAGAAGTGGTTTTGAGACCTACTATCCATTTAAATGGTTTCAGTATAACTACATGCCCATTACCTTGATTTACTATATTGTAGTAATTCCCTTAAGCATTTATCTAGCGTATCGTGCCGATCTGTGGTTTGATAGCCATAGTAATAATTCTAATATGGGAACCGTTGCTTTTGAAGTAGCAGTGAATGGATTCATGGGGCTTATTTATTTCATATTATTCTTGATCTACATTATAGTTTCGGCAGTTGTTGTTTTTATTCCGGTGCGAATTGCTAATAGTATCAAACAAGATTTTTTGAAGAAGAAAGCCGGTATTCAAAGAGAATATTAGAAATGGTCTTTAAAAAGGTCAATTTTTATAAGACCTTTATGTTTAAATAATATAATGAAAATATAAACAATTGAGGTTTTCATTGCAAGCCGTCGTAATTTTGCTTTATGGCATTTAAGCACCTACAAGAGTTTATAGATTTATTAGACAGCGAAGGAGAATTAATACGAGTGACAGAGTTTGTGGATCCCAATTTAGAAATCACAGAAGTAGTAGATCGTATATCAAAATCTAATAATAACAAAGCGATTCTATTCGAAAATACAGGAACGGATTTTCCAATACTTATTAATAGCATGGGGAGTGAAAAAAGAATGTGCCTAGCGCTGAAAGTAGATACGCTAGATCAACTAAAGGATGAAATCGAAGAGCTGTTTAAAATGATGACAGCTCCAAAAGAAGGAATATTAAGTAAGTTGGCAATGCTACCAAAGCTTGCACAATTTGCATCTTGGATGCCAAAAGTAAAGAGTGGCAAAGGAGCTTGTCAAGAAGTAATCATGGACAGTCCTGATTTAGACAAGCTGCCCATTATGTTATGTTGGCCAAAGGATGGCGGGCGATATATTACCTTACCCGTTATACATACCAAAGAACCCAATAGCGGTATTCGTAATGTAGGAATGTATCGTATGCAGCAGTATGATAATACAAGCACAGGAATGCATTGGCACAAGCATAAAGTAAGTGCTGCACATTTTAATGAGTATAAAAAATTAGGAAAGAAAATGCCGGTTGCCTGTGTCATTGGTGGTGATCCTGCATATACTTATGCGGCAACAGCACCGTTACCAGAAAATGTTGATGAATATATGTTGGCAGGCTTTTTACGAAAGAAAAAAGTGGAATTAGTAAAATGTGTTTCGCAACCTGAAATTGAAGTTCCCGCTGATGCCGATTTTGTGATAGAAGGTTATGTTGACCCTAGTGAAGATTTGAAAATTGAAGGTCCATTTGGCGATCATACTGGATTTTATTCTCTGAAGGATTTATATCCAATTTTTCATGTAACGGCTATTACACACAAAAAAAACGCAGTCTACCCGAGTACAATTGTAGGTATCCCACCACAGGAAGATGCATGGATTGGAAAAGCTACAGAACGTATTTTTTTGGCACCTATCAAAATGACTATGGTTCCCGAGATTCAAGATATGAATATGCCTGTGGAGGGTGTATTTCATAATTTGGTGTTGGCTAGTATCGAAAAATCATTTGGCGGTCAAGCTCAAAAAGTTATGAATGCTATGTGGGGTGCTGGGCAAATGATGTTTAATAAAATCTTGGCCGTAGTAGACAATCAAGATTTGACAGATTATAAATCCTTGGCGCAATACGTCTTTAGAAACATCAATGTTGCACAAGATATTTATTTCAGCAGTGGTCCTATGGATGTATTGGATCATTCTTGTAGTAAAATGGGCTTCGGTGGTAAAATGTGTATTGATGGAACCACAAAGCACGATGAAGAAATTCAAATTGAAGAAGAGCATTTTGAACTAAATGCGGACAATATTAAAGCCAGTTTCAAAATAGGCAAAGGTGATATTTTAGACGTGAATACAGATTTAATTAAAATGGATATTCCATGTTTGTTATTAGCTGTTAAAAAGAATAGACCCAAACAAGTCAAAAAAATGACAGATGGCTTATTTAATGTGCATGCATTGCAAGGTGTGAAAATGATTTTAGTAGTAGATGACTATGTTGATGTGCAAGATATTTCTTCTACGCTCTGGCAAGTGTGTAACAACTTCGACCCCAAGCGTGATAGTTTTGTGGAAGAAGAGATTTTAGCAAACGGTAAGCAACGCGCCATGATGATTATTGATGGTACGCGTAAAACAAAGGAACATGATAACTTCCAACGGGATTGGCCCAATATTATCGTTAGCAATCCTGATACAATTGAAGCGATTGATACAAAGTGGGATTCGCTTGGATTAGGAGAGTTTATAGAATCGCCATCGCTGAAGTTTAGAAAGAGTGTATTTGGGGATGAAGCACATGTGAGTTGAATGAATTTATCTGCAATTTCATAAGTACTTTGACCGTTTATTAAATAAAACGACCGTTTATTAAATAAATGGGTAACGTTTGACGAACTTTTATTTCATTTACTTAAAATTAAGAATATGAAAAAATTAATAATACTGTTATGCTTGGTACTAACTGCACTTTTCAATGTAGATGCTCAATGCATACTTGATAAATCAAATTATAGACTTGTATTTTGGGATGACTTCAATACTGAACCCGATGAGGTAAACCCTTCGTATGATTTAGGTGGTAATCATGCTGAGCAATTAAAAAAGAAATGGGATTTGTTACCAATGGAAGGAGTTGGCGATAACTATCCTAACCCGGCTACGGCCGATGTTTATGATCCCAATGGATTCAATCGATGTTGGGGTTGGGGCCATGGAATGGGGGCTACAACCACAATGAATGGAATTGTTTATGAAGATAAAGGAGAGTTTTATGATGAATCTCAAGTAGAATTAATTCCCGGTGGATACTTAAGACTAAAAGCTGTGAGAGAAGAAAAATTTTGTCAATTTCCTAATGTTGATTTTATAACTGATCCCAATGCTCCGCCGCTTAGGAATTTTCATTTTACGCATAAGTCGGGTATGATAAAAACTAAATATGGTAATACTGTTTATGACTTGCCTTCTAACCATGCACCAAAAGCGGTACCAGAAGGATTTAAAGATGGAATGTTTGAAATTCGATGTAAGTTGCCAGAACAGTGTAATTTCAGCGCCTTTTGGTTATGGGGAGGACTCTCAGAAATAGATATTTTTGAATATAATGGAGGGACTCAAAATAGAGAGTTTATTAGTAATCAACACTACAGCCATGCAGGAGTTCAATCTTCTTATGGGCATGCGTATCGTATATACAATGGCTTAAACTTGGATGAAAGAATAAGTGACAATTTCCATACTTGGACTTGCGTTTGGACTAGCAACTTGCCCGGGCAACCGAATACAGGACAAGTTACCATATTCTTTGATAATAGAGAGTTAAAAACGATGACTGCTAATGTTCAACCAACTTATAATCAACTTAATACTTTGATGGCAGGTCTTCAAATGTGGCCATGGTGTAATGACGAGGAAGTGCATATGGACATAGATTATATACGAGTTTACAAGCCAGTAGGTAATGATTATAGTTTACCTTATAAAACCACAGAAGAGTATAGATTTGCCAAGGTATTGGAAGAGAAGATCGAAGAAAACATAGGAAATTCAGCAGTGAGTTTGAATCACAAATCCGTAGCTTATGATCAGAACTCCAATACAATTTATCATGTAAAAGATAAGAGTTCAACAGACCATGGTTGGATTTTTGAATCCTATATTAATAATGGAAATTGGGAGACAAAAAGAATTAACCTTAATTACAATGTCTCTCATTCTAATTGGAAGTCAAGTGGCGAACTAGTTTATAATCCTGTTCATAATATGATTCTTTATAGAGGTTGGGATGACAGAATTCAATATTTTAAGAAATTGCCAAACGGACAATATCAGCAATGGTGGATCGATGAGGATTGGGGAAATCCTACAACTCGAATTTCGGGTACGCATGGTTCAATGGCCATTGATGCTGATGGCAATATTGGATATAAAGGGATGGATAATAAAATGCACAGATTTTATTACGATTGGCAACAAGCAAAATGGAAACATCAATTTTTGAACCATCCCTCAAACTCCTGGACGGATGTCAAGGGAGACGTTGTTATTGAGAAAGTTACAGGTAACATACTTTACAAGGGTAAAGATAATCGAGTGCAAGCTTTCTATACAACCGGTATTAATACTTTTACACATGCTTGGTTGGATGGTAATTTTTCTAATCCTGCTACTCAGGTTCATAAAGAACCGAGTTCAATGGTTTCTACAATTAATAATGGTATTTTTTATAAAGGCGCTCAGGATAATAAAATTCATAATTTGAAATGGAATGGTACAGCAATGGTACATAGCATTTTACCTCATAATTACGGCAATTGTGCTGGTTGGCCACAAGCTGATTATGTGAAAAATGGGCTCGCTTACGATAATATTCATGACAAGTTATTTTATGTAGGTTTCGAAGGAAGAATACAATATTTTGAAAAAAATAATAATATTTGGTCTCATCATTGGGCCAACAATCACTTTAATAACGCCCTATATATTTGTCCAGATTTGTTGAATGTTTCAGGTCAGAGTTCTTTAATAATTAATGAAAATACGGATCAGCTAATGTTTGCAACAAGGCGGAAACATTTAGGAATAGCTAATTGGGAAAGTTGTGAAAATTTAAACCCACCCAATACAACAGATGGACTGCCTACCAATGGCACAAACACAATTTTTCATCCATTGTATAAAAATGCTGGCTCAAGTAATCAAACGCCAATCGAAAAACAGCAATCTGCATCAATAAATTTATATCCTAATCCAGTTACCGGCATATTAAAAGTGAGCATTCCGAGCACTGTTTACAAAAATGATGAAGTTCATTACACGATTTCTACTATAGAAGGCAGAGTTTTAATAAATATGAAAGCCAACGTGAATGAAGAAATTGAAATTAACTGTGAAGGACTTTCAAAAGGAGTTTATTTTTTTCATGTAGAAGAGAATGGTTATAGTGCAAAATTTGTTAAGCAGTAATCAACTTATATTTAACTCCTTAGAAGAATAAAAAGAACCCAATTTTAATGAGAGATTCGAGATTAATATCTTCCATTAAAATTGGGATTCGCTTGGATTAGGAGAGTTTATAGAATCGCCATCGCTGAAGTTTAGAAAGAGTGTATTTGGGGATGAAGCACATGTGAGTTGAATTAACTAAAAGGTGAAAAGTAAAATTCTCTTTCGTAATTGTAATATTCGTAATTCGTAATTAATATCTTAGCTCTGTGAAAAAACTCACAGAAAAGTTTATTCAATTTTTCCCGTATTTAATTGCTATTGCTTTTTCTATTAAAGCAACGCGGGAGCCCGATATATGGTGGCAGATACGCACTGGGGAGTGGATTCTTGAAAGTGGTCAAGTGCCTAAAACTGATATGTTTAGTAATTCGGTTGCGGGTACGGAGTGGATAAATATTAAATGGGGATTTGAAGTATTAGCGGCTTGGATTACAAAATTATGTGGTCCAGAATGTGTTTTTCTTTTACAGATCTTAGCAACAATTGGGATCGTTTATTGTTTAAAAAAGCTATTTAAACTCTTTGAAATCAACAATTTGATTTCCAATGCATTGGTTCTTTTTATAACGTTGTCATTCATTGAGTATCGTGTTATTGGTCGACCAGAAATGACAACGCATTTGTTGTTCGTTGTTTATTTATATATCCTTTTTAACCACTTCAAAAACCCTTCAAGTAAACTTATTTGGTTGATTATTCCATTGCAAATGTTCTGGACTAATATGCATGAGGCCTATGGTTTAGGCATTGTATTGATAGGCATTTTCTTTTTTGCTGCATGGGTTGATGTGGTTAAAAGTAAAACGGAAAAGCCTAAAGTAGTTTCTTTTGTTTTGGGCCTTTCTATTCTTGCAATTTTAGTAAACCCAAGAGGTGTCGTAATGCTTTTGAGGCCGCTAAACATTTTCTCTCAAGTGAATAATAATAAATTCACAACAGAATTGGCAAATGTTTTAGATCCTGATTTTTGGCAGAAGGAATCGTATATTTTTATTATCACATTACTCTTGATAGTTTGGGTTGTTTTTAAAAAGCGTGATTTTCTTATTCAAAAATTGAACACTTTTAAGTTACAATTTGTATCCTTATTGTTGTTAGTCGCATTCGTTTTTTTGAGCTTAACGGCTGCAAGAAATATTATTTTCTATTTTTTATTAGTGTCTCCTTTGCTCGCAATAATGGTTCAAGAATATTTGCCACGAAAGTTATTGAATGCAAAAGTCATTTTAATTGTAGGAATACTGTTTTACGTATCGATTGTAAGTGGAGCTTATTATAAGGTTACGAATTCTAAGAATGAATATGGTTTATTTGTGCATCCAGGTTTTAATCCTATTGGCGCATCAAATTATATAAAAACACATGACTTGCGCAACAAAAAGTGCTTCTCTTCCTATATGGTTTCATCTTATTTATTGTGGGATATTCAGCCCGATTTTAAAACTTATATTGACTTGAGAGATCTAGATGTGTTTACCTCAGATTTTTTCGAAAGTTATTTTACGAATGCGCAAGTGCCTGAAAAATTTCAACGACTTGATCAAAAAGAGCAGTTTGAATATGTGGTTCTGTATCGAAATTTTTCGCCTCAACTTCATCATTATTTATATACGGACACGATATACGGCTGTGTGTATGCTGATCCGATTTGTGCTATTTATCAAAAAACAGATGATCTGGCCCAAGGTGACCATTTTGCTCCATTGCAAGAAGTTGAAACTTCGATAATTGCTTCATTGATAAGTTCTATTTTCAACCCATTGTATCAGCAGAAAGATTATACGCAAATAGACGTAAATCTTGCTGCCGCCGAGTTTTATAAGTCCGCCGGTGTATTGTCTTTGGCGCGCAAACGTGTTAATTTATATTTATCAGCTTATCCAAATGATGCTTCAGCCTTTGAACTTCGAAAAAGTTTGAATACCTTTACGCAGTAACAGACATACTAGAGTGTGTCAACGTTTTCAAAAAATTTTATGCAATACAACACGAGTAGAGACAAGATGTCCATCCGAGAATATGGACGTGGCGTACAAAAGATGATTGATCATCTCTTGACAATAGAAGATTCAGAAAAAAGACAATTAGCAGCCGAGGCGGTTGTAGATGTGATGGCCATATTAAATCCAGGAACCAAAAACATGGAAGATCCTCGTCATAAACTTTGGGATCATATGATTATGATGAGCGATTATAAGCTAGAAGTAGAAAGTCCTTACGAATTCCCTACAGCAGCTGAAAAACAAGCGAAGCCCGAAGTGTTGCCTTATCCAAAACAAAAGTTGGAGTTCAAACATCTTGGAAAAAAATTCGAAAATTTATTGCAGAAGGCAATGGACGAAAAAGATGAAGAAAAGAAAAATGGGTTTATTCATACATTGGCCTTGTTTATGCGAATAGCCTATAACAATTGGCATGGTGAAAAAATACATGATGATAATATAACAGAAGAGCTAAAACAATTGAGCGGTGGTCAACTAATTTTTGAGCCTGGGAAGTTTAATGAATTTGTTGATGGTGGCGAAGGCGGTGTGATTTATCATAAGAGTTTTTCGGAGAATAATAATAAAGTCAACTTCAAGAAGAAGAAAAACAATAACAACAAACATCGCCGAAACAACAACAATAATAGGAACAGAAAAAATTACCGTAGATAAGCCATGGCTTCAGATACTTTTGAGATAGTAGGGGGTAAAAAACTCAGTGGAGAAATTACACCGCAAGGGGCAAAGAATGAAGCGTTGCAGGTTATAGCAGCTGTGGTTCTGACTCCAGAAAAAATTACGATTCACAATATCCCAGACATCGTAGATGTACGCGCATTATTAGATTTATTGCGTGATATGGGTGTAGATATTCAACAATTGGATAAAAATTCTTATTCATTTCAGGCTGATAATATTCATATGGAATATCTGGTGAGTGAAGAATTTAGACATAAGTCGGGCAAATTGCGGGGAGCAGTTATGTTAGCTGGTCCCTTACTGGCTCGATACAATAAAGCGTTTATTCCACAACCGGGCGGAGACAAAATTGGTAGACGAAGATTGGATACTCACATCAATGGTTTTGAAAAATTGGGTGTGGAAGGTTCTTATGATATTGACTCCAATATTTTTACGCTGAAAACAGATGGCCTAAAAGGGAATTACATTTTGATGGAAGAGCCATCGGTTACGGGTACGGCTAATGTCTTAATGGCAGCCATTTGTGCTGAAGGTAAAACAAGAATATATAATGCAGCTTGTGAGCCATACATTCAACAATTGAGCAGAATGCTTAATAGAATGGGTGCAAATATTAGTGGTGTAGGTTCTAACTTATTGACGATAGAAGGGGTAGATGTGAAAACGTTGCGTTCTACCGAGCATACTGTTTTGGCAGATATGATTGAGGTCGGTTCATTTATAGGTTTGGCGGCCATGACGGGTAGTGAGCTAACGATTAAAAATGCTGATGTAAAACACTTAGGTGTAATACCACAGACTTTTCAGAAATTAGGGATAGAGTTAGAAGTGCAGGGTAGCGATATTCATATTCCTGCACAAGAAAATTATAGAATTGGAAAATTTATGGATGGTTCCATCCTTACTATTTATGATCATCCTTGGCCTGGATTTACACCTGATTTGGTGAGTATTGCTTTGGTAGTTGCTACACAGGCAAAAGGAACGGTCTTGTTTCACCAAAAAATGTTTGAGAGTCGTTTATTCTTTATTGATAGATTAATTGATATGGGTGCGCAAATTGTATTGTGTGATCCGCACCGCGCAGTTGTAGTAGGTTTAAATAAAGAAACACCCCTGCGTCGAAATACCATGATTAGCCCGGATATAAGAGCAGGTCTTGCGTTACTTATTGCCGCAATGAGTGCAGAAGGAAAAAGTAAAATTCAAAATATCAATCAGATTGATCGTGGTTATGAAAACATTGATGAGCGTTTGAATGCACTGGGTGCTGATATTAGGAGGGTATAACGGTTAAGTATATGGCAAGTAGGGTATTCTGAGCATATACTTTTGGTTATGAGTAAGCCAAATTTATAAGTTTTGCGTTTTGCTACGAAGCAGAGTCTTTAATTTAATCTGAAAGCCCTATTTGCTATATACAATGTTAGTGGCAGTTTTTATTTTACTGTCAAACTTATTTTTCTTCCTAAGCCATATTCTAAAAGTCGGTAAAGGGTAGAGAGTTGAATATCACTTTTGCCGTTCTCAATTCTTGAGATAAAACTCTTCTTTGCTCCGATTTTATCAGCAAGTTGTTCTTGCGTCATTTCAGCAAGTTTGCGTTCTTCTTTGATAAGTTCTCCAATAGCAAAAGACTTCGCTTTTATTTCAAACTCTGTTCTTTTCTTAGAACCACTTTTTCCGTAGCGTTTCTTAAGGTGGCTACTAAATGTTTTTATATTTTCGTTTGTTGCTTTCATCTCTTTTTATTTTTTGTTGTCAAAGTATTCTTTCATTATTTTTTCTGCTCTTCTTAGTTCTTTCTTTGGTGTCTTTTGTGACTTCTTTTGAAAGCCGTTTAATAGGATTACCAATTTGCCTTTATCCAAACAGCAGAATATTCTATAAATATTACTTTCGTATTCTATTCTTATCTCATAGAGGTCTTTAATTCCTTTAATGTTCTTGAAGAATTTGGTGGGGATTCGCTCAAGAATTGAAATCATATAAAGCACTTCATCTACTTTGTCCTTCGTCTTATCGTTTAATGTTTCAAAAAACTCTTCGAAATGCTCTTTATAAAATACAATTTCTCTGATTGTTTCAACTTTGTAAAGTTAACGAATAGTGGAACATTTTGCGCTTGAATTTTGTTAAAGATTTAATTCGGCGTTTCTTCAACCTTATGGCGTATGAATTTGAATATAAGCTCAAGATAGTAATCCTTTGGTATCAAATTGAATACCCAATAGATAAATTTATTTCTTTCTGTGGTATGATTGGGGTATTCCTCTTTTATGGGATTCCAAAGGTCTTCAGACTTAAGGTGTTGCATTCCAACAAAGTTAAAATATGGATTATTTGCATTGGGCTCCCAAATTATTGAAATGATAGAGTCATTCTTAGAATATATCAACACACTTTCATAAGCAATAGTCTTAAATGATTTCTTGAAACCCATTTTCTGAAGAAAAGTGAAATAACGTTCGCAGTCTTTCTGTATTTTACTTTTAAATATTTGAAACATTGATTTTTATTACCGCTAACGTACGTGGCTATAAGGAGTGCGGGTTTTCGTAGCGTGTTGTTTCGGTTG
>CAYMFF010000059.1:0-19267 GCA_964389575.1 uncultured Chitinophagaceae bacterium
ACGACGGAAAGAATGTAGGTATGCCCAATGGATTTCCAAAAGAAATACAAAAACCACTTGGAGAATGGGCCCGAAAATTTAATATTAAAACAAAAGGCAAAGGATTTAACTAAGAATGCTTAGGCTCATTACTAGTCTAAAAAAAATAGCTTAAAAAAGCAACAACTCTAAATCAAAGAATAAAAGTGATTATTTATCACAAAGAAGAGATTATTTAAAAGACTAATATCTGGTACAACGTAAACCCAACAATAGCAATTATCAGTGCGAGTATAGTAACTGGCGCTCCCGATATCTAAACTGACATAGCTTCTCTTTGGCTAATGGTGTTACAGTTCGTGTTATTTTCTTCAAAAGTCAATATCAATTAATTAGTAAAACCGTTACAACCAACTATAAAGCCATCGCACCTTTTATCCTTTTTTTAGGGATTGTTTAGCATAAGTTAGAATAACTTTAATTCTCGTGGCTACCGTACCAACAAGCTTAATCAAAACAACATTGTTGTTCGTGTTACTTTTTGTTCTAAAAAGTGAAAAAGCAGTTGCGCAATCGTACAGTTTAAGTGGCACAGTAGTTAATACCAAACTAGAGCCTATTCCCTTTATCAATGTACGAGTTAAAGAATTACAACGAGGCGCGCGAACAAATGCCAACGGTGAATTTACTATTACGTTACCTCCGGGACGATATGAATTAATCCTCTCCAGTATCGGCTATCAAACATTAAAATCTGTAGTCGTCGTTCGTGAAGCAAATGTAAAAAAAAGATTCATACTAGAAACAGCCACTAAAGAAATAAAAAAAGTAGTGGTCACTAAACGAAAAAAAGACCGAAGTAAAGAAATCATTAGAAAGGTAATACAAAATAAAAAAGAACTTCAAAAAGGTCCTGGCAGTTATAGTTTCGAAGCCTACATAAAAGCAACGGCCGACGAAAAGAAAAAAGCAGCTAGAAAAGGCTGGCTGAAAAAAGTAGGACCGTCGGATAGCACAAAAAAGAAAGGGCCAACCAAAGAGTTTGCGGAGGTGTATCTAGAAGTCAGCAAATCATATCCCGACAAGATCAAAGAAAAACGAACTGGGGTTAATATAAAGGGCAATAAACAGAACTTTTTTTATCTAAGTTGCACGGAAGGAGATTTTGATTTTTATGATAATCTCATTCTAGTAAGAGCCCTGGGGCAAACTTCTTTTCTTTCACCCTTTAGCACAAGTGGATTGGTAGCTTACCGATATAAGTACAAAGAATTTCTATACCAAGACGGGCATATGTACCACCGTATTCAATTTCGTCCTTCGGCCACCTCTAATGCCCTACTCCGCGGTGAAGTACTGATACAAAATAAGACATGGGCCATAAAAAAAATTACAGCTTCTTTCCCACAACATCAGACACCAGAATATAAAAAATTTGAAGTAACAGCGACTTATGACAAGATAAATAACAAAGCATGGCTACCTCGTTCCTATGATTTCAATTATTTGACAAGCGCCAAAAAACAAGGTCGTTCCTTAGTTAGCTTTAGCAATTATAAAATTGATACCACATTTGATAAAAAACACTTTAGTAATGAGTTAAGTGCTACAAGCTCGGAAGCTTATGAGCGAGATTCTAGTTTTTGGAAAAAAACAAGACCTGTTCCATTAAGCACAGATGAAATAAAAATAATTCGATACCGAGATAGTATTTATGAAGTAACGCATAGCGATCAATTTCGAGATAGCTTGGAGAAAGAAAATAATAAAATCAAAATCCTAAATATTCTTTGGCACGGTCAGGACCTCGAAAATTGGCGAAAAGAACGTTTTATGACCTTTCCATCACTTGTTCAACTATGGAATCCTATTGCCATTGGTGGACAACGCTTTGGTGGTTGGTTTCGATATCGAAAAAAATACAAAGACAAAAAAGAAATTAACTTTTCGCCGAGTCTAAACTATGGTCCCTTGAATAAAGATTTTCGAGGTCGCTTCATTGGTTCCTATTTATTTAACCCATTTACAAAAAGCTCCATTCGTTTTGATGTGGGTAGAAGTACATCAAACTTATTTTGGAATGATGCTATTATCAATTTATTCAATCGATCGAATTACTTCTTAAAAGATAATATAACCGTAGGTGTTCGGCGTGAGCTAATCAATGGCCTTTTCATTAGCAATACAGTCGAAATGGGATACAGACGCAGTATGCATAATCTAAAACTAGATGGGCAACTGGATTCAATTTTATTCAATCGTGAAGTTCAACAACCAATTTACTTTGAGAATTATGCGGCCTTTTTTAATGAATTTCAAATTTCATACAGACCCGCACAAAAGTATATTAGAGAACCGTATGAAAAAGTAATACTCGGTAGTCGCTACCCTACTTTTTATGCCAAATGGCGCAAAGGAATACCAGGTGTTTTTAAAAGTATAATCAAGTATGACTATCTAGAATTAGGCGCCACACAAGAAATCAATATGGGAACCTTAGGCCTATCTACTTATAATGTCAAATACGGAAATTTTGTTAGCGAAGGCAATGTTGAAGCCGCCGATTTTAAATTTATTGCCAGAGGCAATCCAGGTTTATTTTTTAACCCACTAACATCTTTTCAGGCAATGGATAGCACCTTTGCATTGTTCAAAGGTTTTGCAGAGGCGCATTATTTACACCAATTCAATGGAGCTCTTTTAAACAAAATCCCTCACTTTCATAAGTTAAAAATATTTGAATCCGCTGGTGCTGGTTTCTTAATTGCTCCAGAAAGGAACTTACGCTATATAGAAGCATTTGCTGGTCTTGAAAAAAGAATCACTATTCTGAAACAACCTATAAGACTTGGCCTTTGGGGAGTAGCAAGCTATGCCAATCAATTTAAAAACCCGTTACAATTAAAATTTAGCATCCGCTATTATAATTTTCAGCGAGACCGTTGGGAATAATACATAATTCAACTAAGATAAATTATTTTATTTTAGTTGAAACGAAATAATAATTGTAAATTTGTAAGTGATTAATCACTCATTATGACTAGTAAACAGCTCAACATAATTCATTCAGCACTCGAATTATTCGCTAACGAAGGCTATAATGCAGTGTCTACTAAAAAAATTGCCATAAAAGCCGATGTGTCTGAAGGATTAATTTTTCGTCATTTTAAGAACAAGAGAGGTTTGCTGGATGCCATCATGACACAAGCTGAGGATAAACTATCAGAACTTCTCACCGACATTCTTACGGAAAAGAATCCACATGAAGCGCTCAGAAAAAGTATCGAACTACCCTTTTCGGTTAAAAAGAAAGACTATCCCTACTGGCAGTTGCAATTCAAATTAAAATGGGAAGCAGAATACAATAATCATAAAAAAGCAAAACCTTGGACGAATAAATTAAAAAAAATCTTTAACGATTTGAATTATGATTCACCCGAAATGGAATCCATTAAGCTGATACAAATTATAGAATCCACTTCAATTCAACTGTTACGCAATGAATTAAAAAATAAATCAAATTTCAAAAAATTTCTATTAAAACAATACAATCTATAACGCAATGAACAACGATAGAACAACCCCAGTAATGGTCACCGGTGCAACAGGATTTGTTGCAGGATGGCTCGTAAAAAAACTACTTGAACAAGGATATACAGTACACGCTGCCGTGCGCAACCCAGAACGAACAGAAAAGATTGCTCATTTAAATAAAATAGCATCAGGTAGTGCCGGTTCCATAAAATACTTCAAAGCAGATTTGCTGACACCAGATGCCTACAAAGAAGCCATGAAAGGCTGTGGCGTAGTTTTTCACACAGCTTCACCCTTTACTTCAGAGGTTAAGGACCCTCAAAAAGAATTGGTTGACCCTGCAGTTAATGGAACGGAGAATGTATTGCAATCTGTAAATGAAACAGCCTCTGTGAAACGGGTAGTCCTTACCAGTAGCTGTGCTGCTATATACAGCGATGCAATTGATTGCGCTCTTGCTCCAAACGGTGTACTAACCGAAGAAATTTGGAACACGACATCAAGCCTTAATCATAACCCCTATTCGTTATCTAAAACCCTTGCAGAGAAAAAAGCTTGGGAAATTGCAAAAGCA
This sequence comes from uncultured Chitinophagaceae bacterium, assembly GCA_964389575.1. GTDB lineage: Bacteria > Bacteroidota > Bacteroidia > Chitinophagales > Chitinophagaceae > JAGNRR01. Next base: position 4,088 of record CAYMFF010000059.1, read on the forward strand.
CAATCCAATTGGGACTTAGTGACAATTAATCCCAGTTTTGTAATGGGGCCTATGCTAAATCCTAAATTTACTACATCTGAAAGCTTTAATATCTTAAAACAAATAGGCGACGGTGACATGAAAATGGGAGCTCCTAAAATGGGTATCGGATTAGTAGATGTGCGCGATGTAGCCAATGCACATATGAAAGCAGCTTTCGACCCAAAGGCTCAAGGACGATATATTACTTCAGGATACAATACGGATTTCGTAGAAATGGGATTGGCCTTAGACGAAAAATTTGGTTCGGATTACAAATTACCGAAAAAGGCATTGCCCAAATGGCTACTTATGATTATAGGACCTGTAATCAATAAAATGATGACCCGTAAATTTCTAAGAAATAATATTAACATAGAGTGGAAGGCTGATAATTCTAAAATCAAAAATGAATTGGGAATTTCTTTCAGACCTATGAAAGCAACGATGGAAGATGCATTTCAATCATTGGTAGATGCCGAGGTTTTTAAAAAATAAACGAAGTGGCAACCTATCAGGTATATGTTATTGAATTAAATAAAAAAGTGTTCTCCGAAAATAGAAAATTCAGAGAAGCCAATCCGCAATTTAATGGTGTCCTAGAATGCTTATATGTCGGCATGAGTAGCAAAACACCTCAAGAGCGTTTCAAACAGCATAAAATAGGTGCAAAAAGTAAAAAAGGAATTAAGATCTCATCAAATATTGTGCAGAAATATGGACTGTATTTACGTGCTAGTTTATACAACCATTTAGAACCTGTGTCTTCTCGAAAAAAAGCAATGGAGCTTGAAGAACAATTAGGACTTGAGTTACGCAGAAAAAACTATGCCGTTTGGTGGAATTAAATTATTTTGCAACACTAGTTTATGAGTACAACACCAGAGCATGATAAGCGCATTGCCGTTATGATTTTTGCAACAGTCTATCCGCACTATGTCAATAAAGTAGAAAAAAAGGGAAGAACTAAAGAGGAACTACATCAAGTAATAAAATGGCTGACTGGTTTTACTGAAAAAAAATTGCAAAAACTTATGGCTGACAAAGTAACGTTCAAAACGTTTTTTGAAAAAGCAACTTTACATCCAAACGCTCATTTAATTGCAGGAACTATTTGTGGTTATAAAATACAAGAAATAAAAACACCTTTAACCAAAGAGGTTCGCTATTTGGATAAACTAATTGAAGAATTAGCACGAGGAAGAAAAATGGAGAAAATCCTACGAAGTAATTAAAACTACTGTGGCATTACATAACTACCATAAATTGCATCATCATAAGCTCCTACCCCAGCATAATCTGGATTAAAAATCTTCTGTCCATTTACAGTTTTATATAGATAAGGACTTAGCAACAACCTTTCTTTATGCCAACGACCCGCTTGGCCTTCATAAATCTCAACAGAATTGCCATAACCCAATAATCCAGGAATTGTATTTCCACTAAATGCAGGACTTACCCCAAGACCTTCATGTGATACATTAATTAATTTATGACCTAACTCATGGGCTAATGTCCTACCCGTAGCAGATTGCATGGTGATACAGCCTCGCAATTGTTTGGGAATACCATTCAATAAAATATATCCTGGAAATGAAAGTGCACCAGTTGCCACAGGACCACCCATTTGCCAGATACCACTCATATTTTGTTCTGCAAAAACAATTTCTACACCAGACAAAGGCAGTATAAAAATGGTATTAGATTTATTGGGCTCGTCATAAATAAAATCGGCAAAAGCGGTTTCTATTGTATCGCTTAAAAGTGGCTTGAATGTAGCATATTTATCGTAAAAACCAGGCGTTTGTCCATCGCCTGGTAATTCTCGCAAGGTATAAGCTATTTTATTATTCCACTCCGTTGGAAAACTGACATTCACAGCCTTTAAAAGGTTTAACTGTACGCCCGCCGCTCGAAAAGCATTATCAGCATTTAGAAATTCATTCTTAAGCGCTGCCCAACTCATACTCAAATGATCTGAATGATAAAGAACAATATCCACCGTGAATAAATCGGGTTTCATTGTATCATTCATCCCAGAAATATCATATTCATAATTAAAGCTCACTTGATGCTCAAAAGGCTCTGGTTCTGAAGCTACCTCATAACTTTTCTTACAACCAATAACGGAAGCCAATATTGCAAAAGCAACTAATAACAGATTCCTTGTTTTCACTTTCAACGCCGTTTTTTGCATAGGATAAAGCTAAGATTATTTTCTAATATGGTAAAAACTGCTTGGCCCGAGAGATGCAAAATCAATACAAATCTGGCATCAGCTTCATAACTGAATCAATTTCGGCCGGAGTATAGTATCGGCTACTAAATTTAATAGGCAATGGCTCATCACTACCTTCAGCAAAATTATCACGTGTTTCTTGACTCCAATTTTTTAGTAATTTCCCGTTACCATTTTCAATTGTTCGATAATCTGTTGCTCGTTCCGATTTTTTTAAACCATTGGGCAAACCTTGGTTTAGAACAAATTTAATAAATCCGAAAAAAGTAAGCGAATGAAAAAAATCAATATGAGCTAATTCATGGGCCATAACACCATCGCGCGCTGGTGCAGTCAAGTGATCAAATTGAAAGCACATAAAATTATTGCTTACGTTTTTATTAATGATTACAAAGTACTTCCTTTTATTTGGCCTTCTAAAAACGGACCACCAGGCATAACTAGCAGCCATGGCACTTCCCCTATTTCGATATCGAATGTGCACATTAGCATTCTCTAGTTCTTTGTAGGTTGGTTTCATTTTTTCTAAAGAAATTGTAGCCATCTCCTCAATTTTTTGAGCTGACAAAAAAGATAAACTAAACAAAAAGACCGAAAGTAGAACTAATTTTTTCATGATATCATTCGCTGTAAAACGTAGTAAGCCGCCGGACAAACTTGTGTATTTTTTAATGTGATATTTTTCTTCTTCAAAAATACATCTTCATCTGTGTAGGGATAACGAGCACAATCACTCGGACGCGCGTCATAGATTTGACATGTATTATCCTCATTTAAAAAAGTGCAAGGCGATTGCTGCAAGACGTAATCGTTTTCATTATCTAATTGTAAGTATTGTTGAATAAAATCACCTTCTTTCAAATTTAAGAACTTAGCAATTCTTTTAATATCCGGCATTTTAAATCTGGGCGAATGATTTTTGCAACAAGCAGCACAATCCAAACAGTCAATTTTTGAAAAAGCATCATCATGCAAATCTGGTAGCTTACGAATAGCTTTGCGATCTGGTTTCTTGCTCAGATATTTTTTAAAACGTTTTTGCTCTTTAGCCGACTTTTGTTTCCAATTCGGATCAAGCATGACTCATAGATTTTATGCCTTCTAACATAGCTTTGACCAAAGCGGGCATATCATATTTTTCTTTCCAACCCCAATCATTACGCGCTACGCTATCATCAATACTAGCCGGCCAATCATTCGCAATATCTTGACGATAATCTGGCTGGTAATCTATTTTAAATTCAGGAATTTGCTTTTTGATTTCTTCAGCGATTTCAGCTGGCGAAAAACTTAGCGCCGTTACATTATAACCTCTTCGAATACTTAATGATTCTTTTGGTGCGTCCATAAGTTCCATAGTGGCTCGAATAGCATCGTCCATAAACATCATAGGCAAATAAGCATCTTCTTTCAAAAAACAAGAGAAAGTCTCTCCTTCTAATGCTTTATAAAAAATGTCTATGGCATAATCGGTTGTACCACCTCCCGGTGGACTTTTATAACTTATCAATCCAGGATACCTAATACTACGAATATCCATATCATATTTCTTATTGTAATAAGCACAAAGATTTTCCCCTGCATTTTTCGTTATCCCATACATACTGGCTGGTTCAATAATAGTAGACTGTGAAGTTTTATGCTTCGGACTACTTGGGCCAAAAACAGCAATACTGCTGGGCCAGAATATTTTATTCAATTTGAGCTCCTTGCCTAATTCAAGCAAACCCATGAGGCTTTCCATATTTACATCCCAAGCTAACTTTGGATTTTTTTCGCCCGTCGCAGAAAGCACTGCCGCCAAATGATATACTTGGGTGAATCCCTCTTTTTCAATATAAGTCCGAATGGCCACGGCATCCAAAGCATCCAATGACTCATAACGTCCCATACTCTCAAGTAAAGAATGAGTAGCTTTTAAATCTGTAGGCAACACATTCGAATCACCATGTTTTTTGCGTAATGCATCGGTAAGTTCTACTCCAATTTGCCCACCGGCACCTAATAATAATATTTTTTCTTGACCCATATTGCCTAAACTAAAACCGTTGCAAAATACAACATAGCGGACAAAGTATGTATGCTATCTTTGCAAAGCATGAATTTTTTATCCGAACTTTTTGGCGAACAAAAAAACAATGACAACTTCTTTCTATTGGCAGGTCCCTGTGCGGTTGAAGGAGAAGAAATCTGTTTGTCTATTGCCGAGAAAATAAAAGGCATTTGCGAATCTGTTCAGATTCCTTTTGCTTTCAAAGCTTCTTATCGCAAAGCAAATCGAAGTAGTATTAGCTCCTTTACAGGAATTGGCGATGATAAAGCCTTACAGATTCTACAAAAAGTAAAAGATACTTATCAAGTTCCCATTGTAACGGACATTCATACTGACGAAGAAGCATCCAAAGCAGCAACTGTAGCAGATGTACTTCAAATTCCTGCATTTTTGTGCAGGCAAACTAGTTTATTACAAGCAGCGGCAAAAACTGGCAAAGTAGTCAATATCAAAAAAGGACAATTCTTAAATGCTCAGAGTATGGCTTTTGCTGCAAAAAAAGTTTCTGATAGCGGTAATCAACGGGTAATGCTTACCGAAAGAGGAACCACTTTTGGATACGAGGATTTGGTGGTTGATTATCGCTCAATACCAATAATGCAAGAAACGGGTTATCCGGTTTTACTGGATTGTACTCATGCATTACAAAAACCTAATCAAAGCTCTGGAGTCACTTCAGGACAACCTGAATTTATTGAAACGTTAGCGAAATGTGGAATTGTTGCAGGAGCTAATGGCTTATTTATAGAGACACACCCCGACCCCCAAAATGCAAAAAGCGACGGCGCCAACATGCTGAATTTAAGCAACTTAGAACCCTTGATTCAAAAACTAGTTACTATTAAAAAAGCGCTGTAACGATACATGGCATTTCGAAAAAAACCACTTCAGACCTTAGACCAATTTATTCCTGAAGGAACCTTTGACTACGTTTTTTCTTATTTAGAAAAATACAATATCAAATTGAGTATTACCAAAGAACGCAAAACCAAATATGGCGATTATCGTCCGCCACAGCGAGGCAATACCCATAGAATTAGTGTGAATGGAAATTTAAATTCTTATCACTTTTTACTGACGTTAATCCATGAATTAGCACATCTAGTCGCATTTGACACTTACGGTTTTCGCATTCAATCTCATGGCGTTGAGTGGAAAAAAACCTATCAAGACCTAATGGCGCCTTTATTGAAAACAACTATTTTTCCGGAAGACTTACTGCCCGCCGTACAACTATCGCTTGACAATGTTAAATCCAGTAGTTGTTATGACCCAAACTTAACTTTGGCTTTAAGGCGGTATGACAGCAAACCAATAGGAACTCTAATACAAGATTTGAATAATGGAGACATATTCAAAGCCCCAGATAATAAGGAATACAGACTACTAAATAAAAGAAGAACCCGTTATGAAGCAGAAGAAATACTTACCAACAAACGGTACTTATTTCCTGCATTATACGAGGTAGAAAAACTATAACATTTTGCTCTTGATTCCATATATTTGTAAGAATGAATATCTCAGGAATGAAAAAACTATTCTTGCTTTCGCTTATATCCCTCCTCGCTATACAAAGTGAGGCACAATTTAATTACAACTTTACTGATGAGTCAATACCTGTTACAGGTGTTACTTATGGTGCGGTTGGTGGTGGTCATACTTCTCAGCTCTTTAACAGAGATGATGTAGATGCTGAAAATATTCAGCCTCAAATGATCAACTTCAATTATTTTGCGGGAGCAGAAAGAATCCGTTGGTATACACCACACTTTGGAATCGGTCAGCAAGCACTTATGTGGAATGCAGGAGCAAGATACAAAGGACGTATTGGACCCGATGAAAGTTTTCCTGAATTGGATGCAACTACCCAACTTCAATATATCAAAATTCCGGCCTTGTTTTATTGGAAATCTTACAATCGTTGGCACCCTGATAGAAGGATTCGGTTAAATACTTTTTTCGGACCATATGTAGCAATGCTTACAAATGCCGAAGAATCTTGGCGACAAACTGTTCCCGGCACGGACCAAAGTTTTAGTTACCTGTTGAAATCAGGAGTTTATACTGCAACAGATGGTGATGGTAATGAAGTTTTTAATGGAAATGCAGATGAAAGCGAGCCATTTAAATTAGTCGATTATGGCTTTGTAATGGGTGCAGGAGCCGAAGTACGATTATGGCGTCGAACAATCATAGCATTGACCCTTCGTTCTGATCTAGGACTTGCTGAGGTAGAAAACAAAGATTTTGAAGTAGATGGCCCAAACGGAACACGGTATAAGTTTTACAAAGATGTTGTGGGTAAATTTCAGCCTTATGCGAATGTTACGGACCCGAATTTTAACTTCAATAGACCCGAAACACAGAACTTCTCTTTTGGGTTTCAATTATGCATTAGAAAATACTTCGGTTCAAATTAATCAACTATGAAAAGAATATTATTTACAATAGTCTTACTCGCTTGCTTTAATCTAAGCCATGCGCAAAAAGAAGGACGTTTAGGCGTTTACTCTGGGCTTTACGTATCCTATCTTATGAATGCAAATGATTTTCAATGGGGTGATTATTTGCCAACCTATAAAGTTTGTGCTGGTATCGAAGGAAGCTATTTTGTTACCGTTGGAAAGAAAATGGGAGTTGGACTAAGTGGTCACATCGGCCGCTGGAACAATGGACAAAATTATAAAGGTGCCTATAAAGACGGTTCGGAATATGAGGCGTTTTCTCGATTAAAATATACTCGAGCAGGCATGGCCTTAAACTTTAGCACGAACATTCGTAGAAAAGTTACAGCAAGAGTTTTTGCTGGAGCTAATGTAGGTTTTTTGGACTCATATCAAGAGCGCTATGAACACCTTCGAGTTGGTAATCAAAAACTTATTATAGATGTAAATGATCAAGATGTTTATTATCGAGATCAATATGATGAGTATGGTACATTGACTTCACCAATTTATGAGCCACTTTCTATTAGCACTTTCTACGGATTAGGGTTCGATGTCAAGATTACTGATGACTTTGTATTTAGTCTAAGCGGCCGTTTTGATATGGGCATGGGGCAAATAGAAAAAGAATTTGATAGAGAAGATCCTAACACTATTGTTATTGGCGGCGAAAATGCAAGAATCCAAGATTACCCAGCATTCCCTACCGCTATTAAGTTTCACGGACCGACCAAGAAAGAATTAGTTCGTCAACCAACGACGAATCAAACGATAGGTGTTTTTGTTGGTTTCTCTTATCGATTTTATAATCGTGACCGAACTGATATTTGGTACGTACGATAAATCAACATTTCAAATAGTAAAAATCCGTCATTCAAGAATGACGGATTTTTTATTTAGAACAGTATAATTGCCCTTAACTGATTTTAGCTCCTAAGGCCGCACTACTTTCAGGGCTAACAAAAACAAGCTGACCCTCATCATTTTCACTCATGAGTATCATTCCTTCGCTCATTATACCACGCATTTTTCTTGGTGCTAAATTGGCAACTAAAGAAACTCGTTTCCCGACAACTTCTTCAGCTGTAAAATATTCTGCAATACCACTCAGCACAGTTCTTTTTTCAAAGCCAAGGTCTAAGGTTAATTGCAGCAGCTTATCAGCCTTTGGTACTTTTATTGCCTCCACTATTTTAGCCACCCGCAAGTCAATTTTAGAAAAATCATCAAATTGAATCTCCGAAGCTAGCGGTGCATGATTTGATTCAGCCTCTACTTTTTCTTTTTCCATAACGTTTGCATTTAATTTTTGTACTTGTTCTTCTATTTGTTCATCTTCTATTTTTGCAAAAAGCAATTCAGGCTTCCTTAATGAATAGCCCGTTTTCACTAATTTAAGACTTCCCGCATTTTTCCATTCCAACATTTTGTCAACTACTTTTAGCTGACTGCAAATTTTCTTACTTGTATCGGGTAAAAATGGATTGGCTAAAATCGCCAGGTTGGCCATTAACTGAAGACCAAGGTGCAAACAGTTTTCAATGTAGGCTGGCTTGTCTGTATTTTTCCACGGTTCTTTTTCTTGAAGATATTTATTTCCTTCTCGAGCCAAATCTATAACATGGAACAACGCATCTCTAAACTTATAATTCTCCAAGCTTGTTTCAACCTTTTGCTTAGCCAATACAATCTTTTCATAGAGTTGGTCATCAGTAGCATCTTTACTATCTATATGAAAGGTTGGTATTTTTCCGTTACAGAACTTATGGCTTAATACCATCACCCGATTAATAAAATTGCCGAAAACGGCCACTAATTCATTATTGTTTCTATCCTGAAAATCTTTCCAAGTAAAATCATTATCCTTACTCTCAGGCGCATTCGCACAGAGAACGTAACGAAGTACATCTTGCTGACCTGGAAAATCCTTGAGGTATTCATGAACCCAAACTGCCCAATTTCTGCTCGTACTTACTTTTTGACCTTCAATATTCAAAAACTCATTAGCCGGAACATTTTCGGGTAAAATATATCCACCGTGTGCTTTGAGCATGGCTGGAAAAATAATACAGTGAAACACAATATTATCCTTACCAATGAAGTGAACCAATTTTGTATCCACTTGATTTTCTTCATTGGTACACCAATAATCTTCCCAATTATGAGCAATTTCTTTAGTAGCAGAAATATAACCGATGGGCGCATCGAACCAAACATACATGACCTTACAATCAGCATTTGGCAATGGTACGGGCACGCCCCATTCACTATCTCGGGTCATCGCTCTACTCTTAAGTCCTTGATCCAACCAACTTTTACATTGACCATATACATTGCTTTTCCAGTCTTTATGCTCTTCTAATAACCACTCTTTTAACCAATCCTCATATTTTGCCAATGGAAAGTACCAATGCTTCGTTTTCTTTTTCACCAAAGGCGCATCGCTCAATGCAGATTTAGGATTTATAAGTTCATCAGGGCTTAATGCCGAACCACAGTTTTCGCACTGATCGCCATAGGCATTTTCATTTGAACATTTAGGACAAGTTCCAGTAATATATCGATCTGCCAGAAATTGATTTTTTTCTTCATCGTAATACTGCTCAGATTCTTTCTCTTCAAAAATATTATCCTCATGCAATTTTGTAAAAAACGCTTGAGCGGTTTCATGATGCTCTTTATTTGAAGTTCTAGAAAAAACATCAAATGAAATTCCAAAATCGTCAAAAGAAGATTTTAATAAGTCGTAATACCGATCTACAATTGCCTGCGGACTGGTTTCTTCTTTCATGGCACGAATGGTTATCGGAACGCCATGCTCATCAGCACCACACACAAACTTCACATCACGCTCCTGAGCTCGTAAATAACGAACATAGATATCGGATGGCAAAAAACAACCGGCTAAATGACCAATATGCAGAGGTCCATTAGCATAAGGCAAGGCCGCTGTTATTAAGTATCTTTTAAATTTTCTCTCGCTAGACATTAAGTTTGCAAAGATAATTTTTATTTATTGGCTAATAGTCCAACAATGAAAAAATACGGAAAATAATTATTTACAATGAGTACTACACCCCCACCTTTACAAGCAGGAGATACAATTGGAATTTGTTGTCCTTCGGGAGCAGTTATTGCATCCGAAATGGAATCTATGTATCGTCAGATAAGACAATGGGGCTTTAATCTTAAAACCGGGCCGAATGTAGGAAATAGTTATTTTAAATTTTCGGCACCGGATAAGGATAGATTAACCGAATTACAAGAATTATTAGATGACGAAAATATCCAAGCCATTTTCTTTGCACGTGGTGGGTACGGTATGGTACGAATTATAGACCAATTAGATTTTACTAAATTTTGCAAAAAACCAAAATGGCTTGTTGGCTATAGTGATATCACTTGTTTGCATTCGCATGTTCATTCTAATTTTGGAATATCTACCTTACACGCGCACATGGGTAGTGCTTATATAACAGAAAAACAGGATCAGCTAAGCACGGATAGCATTTATAACGCCATTGGCAATACACCACATCAGTACACCGTACGTCAGCACAGTATGCAACGGAACGGAATTGCAACAGGACAAATTGTTGGAGGCAATTTGGCCTTACTAAGTGACCTAATTGGCACTAAAAGTGACATTGACACAACCAATAAGATTCTTTTCTTAGAAGATATTGGAGAGTATCGATATAACATAGATCGTATGATGTGGCAACTATTACGAGCTGGAAAATTAGATAAGCTTGCCGGCCTTGTCGTGGGAACTTTTAATGATACACAAGATAACGAAACTCCGTTCGGATTAACCGAACAAGAAATCATTCAGGAAAAAGTAAAACACTTTAAATATCCCGTTTGCTACGATTTTCCTATTGGTCATCAGGCCCAGAACTTGGCTATTAAAATTGGATGTAATTATGAATTAAAAGTTGAGAGTAATGCTGTTTCCTTGTCAGAAGTTATTTCAATTTAAACCATAAATGAACTTATGAAAAAATATGCTCTTTTTTTACTTGTACTTTTTGGAATTAGTTCCTGTGAGGAACCTCAGCTTTTCGTTAAGAAAAACTACTTATCCTTAGATAAAAAAGCACGCTATTTAGGTGAGTGCAAAGCTAAATACGACGACCGTAGTCAAATGCCCATCTTTACCAAAATCAAAGACTTACCATGGGCCTTAATTAGTATGGAGTATGACAGCAATAAGATATTACTCAATAAAAAAATATCAGGACCTGGCATAAAAAATCAAGAGTTCTATGACAAGCTAGGCAATGTTATTAAACTAGAAACATTCGTTGATGATCAGCCTCAAAGACTATACAAAGCCACATTTGATGAACAAGGCAGAAAACTGACTGAGTACGATATGGAAATTAGAAATAATATTGTAGAAAAACATCATTACACTTACTCATACACTTTCGGGACGGACAGTAATTCTTATGAAGCCGATGTTCGCGAAGCGGGAAACGATATTTTTCATATTAGCCAAACCAAAATAAAGGACACGACAATTATTACAATTTCAGACTTAAACATCAGCAGTGCGCCCATGTTCAATCTGAAAGAAGAAATTGTTTATGACAACGAAAAGGTTATTTGGAAGCGGGTGGCTGGCAAAACATTTACCTATGAATATAATGAAGAAGGAAAATGTACTCGCGAAATCATTCGTTCAAAGGATAGATATGGTAACCCTCAAAAAGCCTTAAGAAGTACAGGATTTCAGCATGGTTTGATTTCATTTATATTTGACAAGCCCGGCAATCAGCTTAAATTCAAACTTTCAGAATTAAAGTATGACCAGTAAATAAACTGAGAAAATCTCCATCTAATTATTCATCAATAAAAGGAAAAACTATTGTGAACTCACTCCCTTCTCCGGGAACACTTTCTACAGAAATTTTTGCTTCATGTAAATCAATAACTCGTTTAACGTAAGTAAGCCCGAGTCCAAATCCTTTTACATTGTGCTTATTACCTGTGTGCGCTCGATAGAATTTTTCAAAAATATTATTCACTACTTCTTTGGGCATCCCTATTCCGTTATCTTTTAATCGAATGTGCAATGAATTACCAAAGTTTTCTGTTGAAATTAATATGCTTGGATTTCCTTCGGTGTACTTAATAGCATTGTCGAGAAGATTAAATATTATATTGGAAAAATGCACTTCATCCGCCATAATAATATGATTATGCGCTCCGAGTTTTTCATTAAGTTCGGCATTGGCTTCTTCTACTTGTAATTGCGAATTATTTACTACTTTCTTGATTATATCGTGCACATCAACTTCCTTAAGTTGAAGCTTTATTTCATCCTTTTCAAGTTTTGCAGCATTCAGAATGCGCTCTACTTGTTTATGCATTCTTCTATTTTCTTCCTTTATGATATTTCTGTAGTACAGAATATTCTTTTTATCGCTTAAAACTTTTTCATTGTTCAAGGCATCACTTGCTAACTGAATAGTTGCTATCGGTGTCTTAAACTCGTGAGTCATATTATTAATAAAATCACTTTTTATTTCTGATAACTTTCGCTGCGACAACATAGTGCGAATGGTCAGTACAAAAGCGGCAATTATGATGCAAGTAAATAACAATGCTCCCAACACCATGAATAATAGTTGATTCTTAAAATAATCCTGCGGTTTGAGAATGTACAAATGCAATGTTTCAGAATTGGCAGATGTTTTTCCAGAGATATTAATATTATAAATTTCTGGGTCTCCAAAAAACTCCTCACGAAAACCATCGCTGTTCATGGTAATCGCAACTGCATCATCTGTAATGCAATATTCAAATTCTTGCTTCACACCCGTTTCATTCAGTTGAGTTTGAATCAAATGCCCCATTTCATAATAGGAAAAAACGGTTTTGGCAGGAGGTGAATTACTTAAGTTTGGATTATCATCTATCTCACGAGTACCAATTACTTTTCGTTGAACTATAGAATCTTTTATCCCATATAGCGCTTCTGTTACATTTGTTTTATACTGATCTTGCTTGAGCTGAATAGCTGAAGTAATCCATTGAACCTGTACCACAATAATCCCCAATAGAGAAATGGCGGTTAGCGATATGATTAATGGAAAAAGCTTTTTCATTTTACTGTCTTACAAAAGTACTCCTTAAACTTCATGAACGATTTTTTTAAGTTTTTTTTATCTTGCTTCTAGCTTAAATCGGTATATTCGATGAAGACTTTTATGGATTTTAGTTTCAAAATAAAAACCGGAATTACTCCGGAGGCTGGCAGAATATTAATAGCAGAACCTCTCCTGCCTGACCCGCACTTTCAGCGTGGAGTTGTGTATCTATGTAGCCATAATAATGAAGGTAGTTTTGGATTTATTCTCAACAAACCCTTGGATAAAACATTAGACTACTTTATTGAAACTCTCGATCGAGGTGATATAAATGTGTATCTAGGAGGCCCAGTAGACCCTACGTCCATTCATTTTTTACACAAACAACCTGCCTTAATCGGAGGAGATTTAATAAACGATGGAATTTATATGGGTGGCGATTTTAGCTTGGCTATAAGTTCACTTCAAGACAATAAATTAGATGCTGATGACATCGTATTTTTTGTAGGATACTCTGGCTGGGGTGAGCAACAATTAAATGATGAGATAGACAAAAAAAGTTGGCTTGTTTCAGAAACAAACCAACTTCAACTTTTTGATAATAATAAAGAAGCTCTTTGGGAAAATTCAATTTTGGCGCTGGATAAAGAATATCACGTACTCACCAAACTCCCGAAAGACCCTAGCCTAAATTAAGCCTTTTTCTTAAAGTTATCACTCACGATAAGCTCTTTAGAACCGGGTGTGTATTTGTAAAAACCTTCACCTGTTTTACGACCTAATTTTTTAGCTTGCACCATGTTTTTCAATAAGGTAGCAGGAGCATATTTCTGCTTTCCTATTTGCGTTGCCATTACATCTAATATGCTATAACAAGTATCCAAACCAATAAAGTCAGCTAATTGTAATGGCCCCATTGGGTGCCCCATACCTAATTTCATAATAGTATCAATTTCCTCTACACCCGCTACACCTTCTTGCAACGAAATAATCGCCTCATTAATCATTGGCATAAGAATTCTGTTAGCAACAAAACCAGGATAATCTTGTGCTAAGCAAGGCACTTTACCAAGTTTAACAGCCAAAGAAGTTACAATGGTTGATGTTTCTAAACTAGTGGCATAACCGTTAATAATCTCAACAAGTTTCATCACAGGTACCGGATTCATGAAGTGCATTCCAATTACTTTACTTGGTTTGTTCGTCTTAGAACCCAATCGTGTGATACTTACTGAAGAAGTATTAGAAGCCAAGATGCAATCATCCGAAGTATGCTCATCCATTTGAGCAAAAATCTTTTCTTTAAATTCAATATTCTCAGTTGCTGCTTCTACCACAATATCGCGATCTTTTAAAGCCGAAGCCATGTCTGTAGATGTAGTGATATTATCTAAGGTATTTTGCTTATCGCCTTCAGAAATTATTTCTTTCTTGATTTGACGATCCAGATTTTTTCCAATAGTTGCTAATGCTTTGTCCAACGCTTCGTGTGATATATCTACCAAGTTTACATTATGACCTGTTTGTGCAAAAACATGACAAATCCCATTCCCCATAGTTCCGGCACCAACCACAGCCACATTTTTTATTTCATTACTCATTTTCGTTCGTTATTTAATTTTAATGCCCGCAAATGTAAAGTCCGAAGCATGATTAGCCATAGACGTTGAGCATAAATTAATAAGATTCTGCAACAGATATTAACAATAATGAGCCAATTCTAAACAGAAAATTATTTTTCAAATAAATATGAAGTACCTTTGCGCCCATGTCAGTAAAAACGGCTATCCTACCCTATATTACCATCATTTTAATATGTTGTTTCGTTGCATGCAATACTGAAAAACCGGGTACAATTACCAAAGAATGGAAGGCGGTTGACATTGAAAACAGAAGCTTAGAAAAGCAAAAAGCGTATTATGATATCTTAATGGATACGATAACCGAAAAAAACGAGCGCTTAGAGTTTTTTAATGGATCAATAGACTCGTTTAAACGATTTACCATTTTAGCATTTGAAGAACAAGAAGCCATCCAAAAAACAGAAATTGAAAATTCCTTCATGGAATTTAATAAAAATGGTATCGCCTATTTCAAATCTATTAATGGAGTAGATTCTGCAAAATGGACACAAGAAGAAAATGAAATCGTATTAGATGCCGAGGATTTTACAGGCATACCCAATATAGTTCGATTTGGAATTGTGGAACTGACTTCTGATAAACTAATCCTAAAAAAAGTAGATTACCCTGACACAACAATAATTACTCTTAAAGTAAAAGAAAATTAATGGCACAAGATTTATACAATCATCCAGATTATTATTTA
>CAYMFF010000060.1:0-18677 GCA_964389575.1 uncultured Chitinophagaceae bacterium
GGTAACAACAAAGCCGAGTAGTACTAATTGCCCGTAAGCTTTTATTTTTATTTTTCTCCTCGTGAGAAAAAATACAATTATTGCATATCAATTGTATTGTTCTAAAATTATTTTATTGTTTGTCCTTTATGTCAAACTTATTGTCCACGCATAGCGTGGTAAAAAAACACGGTGGTTTTACCAAGGGTGTTCACCTCTTCCCATTCCGAACAGAGAAGTTAAGCCCCTTATGGCCGATGGTACTTGGATTTATCCTGGGAGAGTAGGTAGCCGCCACCTTATTTAAAGACCCGATTGCAAAAGCAGTCGGGTTTTTTGGTTTAGTACAACTTGAAATATCCTATGAAATCCGCTTTGAGTTGGATTAAATCTGGTAGCCAGATACCTTATTTGAGGAGGCTGTCTTTTTTTGACAGCCTCTTTTTTAGTTTTTCTTGATATGGGAAGGCTTAATACCAGAAGCCTTTGAGCTTATAAAATGATTATTAAGAATAAAGAAAAGAACCGGTTAGATATCTAATATATCATGTTGAGCATAAATTATTTAGTACCTTCAGTAGCAAATAGATATTCATACATTGAAAAAAAAGATTTTAATTTTAATCTGTTCAGTCTTTTTGCCGCTTTTGAGTATAGCACAAAAGGAAAATAATATTTGGTATTTCGGAGATCGAGTTGGACTAGACTTCACGAATGGGAATCCAGTTTCCCTATCTAATAGTGCTATGTATTCCTATGAAGGAACTGCTACGATATGTGATGCATCTGGAAATTTGCTCTTTTACACAAATGGAGGACCATTATATGACAGCGTGGGAGCCATATGGAATAGGAATCATAGTATTATGCCTAATGGTATATTGAATACGAGTGACGGCTGTATGAGTTCAATGCATTCATCAATCATTATACCCAATCCAGGGCATCCATTGGAATATTATCTTTTTACTACCAATTGTCCTGAAAATTTCGGCTATCAGCATATAGGTGGACTGCAATATTCAAAAATAGATATGACTTTGGATGGTGGATTAGGAGATGTTACTGCAAAAGGGATACCACTTCTTGACTCGGCTGCTGAATCTCTTTATGCCGTTAAAG
This sequence comes from uncultured Chitinophagaceae bacterium, assembly GCA_964389575.1. Taxonomy (GTDB): domain Bacteria; phylum Bacteroidota; class Bacteroidia; order Chitinophagales; family Chitinophagaceae; genus JAGNRR01. The sequence continues at coordinate 1,102 of CAYMFF010000060.1, forward strand.
ATGAAAACGGTACAGACTATTGGGTGATTGCACACAAGAGTGGCAACAACTCCTTTTACACTTATCATGTGACGAGTACTGGTGTATCGCTACCCGTTATTTCAAGTATTGGGTTTCCTGTTTCTTTTGGCGGACAAATTACGGCTACTATTGATGGTAAAAGGATTGGATACGCTTCTATCTATCATACTTCTTTATTTGATTTTGACAATAGTACAGGTGTTATTTCTAATTTTATTGATCTTGATAAGATAGCCTCTGGATGTGCATTTTCATCGAATTGCAGATTCTTTTATGTTTATGCCAGAGATGATTTATGGCCTTCACCACCAACTGTGGCATGGGATACCGTCTACCAGTTTAACTTGTTAAGTGCGAATGTTTCAACTAGTGGAGTTGCTATTGCAACTACAGTGACACCAGTTTTTCGAAGGCCAGGGGCAATGTCTTTAGGACCAGATGGCAAAATTTATCTTTTTGTTGCAAATCAGTACATGGATGTAATAAAAAACCCTAATGCGTTAGGTAGTGCTTGTAATTATGTTGAGGATGACATTTTTCTTGGTAATAATGCACTTACATATGGTATGCCAAATGTCGTCAATAGTTTTTATGGCGAGTGCCAGTTTGAAACTAGTGTTAGTTCACTTTCTAATTTATCGTCTGCACAGGTTGTACTAAGTCCTAATCCGTTTAATGAACGGACCATTATTGAACTGTATAATTTGGAAAACGAAAAGGTTCATCTGTCTCTTATTAATTGCTTCGGACAAGTAATTCGTTCTATTAATAATATTAAGGATAGTAAAATTATTTTTGAAAGGGACAACCTGCCCAGTGGAGTTTACTTTTTTCAATTACGTACGGATAAGTCGATAGTTCAGACTGGTAAATTTATTATACAATAATTTGACATTGGAAAAAGTAATATTGTAGGTTATCTCCACAATATGAATTGCCTGCATTCTTCATGCCATCCTGTCACAAAATATTAATTGGTACTCAATTTGATATACTAGTACTAAATTTGACAGCATAATGAGTACAGGCAACATAAACGTATCGGTAGAGAATATTTTCCCTTTAATCAAGAAATTTCTATACTCAGATCATGAGATATTTCTTAGAGAGTTAATCTCTAATGCAACAGATGCCACAACCAAGTTGAAGCACTTGGTAGCCATAGGAGAAGCTAAGGTAGATTATGGCACCCCGCAGATAGAAGTTCAGATTGACAGTGACAAAAAGACGCTACATATCAAAGATCAAGGTCTTGGTATGACAGCCGACGAGGTAGAGAAATATATTAATCAAATCGCTTTTTCTGGCGCTGAGGAATTCTTGGATAAGTACAAAGATGAGAAAAACGATACTGGTGTGATCGGTCACTTTGGTCTTGGTTTTTATTCTGCCTTTATGGTAGCCGATAAGGTTGAGATTATCACTAAATCTTATAAAGATGAAAAAGCGGCTCACTGGACTTGTGATGGTTCGCCGGAGTATAATATCGAAGAGAGCGACAAAGAGGATAGAGGAACGGAAATTATTTTGCATATAGCAGAAGATTCTACTGAGTTTTTAGATGAACACAAAATCACGGAACTTTTAACGAAGTACAATCGCTTTAATCAAATCCCTATAAAATTTGGAACGAAGGAAGTAAATGATCCTGACTTTGAGCCCAAAACTACAACTGATGATGACGGTAAGGAAACTACAGAGCCTCACAAACAAATTACAGTTGATAATATAATTAATAACACTAATCCTGCTTGGACAAAGCCACCAGCTGATTTAAAAGAAGAAGATTATGATGCGTTCTACAGAGAATTGTACCCCATGCAATTTGAAGAGTCACTTTTTCATATTCATTTGAATGTGGACTATCCTTTCAACTTAACGGGAATACTATTCTTCCCAAAGTTGAAACCGAATATGGAGGTTCAAAAAGACCGTATTCAGTTATATCAAAACCAAGTTTTTGTAACCGATAATGTAGAAGGGATTGTTCCTGACTTTTTGCAAATGCTTAAAGGAGTTATCGATTCTCCTGATATCCCGTTGAATGTTTCTCGCTCTTACCTTCAAGCTGATGGTGCTGTTAAGAAAATTTCTGGTCACATTACTAAAAAAGTTGCTGATAAGCTTAGTACACTATTCAAAAAAGATCGCAAGGACTTTGAAGCCAAGTGGAATGAAATCAAAGTAATCATTGAGTACGGAATGATGACCGAAGATAAATTTTACGACAAAGCAAAATCTTTTGCCCTTCTGCCTACAGTAAATGATGAGTACTTTACCATGGAAGAGCTAATTGCTAAGACTAAAGATTTTCAAACTGATAAAGACGGCAATCATGTACTATTATACACTGCTAACGCTGAAGCACAACATTCGTTTATTGAAAGCGCAAAGGCAAAAGACTATGAGGTTATTCTATTTGACACACCGATTGCTCCACATTTAATTCAAAAGCTTGAGCAAGAATTCACAGAATCTAAATTAAAGTTTACCCGAATTGATGCAGGGCATATTGATAATTTAATAAAGAAAGACGAAGACATTGAGAGTAAACTATCTGATGAGCAAAAGGAGACTTTGAAACCATTATTAGAAGAAACTATTGACGATAAGAATTATTCGGTTTTGTTAGAATCTCGAGCTGAAGACTCTGAACCTTTTATTATTACTGTGCCCGAATTTATGCGACGCATGAAAGAAATGAGTGCCATGGGAGGTGGCGGAATGATGGGCATGGGCAATATACCCGATATGTATCAAGTAGTGGTAAATACAAATCATCCGTTGGTTGGAAACATTCTAACGGCAGAAGGAGATAAACAGAAAAGTTTGATTGGTCAAGCGCTTGATTTAGCTAAGCTTTCCCAGAATTTGTTGCATGGCGAAGAACTAACAAATTTCGTGAAACGGAGTTATGAAATGATAAAGTAGGAAATTTCACATCTTCATTGCTAATGAAAATGAAGAAATTATTAAAACAGACTCTCCAAATTGGGGAGTTTTTTTATTGGGAAAATGAATAAAATGTAACTTTTTTAATTAATAGCTGTCTCCAAATTCTCATTTTTAAAATATTTTTATTTCTATTATGTGGTGGGTATTTGCTGGACTATCTGAGATTTGACATATTCTATATTTACCTGTATTCTAACGAGCATTTTAAATATCCAATATTTTTTTATACCTTGTCGTTAACAAAAAATTATAACTATGCAACAAAAAAACTATTTGAGAATTCTGCTTTGCCTCGCAATAATTCTCTTTGGAACTATGAATTCTTCCACCGTCTTGGCCCAGCAAGCTAATATTGATATTTACGAGTTAATGCAGCGGACTGACCTAACGTTATCCAATATTGAACAACAGGCCACAATTTATTTTGACAGAGTGGGTACCGGTAAAGGAACTGGACACAATCAATACCAACGTTGGTTATACGAACAGAAATTTCACTTGAAATCAGATGGACATTTTATTTCTCTTGAAGATGAGTCGAAAGCTTATGAGTTAGCTACCGTAAGTATGCAAGCACCAAAAAGCTCGCATCGTGCGGCATGGATTGAGCTGGGGCCGAACAATTGGAATTATACTTCTGGCTGGAATCCGGGTGTGGGTCGTGTAAGGGGCGTGGCTGTTCATCCGAGCAACACGAATAAAATTTTTGCAGCCTCCGATGGTGGAGGAATTTGGCGAACTACAAATGGTGGAACCTCTTGGAGTCCGATGATTACGAATCAGAATGCAGCTTGGATGAAAACCTATGATGTAGAAATTGCTCCATCTAATCAAAACTATGTTTACGCCTGTTTACGTCCGGGTGGTGTAATAAAATCTACGAATGGAGGAACTACATGGTCAGCAACATCAAGCGGTCCTAGTTCTGCCAAGAAAGTATTGATTCACCCCTCAGCGCCTAATACTGTATTAGTTGCTGCAACGAATGGTATTTGGCGTTCTACCAATGGCGGTAGTTCTTGGACCTTAGAACAATCAGGAAATTTTGAAGACATAGAGTTTAAACCGAACAATACAAATTATGTTTATGCTTGTGGATCTACCATTTATTGTCGATCAACAAATAATGGTCAAAGCTGGACAACAATTACTAGTGGATTGGTAGGAAGCGGAAGAAGAATGTTGGCGGTTTCGCCAGCGAATGGGAGTTATGTTTATATGGTTCAGGCTAGTGGGAATATTTTTGGAAGATTATATCGTTCTACTAATAATGGGGCATCGTGGACGACTAGAGTTACTGGAAGTGCAACTAGCAATAATTATTTTGGATATAACACCAATGGTGTTGACTCAAGAGGACAAGCTGGACATGACATGGCTATTTGTGTAAATCGTACCAATATTAATGAAGTCCATATCGCTGGTATTATCTGTTGGAAATCTACGAATGGGGGAACTTCATTTACGGCAGAAACTGTTTGGTCTTACCCAAATAGCACTGGCTATAATCATGCTGATGTTCATGGTCTTGAATGGGTGAATAATACGATTTACTCTTGTAGTGATGGGGGGATTTATAAAAGCACAAACAACGGTGGCGATTGGACCGATCTTTCTTCTGGACTTGGGGTGAGACAATTTTATAGAATTTCGAATTCTAAAACAAGTGCCAATGTGGTTTGCGGTGGAGCACAAGATAATGGAACTTCTATGAGACAAAGTAGTGGTCAATGGTTTGACTGGTTAGGAGCGGATGGTATGGATTGTATTATTAGTCCAACCAATGCTAATTATGCAATTGGAACAAGTCAATTTGGTTCTATTTATAAAACAACAAACGGTGGTTCTAGTAGAAGTAACCTCTCAAAACCGAATAGTGGAAATTGGGTTACACCACTAGCCTCACACCCAACCATACAAAATACTGTATACGGAGGATGGCAAGGTGTTTATAAGTCAACGAACTACGGAAGTTCTTGGACAAAAATTTCAGGAACAACAATTCCGTCTGGACAAAAATTAAACTGTTTGGCAGTAGCGCCTTCTAATGCAAATTATATTTATGCAAGTAGAAGTAGCACCTTATACAGAACCACAAATGACGGTTCTAGTTGGAGTACTTATTCTTCTGGTGGCGGAACGATTTCTTCAATTGCCGTAAGTGCTACAAATCCAAATAAAGTTTATATTACTACAACGAGTAGTTCGAATAATGTAAAAGTTTCGACCAATGGTGGTTCTAGTTGGACCACAATCTCCTCAGGATTACCAACTATTGCAGCTCGTTCGATTGCCGTTGACGATGATGCTAATGAAACATTATTCGTTGGTATGAACATCGGTGTTTATACCCGTAATAACTCGAATACAGCTTGGACTCAAGCAGCAACAGGTTTGCCATTAGTAGCTATTAACGAAGTTGAAATTCAGCAGTCTTCTAATAAGTTACGCGTGGCAACATATGGTCGTGGTTTATGGGAAACATCCATTACTAATACAGTAGCTTGTAATCCACCTTCAGTTAGATGGGTCAATTCTATTACCACCAATTCGGCCAAAACGAATTGGTCAGCGTCTGCATCGGCTACTTATTATCAAGTTCGTTATCGAGTAAACGGTACAAGTGCTTGGTCTTATGCCAGTTGGACAACAGGCACCAATAGAGTTTTGACTGGACTAACTACAGGAACTACTTACAATTGGCAAATTAGACCTTATTGTTCTGGTATTTTTGGATCATTCTCGAGTACATTAAATTTTACAACAACAACTTCTTGCAGTACTCCTACTTATTGCTTCAGCTCATTTTATTCCACGAGTCCTGGTTCAACAAAAGTATATTGGGGTAGTTCGACAGGAGCTCAAAACTATCGATTAGAAAAACAAAAATCAGGTTCTTCAACTTGGTCTTTAGTAGCTTCTGCCGCTACTGGAACGAATCTAGTGGTTAATGGATTGGCTGCTGGGAAATGGAGATTTAGAGTACGAGCTAATTGTGGCTCTGGGAATTATAGTGCTTATAAAATATCGGGTTATCGTGCAATACATTGTGCATCAAAAGGGAACACTTCATATTATCTGCATATAGATTATGCTAAACTTCAAACCATGACAAGATCTTCTGGTGATGATGGTGGTTATTATAATGCTATTTCCAGTGTAGCGAGTGTGAAACCTGGTAATTCTTATTGGTTTACATATTCTGGTGGATTTGGTTCTGCAACTTACCCAGCATATTGGAGATTATTTATTGATTATAATCACGATGGTGACTTTACAGATGCGGGAGAAATTGCTTGGTCTGCTTATACCACTGGTTCGGGTAATTATATGAGAAATTTCACGGTTCCAACTAGTGCGACAACTGGTTATACAAGAATGCGCTTATCCATGAAATACGGATCGTATCCTACAGCTTGTCAAACATTTGGTCATGGAGAGGTTGAAGACTATGGTTTGAATATTAGTAATTCAGCGCCAACATCAGAAGGCGAAGGGAATGGTCAAACCGTGGATGATATTAAAACTGGTTCTGAGATTCTGTCTATTTTCCCGAATCCGGTGAAGGATGAAATACATTTTTCTTATAATTTAATAGAAGAGAATTCTAATGTGGGAGTTTCAGTTACAACTGCAAATGGACAAGTAATTATTAAAAAGAAAATTAGTGGAGTGCCAGGACGGAATAATGGAATTCTTGATGTTCATGAATTGGCATCAGGTGTTTACTTTTTAAAGGTAAATACTGCAGTAGGAAAAGAGACTATGAAGTTTACGGTTTATTAAATCAACAATACTCAGTACTCAAGGAGCTAGTCTTTTATTAGACTAGCTCTTTTTTTTTATCTTTACATAATGCCATACAACGTAAGTTATAAAATTCTTTGGAGCCATATTGACATGAACCGTCATTTGCGTCATTCAGCTTATTCTGATTTTGCCACACAAGCCAGAATGGATATGATGAAAGACATTGGAGTCGATATGAAAGTATTTGAGAAATTTAAATTTGGTCCGGTCATTTTTAAGGAAGAAATTAAATATTTAAGAGAGTTTGAAATTGGAGATAAACTAAGCGTGCAAACTGAATTATCTAAATGGAATAAACGAAGACACTTCTGGACTATGCAACATCAAATAATTAAAAATGATGATAAGGTAGGTGCCAAAATAAGTATTGATGGAGCTTGGCTAGATGTTGCTAATAGAAAAATGATGCTTTTGAACGAAGAGTTACTTTCTTACGTAGATAAGATGCCTAAGGCTGAAAACTTCGAGGAGGTTTAAATTTTACTTCAAGTAAATCATAGTCGGGAAGTGGTCGCTATAACCATCGTTCCATTTACCCCAGGTGAAACTTCTCATCGGGTAGCCTTTGTATTTGCCCGTTTTCTGAATTAGAAAACCTCGATTAAAAACTTCTGCATGGGAATATTTTAATCCCGTTTCTTTTTTCGAGACAAAATTGGGACTCAAAATAATTTGATCAAACAACCCCCAAGCATCTTGCCAAGCGATGGTTCCGATACCTTGTTTGAAATATTTCATCCACGGGTTGTACATTTTTTTAGCATTTAGTTTTTTTATTTTTCCTGTGGCTTGCAGCACTTCAGTGACAGAAGCATTTATAGGATCATCATTTAAGTCACCCATTACTATTGTTTTTACATCAGGATCAATTTTTTTTAAAGAATCAATGACTCGTTTACAAACTCTAGCAGCTTCTTTTCTTTTTTCTCTTGTAGCAGCTTCTCCACCTCGTCTTGAAGGCCAGTGATTAACAAATACATGCATAGTTTCTCCACGTAATTTACCTTTTACCCAGAGAACATCTCTCGTGGGATAGGTGTCTCCCAATTTGGCTAATGAAACAGGCAACGATTTTGCCGAAAGTACTCTGAAGTATTTTGGGTTGTACAATAGCCCAACATCTATTCCGCGTAAATCAGGAGATTCAAAGTGTACAATTTTATAATTGCGCGATGCAATTTTTCGTTGCTTAACAAGTTCTTCTAGTACAAATCTATTTTCAACTTCCGAAACACCTAAAATGGCAGGTCCGTCAGGATTAGCTTCAACTCCCAATAATGAAATCACGTGAGCTAGGTTTTTTAACTTTTTGCGAAAAACAGCTTCCGTATTAGCATTTTTCCCATTTGGCGTAAAATCTTCATCCCTTTTCTTGGGGTGGTCCACCGTGTCAAATAAATTTTCAAGGTTATAAAATCCTACAATGGTGTATTGCTGGGCATCGGCTGAGTTGGCAAAAAACAGCATAGATAGGAAGATGACTAGTGTTCGCATCCTACAAAGAAAATGAATCTATCGGCTTTCTGCCATTATTTAATTGTTATCTTAGGATAGAGGGTAGAGTTTTTAACTTTTATCCACAATTTCGTTTGATAAGGATTTATTCATTTGTTGAATGCCTGAAAAAATTACTTTTGTAATCTATTTATGAAAATATTAAGAATACACGTCCTCACGGTATTGCTACTTTCTTGTAGTTCTATTTTATTGGCACAAACCAATAATCTGGTGCAAGGTCTTATCTTGAATAAGAAAACCAAAGAGCCTATTCAAGAGGCTACCATTACCATAAACGAACTTCGAATTGTAACGAGTACTGATGCAAACGGTAAGTTTAGTTTCGTAAGTAAAAAAGTAGGAACCTTTGAAGCTTTAATTACAACTGATGGTTTTGATGAAAATAAAGTCAGCTTTGTAATCAAAGAAGGAAACAACACAATTCCTACTTTGGAATTTGATGTAAAAGATGTAACGGATGTTTTCTTAAATGATATCGCAGCAAACGGGATGGCTGATGGAGCGATTGGTGATGACGGAGTTTCAGGAAATCAAAATGTCTCAAGTGTGTTGAATGCCGCACGAGATCCTTTTTTAAGTGCCGCGACTTTTGGTTGGGGACAATATTTCTTTAGTCTGCGTGGATTAGAAAGCGATCAGCATGTACAATATTTAAACGGCATTCCCATGAATGATATGGAAACAGGTCGAGTATCTTATAATTCGTATTCAGGATTGAATGATGTATTTCGCGGTCGAACGTTGCTATTAGGTGCTCAGCCATTGAGTTATGGTTTTGGCGGTTATGGTTTGAACTCTTATATCGACGCATCGGCTAGCGCGCAACGAACACAAACTCGTATCTCGTACGCTAGCACGAATCGTAATTATCGAAACAGAATGATGCTTACGCATTCATCAGGTTTAAATAAAAAAGGTTGGGCTTATTCGTTTTCATTATCAAGAAGATACGCAAACCAAGGTGTGGTAAAAGGCACGTTCTATGATGCCTTAGGATATTTTGCGGCGATAGAAAAAAAGCATAAAAAACATGATATTAGTCTAATGGCTGTTGGAGCTCCTTTGAGACGGGGTAAAAATGGACCTGCAACTCAAGAAGTTTTTGATTTAGCGGGAACTAATTTTTATAATCCTTATTGGGGTTATCAAAACGGAGAAATAAGAAACTCAAGAGTATTTAGTACACATCGTCCCATGTTTATTTTGTCTGACAAATGGCAAGTTTCTGATAAGACTTTAGTCAATGCAGCGGTTAGTTATCAAACGGGTGAAGAGGCTACTTCAACATTGGACTGGTACAATGCGCCCGATCCGCGCCCAGATTATTACAGATATTTGCCTTCTTGGGAAGAAATCGTAAGAGGCAACTCTACAGTCGCGGATGACTTAACACAACAAATTAAAGCGAATCCAGAAGATTTTCTGCAAGTGAATTGGGATAAGTTATATGAAGCCAACGAGTTTAATAAACAACGAGGCGATGGAAGAGCCGCTTATATTTTAGGTGCTGATGTGCGTCAAAAAAGAACAGTAAGTGCCAATGTAAATATGCAGCATTTTGTGAATGATCATATTTCACTTTATGCAGGTGGAGTTTTCCAAAATCAACGAACGCAGAACTATAGACGTATTGAGGATTTGTTAGGAGCTAATTATCATTTGAATATTAATCAATTTGCCGAAAGAGAAAGTCAGTTTCAGACCAATCCGAATTATATTCAGCTAGATTTAAATAATCCAAATGCCAGAAATACGGTAGGAGATCGATACGGGTATAATTATAATATGCGTATTCAAAACGCTTCATTTTTCACGCAAGCAGTATTTAAATATAATCGAGTTGATTTCTTCATAGCGCATGAACTGGGCAATAACCAAATGCAGCGTGATGGAAAATACAAATCGGGTTTGTATCCTAACAATTCTTTTGGAAAGTCTGAAAACATAAACTTTAATACGTATCGAACCAAAGCGGGTATCACTTTTAAAATTGATGGTCGAAATTATATCTATGCGAATGGAGCGGTTGGAACAAGAGCACCTTTTGCAGAAGATGTATTTATTTCAGGAAGAACAAGGAATCAAACGATCGAGCGACCTTCAGTTGAAAGAATTCGATCTGCTGAAGTTGGTTACTTACTTCGTTCTCCAAATTTTAAAACTAGAGTGAGCGGTTATGTTACTGAAGTAAAAGATGCTAGCGATATAAGAAGATACTTTCATGATGACAATGGCTCTTTTACTAATATGGTTTTACGAGGGATCAATCGAAGATCTACCGGAATTGAAATTGGTTCTGAAATAAAGCTGTCACCGTCATTAAGTTTAAATTTAGCGGCCAATATTGGTCAAGCATTTTATACAAGCAATGCTCGTTTTTCACAATTTGATGATAACGATACTTTACTGACTGCTATTAATCAAGTGGTAGATGATTTTGATACTGCTTTCATCGCGAATTATCATGTACCTAAGGGTCCTCAAACATCTTTTCAAGCAAATTTATTTTATCGATCTCCAAAATATTGGTTTGGCTCTGTTACCCTGAATTATATGTCTGGCAAATGGTTTGATGTTGCACCAACTGCCAAGTCGTTGGAAGGTGTAGCCACATTGGATAGGGATATATATAATGTATTAATTCAGCAAGAAGAAGTGCAACCTTACATTACGCTGGGAGCTTTTGCCGGTAAGTCGTTCAAGTTGAAAAAATATTTTGATAAGGCCAGTAACAGTATGTACTTATTCGTCAATCTTGGATTGTCTAATATTTTAAATAAACAAGATATTGTATTATATGGCTTTGAGAATTTACGTTTAGGAACGGTTCCAGATGATTATATTCCTGCTTTCGGTAATCGACAAGCCTATGCTTTTGGCGCACAATACTTTTTAAACATAGCATTTACATTTTAATTATTCATAATGAAAAACATAAAAACAATTTTATTCGTACTTCTTACTTTAAGCATTGGCCTTGGCTCATGTGTTAAAAAAGATTTTGATCCACCTCCCTATGCAGGTGACTATGACCCCAACCTTCCGGTCAATATGACCATCAAGGATTTAAAGGCGATGTATAATGTCAGCTCTGGAGGAACTTTTTTGATAGATCAAGATTATACAATTTCTGGAATAATTACCGCGAACGATGAATCCGGTAACTTTTATAAATCGATTATTATTCAAGATAGCACGGCTGCCTTGCCAATTAAAATGAATCGAAATAATTTGTACACAGAATTTCCTGTTGGACGAAAGGTTTACCTAAAATGTAAAGGGATGTCTTTAGGAGAGTATGGGGATTATATTCAAATTGGTTATGGCGAAGATGTTGATGGAGATTTAACGGATTTGCCCGATGCCAAAATAAAGGAACACGTAATTAAAGCATCCTACCCTCATGTTGTAGAGCCACTAGTTGTTGATGTAAGTCAATTGAATACGGTTTCAGTAAGTCAAGATTTATTAGGAATGCTTGTAAAGTTTGAACGGGTTCAATTAATCGATAATGATATGGGAAAAAATTTCGGAGAGAATCCAGATCTTTTTGGTTCGGGAATGAATCGTATGGTTGAAAGTTGCGATGAATCTCAAATTATCCTACGTAATAGTAATTATGCAAACTTTGCTTATGAAGCAATGCCTGAAGGTTCAGGTTCACTTGTCGGAATTTATTCAAGGTTTAACAATGATGCTCAGATATTAATTAGAGATCCGCGTGATTTAAATTTTGATCAAGAACGTTGTCCATTTGGCTCACCAACTGATTCACTTATGAGTATCGCTGATTTGAGAGCTATGTACACAGGAACGAATGTGTTGGTTAATAATCGTAAAATTCGTGGGGTTGTAATTAGTGATCCAGATGATGCTTTTGGTAATAATATTACTTCTAAGAATATGGTAATTCAAGATGGAGACCGAGGGATTGTAGTTCGTTTTGCCGATTCACAAGATAATCCATGGGCAATGGGAGACAGTTTGGAAATTGTTATCAGTGGTCAAACCCTAAGTGAATTTGGTCGTTTATTACAAATCGGAGATCAGGTGACTGCATCAGATGTTCAAAAATTAGGAACGGGAAGTATTACTCCTAGAGTGGCAACCATAGACCAAATTATTACCAATTTTGAAGATTGGGAAAGCACCTTGGTTACCATTCAAAATGCAAATTTTGTATCGGGTCAAAACACAACCTATCAAGGGTCTATTCAACTAAATGATGGTAGCACGCCAACGGACTTTCCAATGTTTACACAGTTTTATGCAGAGTTTGCTAATGTGCCGGCACCGATTGGTCAAACAAAATCTGTGACTGGATTTTTATATAGTATTACCTCTACTGATCGATTTTCGATTCGTAGATTAACCGATGTAACGCCTTAAACTTAATATTCTTTAATTACACTTTAAATATTTTATCATGAAGAAAATCTCACTTTTATCAATTATAATGTCGCTTGGTTTTATGGCATTTGCACAAACTCCTTTTAACATGCAGTATGGAACTTATGCTCAAACTTTTGATGCATTAGCTAATACTGGAACTGGCCATACTAACTTTCCTACTGGCTGGGGGATTAATGAATTAGGATCAGGAAGTAATTCGAATGGAGAATATAGAGCGGGAACAGGTTCTTCTGGAACTGGTGATACCTATAGTTTTGGTGCAGCGAATTCAACGGATCGTTCGTTAGGAGGAGTTGCTTCTGGTTCTGTTCAACCAGAAATAGGTTTTGGATTTACGAACAATACCGGAACCACAATTACGCAAATTGATGTAGCCTTTATTATGGAGCAATGGCGTGAAGGTTCAGGAGCGGGATTAGATTCTTGCTATTTTTCATACTCAACAAATGCATCTAGCTTAGGTGATACATCTGCAACTTGGACAAGTGCAAGTATTTTAGACTTATATTCTGCTTCTAATACAATGACAACGGGAGCATTGGATGGGAACCTAGCTCTAAACCAAATTTCTATGAGTGGGACATTAAATGTTTCTCTTGCAGCCAGTACTTCAATTTATATGAAATGGCGCGATCTTAATTCTGCTGGTAGCGATGATGGATTATCGGTTGATGATTTTTCTTTAGTATTGTTTGATGCAAGTGGGCCTATTACACCGGCACCGGCTGCACCACCTTCTTTATTGGCCATGAACCCCATGGACAATGATCTAAATGTGGCATATACAGCGACTTCTATGAGTATGACCTTTAGTGACTCTATTACAGTAATTGGAACTGGAGATGTAACCCTAGTTGATTTGAATACTGCTGCTAATAATATTTCAGTAGCTGCATCAGCCTTAACGCAAAGTGCTGATGGTAAAACGTTTTCGTATAATGCATTAAGTTTAAATCCAGGTACGCCTTATGCAATTAATATCGATTCCACTTGTTTTTCGTCAGGAGCTTACTATCCTGGTATTTATAATAATACAGATTGGAACTTTACAACCACAGCGGCTCCTACAACAGCTACAAGTTTAAACGAAACCTTTACTGGTTGTAATAATCCTAACTTTGGTGTTTTTACGGCTTACTCAGAAGTAGGAGGGCAAAATTGGCGTTGTAATACGTTTGGTAATGGTGACACTAATGCAGTTAGCATGAATGGTTTTTCAAGCGGTTCACAAGATAATGAAGACTGGCTCATTTCACCTCCATTAGATTTGAGTGCAATGAATATGCCGATTTTAGAATTTTATAGCAAACTAAGATTTAGTGGAAATAACACTAAGGAACTTTTTGTTTCTGCAAATTATGCTGGAGTCGGTAGCCCAGCATCAGCAAGTTGGACTGCTATTCAAATACCAAATTGGAGTGCGTTGGACACCAATTGGAATTTGTTTAATTCTATTGACTTGACTAACTATAAATCGTCAACTTTTCATTTGGCATTTAAATATGTTTCTACTTCTGCCGGTACTTCTGATGAGTGGTCAATTGATGATGTGTTGGTTACAGAAGGTGCTACAGGTCTTAATAATTGGGCTAGTGCTGAATTAGATATTAAAGTGCTGGGTGATACCAGAGCAACGCTAAACTTACTTTCAACTTCTGCAAAGGATAGAAAATTAGATTACCAAATTATTGAGTTAAGTGGTCGGGTGATAACCGAAGGTGAAATTCAAGTGTTATCAGGGAAAATGTTTCAATCTGTAAATTTGCCTAATCTGGCTAATGGAATGTATTTGTTGAATCTAAATAATTCTGAAGGAAGAACATTGGTCAAGTTTATGGTCAAATAATATTAAAATATATAAGTATCAAGCCACTACAGTATTGTAGTGGCTTTTTTTTATTTTTACGAACTCGATTTGTTACAACGATTTATAAATTGGCGTGCTTTTTTTGTTTTGGTTGCGATAGCCATCTCGGTCTATTCTATGTATTATGCCAATGACTTATCCAACCGTTTAGCAAAAGAAGAGTCTAAAAAAGTTGAAATTGTTGCAAAGGCCTTAGAGATTTCCGGGAAAAATGCTTTGGCATTAGGTTCGGATAGTATCCCGATTTCTTGTGCTTCTGATGTTTTACTAGATCAAGTTATTTCCAATAACACCACAGTTCCATTGATTATTACCGATGAAAATAATGAAGTACTAGGAGATATTAATCTGCCTGCTTTAGATGAAGAAAATAATTCTGTGATACGTGAAAAAAAACTTTTACAAGAATTGGAGATATATCAGAAAAAGAAACAAAGGATATCCGTTATTTTAAATGACTCAACAAAACAATATGTATATTATGGAGAAAGTTCCCTTACAAAAAATTTGAGACTTTTTCCTTACGGCGTATTGGGCGTTCTTTTCCTTTTTGTCATATTGTTGATATATTTTTTGAACAATAGTAATAAATATATTCAAGACAAGGTTTGGGTAGGGATGAGTAAAGAGACTGCACATCAGTTAGGAACTCCATTGACTTCTCTATTAGGCTGGCTTCAGTTACTAAAGGATAAAGGAGGCAACGAAGAAATTGCTCATGAAATGGAAAATGATGTAGCTCGTTTGCAAACGATAGCAGAACGTTTTTCAAAAATTGGTAGTCAGCCAACTTTACAAGTAGAAAACATAGAAGAAGTACTTTCTAATATAGTTAATTACATGAGACTTCGTGCACCTAAAAAAGTAACGGTTGCTTTATACAAAAACTATGAAAGTAAGAAGCCCATTGAAATGAGTAAACCATTATTCGAATGGGTGATTGAAAATTTAATTCGTAATGCCATTGATTCATTACAAGGTGAGGGAGAAATTACGTTGCGCCTTTCAGAATCTGAAAATAGAGCAACCATTGATGTTTCTGACACAGGCAAGGGTATTCCGAAAGGCAAATGGGAAACTGTGTTCAAGCCTGGTTTCTCTACTAAAAAACGAGGTTGGGGGCTAGGGCTTTCTCTTTCTCGTAGGATTATTAAAGAGTATCATCGCGGTGATATTTATGTGAAGAACAGTGAAGTGGATATCGGTACGACTTTTAGAATAGAACTGAATAAAATTTAAAAGCCGAATTCTGTTAGAATTCGGCTTTGTGCCCGAGACTAGATTCGAACTAGCAAGCGCATAAACAGCGCACTACGACCTCAACGTAGCGTGTCTACCAATTTCACCACCCGGGCGGGCAGGCAAAGCTATTTGATTCTTTAGATTATATCAAATTATACTGCGAAATTCATATTGATTATCAATTGTAATCCAACTAGTTTTATTTTTCTAATTATGAAAAACTAATAATGCGTATTACTTTTAGGAAAACCAACGGCATGAAAAAAGTCAGTTTTATTATTATTCTATGTTTATCATCGCTATTGACAAACGCTCAAGATAAAAAAGAGCAACCCTATGGTTATGATATTTTAATTGGGGCAAAAGCAGGTTTGAATCTAAATAAAGTAGTGGGCGAGGAGTGGCTTGATACTTATAATACGAATATGTTGGCCGGTTTATTTTTGGCCATTAACGGTAAGCGACTCGGTATTCAAATTGAAGGACTTTGGAGCATGAATACGGTGGTAAGCGATACTTCTTTTGGCGGATTGTACAATCAATATTTTCGCGCAGGAAAAGATAGCGTTGCTACTGGGAAATTTACTTTTCATAACTTTTCAATTCCAGTTTTGCTAAACTTTAAATTGAATCAAGTGCTTTGGCTTCAAGTGGGTCCACAATACACGAGTCGCATTGGAGAAATAGATAATGGTAGCTTGATTCAACAAGGACAAAGCGTCTTTAAAAAAGGTGAAATATCAGCTGTTGGAGGTATTTGGTTAAATATTGGGAAAGTGGGCCCCATTCCTAAATTCAATATTGGAGGACGATTTATTACAAGTATAAATAATGTAAATGACTTAGGGGATCAAGCTAAATGGCGCAATCAGCGCGTTCAAATCCATGTTGGATTGGGGTTCTAGCCAATGCTAGCTATTTTCCATTTCTGTAAAATTTCTTTTTCTCGGTTTTTTATCTCCAGAATAGTTTGCTGGGTTATGTGAATTTCTTCAGCGTGCTCTTGCGGTTTATAATCTTTTAGCTCGTCAATATGCTCTTTATAAATGGCCTTAATTTTTCGGAGGTAAAAGTAATCCACTGTTTTTTCTACATCATCAATGAAAGTTTCATCTCTAGTTGGAATGTCAATTTTGTGCATCTCCTTCCAGTTTTTACTGGGTTCATAATCTAAATCAATTTGAATCGCTTCGATGGCAGATTGACTAATGCCTTCTTCTGCAGAATGGGTAAAGTCTTTAAGTTCTGGGAATTGTAAACTTTCTTCATACATGTTTTTATAGAGTGAAAAAAGTTGCTTCCATTTTTTATTAATAAAGTCATCTGTTTGCACCAAACTGAAAACGTAATCTGACACAGAATTATTTTCATCGTATTCACGATTGCCATACTGCATTAAAATACGAATTAATCCTTGTTCTTGTTTGTAGTCTTTCTGTGTTAATGATAAGGCCTCTTCTTGTTCATGAATAATTTCTGGCGCAGCTTCTTGTTCTAACGATTTTAACTCTTCTCGCTCTTGTTCTGATTTTTTCTTGCCAACATTGACTCGAATTTTTTTGTTAACCAAGGCAACCAATCCAGCTTCTTCTATTTGAAGCAATTGAGCACATCGACGGATGTAATCCTGTTGTTTAGAAAATTCTTCTATCTTGTTTATTTTGGAAATAGTCTCAGCAATATCATTAATAAGTTGCGATTTTTTTAGGTTGTCACCCTGCGCTTCTTTGAGAGAAGCTTCTAATTTAAA
>CAYMFF010000061.1:0-4262 GCA_964389575.1 uncultured Chitinophagaceae bacterium
TGACCCCAACGGTTGAAAATTTCAAATTGTTCTAATTCGATTCCGGCGGTGCTTAGTATTCTGAATACATCATTTCTTCCGTCACCATTCGGGCTGAATGAATTAGGTAAAAAGACTTCGGTACAACAATCTCCAGGATTAATAAATACAGAATCCTTTATTTCACATCCATCAGCATCAATAACCTGCACAGTATAAAACCCAAACCTGAGATTAATGGCTTGCGCATTTGTTTGAACAGGTTCTGTACTCCAAGTGTAGCTATAAGGTGATTGGCCACCGGTTATTTGAATTTCGGCGGTCCCTTCATTCCCAACACCTAAACAAGGCAAATCATTTTTTACTATTTGGGATTGCATTTTGTTTGGATCCTCTGTTATCGAAAAGACAGAGTCAATAGCACATTGATTACTATCAGCTACTCTAATCGTATATGCTCCTTTTGATAAATTGGGGAATACGCCTGTTCTATTAAATGCGATTCCCGGTCGGATATAAAAAGTATAATTACCGACACCCCCAATAGCTTGAATAATAGCTAAACCATTTTCACCTTCATTACAAGTGGCGTATCGAATATCGAAGGGGCCAAATTCAATCGGGTCAGGTTCTATCAAGATAAGATTGGTATCTTTTTGACAATTGAGTGAATCAATAATGGTCAATTGATACGTTCCGTCCGTCAAGTTTAGGTATTCTGTAGCGGTAGTAAATGGACTATTATTTATTGAATAAAGAAGTGTTCCAACACCTCCTGAAATTGAAAATCGAATAGAACCATTATCATCACCATTACAAAGTGGTGGAGATAAAATTAGACTATCAAAAATAAATTCACCATTTTGTTTTATAAACACAGATGTTGTTAGCGTGCAATTGTTAGCATCGGTAACAGTCACCGTATAGGTTGTTCCATATAAATTTACAAAATTACCCGGTGTGGTTTGTGTTCCAGCATTAGGTGATAAGCTATATTGCAATGTTCCTGTGCCGCCTTGTGCAACTAAGCTAATTTCACCAGTACTATCACCGTAACATTCTACATCAATTTGGCTCAGGCTTGTAATTTGAATAGCGGGAGGCTGTGTTATGGTGATACCAGATAATATAGTGGAGCAGTTGTTTACATCGGTTACGGTAACACTGTAAGTGCCAGCTAGCAAGTTTACAAAATTCCCACTGGCATTGGATGCCGCGCCGGGGTTCAATGTGAAAATGTAGGAAGGTGTGCCGCCAACAGCAGTAACATTTATGGCTCCTGTATTGGCACCACTACAAAGTATATCGGTTTTTGTAAAGTTGGCAATTAACGGATTGGGCTCTGTTATGATCACTGAATCTATAGCACTACAACCATTAGAATCAGTTACAGAAATTACATACTGTTGGGCCGTTATTCCTGTATTGAAGAGTCCTGTTGTATTGGCAATATTTAATGGTTGTATGACGAAATTATTTCCTCCGTTACCGCCATTGTTATTTACAACTATTTGTCCATCGGCCAGTCCGCTACAACTAACATTGGTAGTTGTAAAGCTGTCAATGGTTAATAAGGCGGGTTCATTAATAAGCACAGAAGTTGTCAATGTGCAATTGTTTGCATCAGTTATGGTTATCGTGTAATTGGCAGGAACTAGATTGTTAAAACTCCCAACACCATTCGTTTGATTTGAGGGCTGTAAGTTGTAAGTCAATGAAGGTACTCCGCCAACAGCATTGACTTGTATATCACCATCGTTATCTCCAAAACAGGTAATGTTCTGCGAACTAAAAGAATTTATTTGAATCGCTGGGGGTTCAAAAATCGAAACGGTAGTTGTTACGGTACAATTATTGGCATCAGTTATTGTAATGGTATATAATCCACCAGATAAACCACTAAAGTTTCCACTGGCATTGGTAATACTACCTGGCATGATATTGTACGAGTAAGCTGGAGTCCCACCACCTATTGTAACAGCCGCGGTTCCATTGGCGTCACCATTGCAGGTCACATTGGTAAAAGTAGTATTGGTAATATTTAATGCAGTAGGTGAGGAAATAAATACACTGGTTGTGATTGTACAGCCATTTGCATCTGAAGCAACAATAGAGTAGGTTGTATTTCCTAATAAATTAGTAAAACTTCCAGGTGGAACAAATGTTGCATTGGGATTAATGGTGTAAGAAAATGTACCGGTTCCACCAGAGTTGGAAACAAAAATGCCACCGTTTGAAGAACCATTGCACAAACTGCCACTTCCTGCTACTGAGTCAAATTGAACGGGCAATGGTTCATAAATAGTAACATTAGAATTAACAGTACAGCCATTCGCATCGGTAACGGTAGCTAAATAATTTCCTTGAGCTAGATTATTAAAAACGCCTGACGTATTATTTAAATTATTGGGTAATAAATTAAAATTAAAAGGACTTGTCCCGCCCGAAATAAATACGTTCATAGATCCGTTACTATCACCAAAGCAATTAACACTATCTGTAATAATATTCGTGATAGAAGGTCCTATGGCTGTGGTAATGATAAATGAAGTTGTATCAATACAACCATTGCCATCTTGCACGGTGGCAATATAGGAATTGGTACATAAATTATTAAATACATTATTTACTTGTGGTCCGAATCCCGTTATGGCGTATGAATACACTGGATTGGTTCCACCGCTAGCTGATAAAGTTACTGTTCCATCACAACCCGGATTACAACTTGCTGTAGTTGTATTATTCACAGATATAGTCGGAGAAGGTGGGTTTACTATTGTTGCCACACTTGTGCCTGTGCAACCGACAGCATCAGTAACTGTAACGGTATAAGTACCTATTCCCACGCCATTGAAAATATTATTCGCTTGCAAAGCACCACCGATATCAAATTGATAATTGGGCGTACCATTAGCTGCCGTTACGGTAATAATGGCATCATTGCCCGGTTGACAACTGGCTGGCGTTGTTGTAATGTTAGTAATGTTAGGTGTGTTAGGAGCCAAAACACTATGCGAAGTTGAGATTGTACAATTATTCGCATCCGTTACTGTTATGGTATAAATACCACTACCCACATTACTAAATGTATCACTAGTTTGGTTTGCTCCTCCAATATTATATTGATAAGGTTGAGTACCTCCTAAGGCAGAAATAATTACTACTCCATCGTTACCCGGCACACAGCTCGGCAAAGTGGTGGCAATATTCGTTATTTGTAAAACGGGAGGTTGATTCACCGTTATGTTGGTCGTCAGAGTGCAATTATTCGCATCTGTAATCGTTACTGAATATGTGCCTTGTGTTAAGTTATTAAAAGTTCCAGATGTGTTTGTGATATTACCTGGCGTTAAGTTATAACTATAAGTTGGAGTCCCGCCGCTAGACGTAATGCTCAAACTTCCATCGTTGCCTCCGTTGCAACTAACTGAAGTTGTATTCGGATTATTCCATTGTAAGGGATTCGGTTGCGTAATACTAACCGTAGTAGTAATGGTACAATTATTAGCATCTGTTGCCGTGATGGTATAATTACCCTGCGCAAGGTTGGTAAATTGTCCCGTAGCACTATTAGTATTTCCAGGGTTTAGATTATATGTTATTACTCCAGTTCCTCCGTTCGCTGAAACTTGAATTCCGCCATCATTTCCGCCATTGCAGCTGACAGCTGTTGAAGTCGCACTAGACCACAATAAAACCGGTGGTTGCGAAATACTAATTATAGAGTTAATCGTACAATTTGAAGCATCGCTGACGACTACCGTATAATTACCAGCGGATAAATTCATGAAATTTCCAGAACCATTGGTAACATTTCCCGGCATTAAATTATAACTCAATGGAGCAACTCCTCCAGAAGCAGTTATTTGTAAACTACCATCGTTTCCGCCATTACAACTAACCGAATCGGTTATGACATTTGTTATGGTAGGAGCGTTAGGTGGAGCTACTGTAATTAAGGTAGCTGCCTTACAGCCATTAGCATCTGTAACTGTAACTGGGTATTGACCTACACCGATATTATTAAATACATTACTCGTTTGATCGGGTCCACCAATATTAAAAAGATAAGCCGGTGTTCCACCTGAAGCAGTAACTGTTATTGTTCCATCATTTCCTGGTACACAACTAGGTGAAATAATCGCAATATTAGAAATAACTAATGCAGTTGGTTGAGAAATGCTAATGGTTGTAGATAGTGTGCAATTGTTCCCATCTGTTACTATGATTGTATAGGTTCCTTGAATTAATCCTGTAAAGCTTCCATTAGTGTCAGTAAGGTT
>CAYMFF010000061.1:4362-18138 GCA_964389575.1 uncultured Chitinophagaceae bacterium
GGTATAGGTTCCTGCGGTTAAGTTATTAAAAGTTCCTGTCGTATTGGTAATATTACCCGGCATCATGTTAAAACTTAAAGGCGCGGTACCCCCCGACGAATTTGTTTGCAGACTTCCATTATTTCCTCCATTGCAATTCACAGAGTTTGTTGTGATGCTGGAAATACTTGGGGCATTAGGAGGTGCAATAGTTACACTTGAAGTGACTGTGCAATTATTAGCATCGGTTACCGTAATGGTATAGGAGCCACTCCCTAAGTTATTAAACGTATTGGAAGCTTGATTCGGCCCTCCAATATTATATTGATATGCAGTTGTTCCACCCGTTGCAGTTATCGTAATAATACCATCGTTACCCGGCACACAAGTTGGCTGAGTTGTATTTACATTAGAAATTTGTAACTGAGTGGGTTGCGTAATATTTACCGAACTCGTCAATGTGCAATTATTGGCATCCGTGATGGTTATGGTATAGGTGCCTTGAGTTAATCCATTAAAAGTGCCGCTAGAGTTTGTCAGGTTTCCTGGTTGTAAGTTATAAGATTTAGGGTTGGTGCCTCCATTCGCAGTTAAACTGATACTTCCGTCATTGCCTCCATTACAACTTACGTTCGTTGCTTGCAAAGCATTCCATTGCAGAATTGCTGGTTGAGAAATTGTGATAGTAGTTGAAGCCGTACAATTATTGGCATCGGTTACTGAAATTGTATAAGTATTGGGAGCAAGATTTGAAAATGCTCCAGTTGTGTTGCTAACATTACCTGGGTTTAATACAAAATTATAGGGAGCGGTTCCGCCAAATGCGTTCATCTGAATATTTCCATCGCCTGCTCCATTACAACTAACATCGTTAATTACATTATTCCCAAATTGCAGAACATTGGGTTGTGTAACATTTACGGTTGTACTGACTGTGCAGTTTGCTGCATCGGTAACTAGAATAGTATACGAGCCTGCAGGTAGGTTAGGAAAAGAACCTGAGGCATTTGTTACATTTCCTGGCATAAGATTATAAGAGAATGGAGGCGTACCGTTTGTTGCAGTTATTTGTAAACTTCCATTTGTTCCACCATTGCAACTCACCGCATTTGAAACCGCTGAAGATATTGTTGGCGGATTGTTCACGAGCAAGTTAACTGTTGTAGAAGCAGTACAGCCGTTGGCATCAGTTACGGTTATTACGTAAGTTCCATTACCTAAATTATTGAATGTATTGCTACTTTGGTTAGGTCCTCCATTGCTATAAAGGTAAGGAGGTGTCCCTCCCGAAACAGAAATAACGATTGAGCCATCATTCCCTGGCACACAGCTAGGAGGGTTCGCAGTAATGTTTGTTATCTGCATCAGCGGTGGTGCCGTAATATTTATTAGTGTACTAATCGTACAATTATTAGCATCGGTTGCCGTGATGGTATAATTTCCTGGACCCAAGTTTGAGAAGTTTCCAGTGGTATTGTTTTGGTTGCCGGGCTGCAAGTTATAATTAATAGTTCCTAATCCTCCCGTAGCAGAAATAGCGATGCTGCCATCATTTCCACCATTGCAAGATGCATTGACGATAGTCGAAGTGCCCCAAACTAATGCAGGAGGTTGAGTAATATTGATGGTTGTGCTTATCGTACAATTGTTCGCATCGGTAGCCAAAATAGTATAGGTTCCAGGCGCAAGATTGCTATAGTTCCCAGAAGAACTTGATACGTTTCCTGGGTTTAGTAAATAGGTAACCGGGTTTGTGCCACCATTCGTATTGAGTTGAATACTACCATCACCAGCACCGTTGCAACTAACATTTGAAGATGAATTATTTCCCCAAGACAAAACAGTTGGCTGCGTTATTGTAACAGAAGTACTTACCGTACAATTTACTGCATCACTAATCGTTATCGTGTAAGATCCCGAAGGTAAATTTGTGAAATTCCCAGTTGAATTATTGGAATTTCCAGGCATCAAATTATAATTTAATGGAGCTGTTCCGCCGCTGGATGATACTTGAATTCCTCCCGTCGAACCTCCATTACAACTTACATTTGTTATAGCTACATTAGTAATAGAAGGCGCATTAGGAGGTGCCAAGGTAACTGAGTTTGTGGCAGTACAACCATTGACATCGGTAACGGTTACTAGATAAACGCCACTGCCTAAATTAGTAAATGTATTACTAGCCTGATTGGGTCCACCTATGTTATACTGATACGGTGTTGTTCCACCCGTTGAGAAAATAATTATGCTTCCATCATTACCCGGAACGCAACTGGCCGCTGTGCTGTTAATATTGGTTATTTGTACTATCGGTGTTGGGTTAATCGAAACAGATGTACTAGCCGTACATCCACCTGCATCAGTAGCGGTAATAGTATAATTGCCTGCAGCCAAATTGTTGAATGCACCAATTGGACTGGTTTGATTACCTGGATTTATGGTGTAGCTAACGGCTCCATTTGGATTTGTTACAGTGGTTGAATCTATTCTGCCTAATCCATTACAAGTAAAGCTAGCTTGGTAGACTGCATCAATTTGCATTGAATCACAAACTCCTTGGATTACCACTGCTGTGCGATCTATACAAGCTGTAGATCCCATGGCACAACAAGACGCATAGATAGTATCACCCACTGGACAAGCAGAACCAGCAGGGTCATAGGTAAAAGGACTTCCTGTGCCGAGCAATGTTCCTCCGACGGAATCACTCCACCAGTTAATTGTACTATTATTTCCACAACCGCCAGAAACATCAACCGTATAGTTTGCCGTTGTTCCACTACATGTTTTTACTACAGGGTCAAAAGTGAAAGGACTTGAAATTACAGGTTGACATGGAGTTGTATTTACAGTGAAACTTATCGTTCCTTGTATTGAATTATTGGTACTCCAACATCCTGTTGCGCCGTCAGAAGTTCCGGTTAATGTGAATGTTTCGCTGGCACCAGTAAGTAAGGTATTGCAAAATGTCAGATCGAAGAAAAATGAAAAAGGGGTCGCACAATTTAAACTAATGTCACCGTAATTATTACAAGGTAAATTATCATTCGGAAAAACAAAACCGCAACATGCATTTGAACCCGTGCCATCAAAATAGAATCCTGGTCCTGCAGTAGTTCCTGCTGGACAGGTACCCGTGCACCCAGCATTATAAGTTATGAACCCGTTTGGTAAATTAATTCCGGATAAGGTATATCCAGCATTGGCCGGAAAGAAAATACCATGCAACCATTCTGAACCGGGAGATTGATTCCAGCGAACATTGGCAATATTTACTCTGAGCGTGGTTGTCCCACAAGGATCTAAACAAGTTAGATTTCCATTTTGAATACTTATTCCTGTACCCGCTACTAAGCTTAAGGTAACGGTGGGAGTATTAGTTCCAGAGCATGAATTAAATCGACCTGAAACAGCTACGGTTTGAACATTTACGGTTTGGGCCCAACTGGCAAAGGAAATGAAAAGACCAAAGAAAAGAAGCGTAATTTTTTTATTCATTTACTTGCTTTTTTTATTCGTTAGCTCCTTGCGTTGTTTCAGTATAATTCCAATTGGTAATATGCTATGGTCATTTTCCCAAAGTTCTTTTAGATAATTACAATACTGAACCCGTTTGGATTTACTCAATTGTTCATTGAATATTACCTGAAGATGAGGCGTGTTTTTTTGAAGAATAGCAAATTGAAAATTGTTATCAAGCGCATAGGCTTTTATTTTCTGTACCAGTTTGTCATCCAGTTCTATAGATGAACTGTTTTGAACCATTTCTCTTTTTTCGTCAAGTGTTAAATGATTTTGAGCATGACAACAAAAGGCCAATGTTGTAAAGTAAATAGATAGAATTAGAATTCGAACCATAATGCTATTTGGATAATATGTAAGATACTAAAATATTCAATGATATTTATAAACAATAGAACCTTATTTTATTATAAATTTATTTTTATTTAATGTGTTTTTATTTTCATTAAAAAAGCACCGCATTGAAATGGGGTGCTTTTCTTGATTTAGTTTCGGTTTACTAGGCAGTTTCCTCAGCAAACTCATCTGTTGGATACTCTTGGGCATCAAGTTTTCTTTTAATTTCTTTAAAGGCATCAATAGTTATATCAATATCCTCAAAAGTGTGAACTGCGGTAGGAATGAGTCTTAATATAATTTGTCCTCTTGGAATTACCGGATAGGTTACCAATGAGCAGAAAATATTGTAATTCTCTCGAAGGTCCCGCGTTAAATGTGTAGCGACATTAATTCCACCATGCATGAATACAGGGGTTACACAAGAATCGGTTTTACCAATGTCCAAACCAGCTTCTTTTAGTCCGGTTTGTAATTTATTTACGTTGGCCCACAATTTTGCTTTGTGTTCGGGTTGATTGCGCAACATTTCCAATCGCTTAATATTTCCTACAACAATTGGCATAGGCAATGATTTAGCAAATATTTGAGAGCGCATATTATACATAAGATAATTAACCATATCCGTATCACCTGCAACAAAGGCTCCAATGTTTCCCATGCTTTTTGCAAAAGTTGAGAAATATACATCTATTTCATCTTGGCATCCTTGTTCTTCTCCAGCACCAGCCCCAGAATCTCCTAATGTTCCAAAACCATGAGCATCGTCTACTAATAATCGGAAATCATATTTTTTTCGTAATTCGCAAATTTCTTTTAATTTACCTTGGTCTCCGGCCATACCATAAACACCTTCGGTTATAACGAGTACACCACCTTCAGTGTCACCCACTTTTTCTATAGCTCGCTTTATTTGTTTTTCTAAATCGCTAATATCATTATGCTTAAATACGTATCGGTGCGCCGTGCTCATTCGCAAACCGTCAATAATACAAGCATGACATTCAGCATCATAAACGGCAACATCTCGTCTGCTCAGAAGGCAATCTACAATAGATGCCATACCTTGATAGCCAAAATTCAACAAATAAGCTTTTTCTTTTCCAACGAACTCAGCCAATTGCTCTTCCAACAATTCATGAGTACTTGTATGACCACTCATCATTCTAGCGCCCATTGGATAAGCCAATCCGTAGTCTCTGGCTGCATCAGCATCTGCTTTTCTTACATCAGGATGATTTCCTAAACCGAGGTAATTGTTTAAGCTCCAAACTATTTTCTCCTTACCATTAAAAATCATTCTATTAGAAAGTTCTCCTTCTAATTTAGGAAAAACGTAATAACCATGTGCTCGTTCTTGGTATCTACCTAATGATCCTTTGCTCTGAAATTTTCCGAATAAATCCGCCATAACTTATATTTAGTCTGCAATAATTTATTAATTGCGATACCGCAAAATTACGACATAAGACAGCTGTTTTCTTGTTTAATATTCTCATTTTTGCTAACAAATTATAAAAGTGGATAATGGGTAAGAAAATCTTGGTTTTATTGTGGATTAGTTTCTTGGGTGTTAGTGCATATGGCCAGCAAGGGCAGAAGCCCAAGGTTGTAATTGGTATTGTGATAGATCAAATGCGAGCAGATTATTTAACTGTTTTTAATAAACATTACGGTGATAATGGTTTCAATCTTTTAAAAGAAAAAGGTGCTTGGTTTACGAATTGTTATATTAATTATTTGCCGGCTCATACAGGACCAGGTCACGCTTGCATTTACACGGGCAGTGTTCCTAGCTTACATGGAATTGTTGGCAATAATTGGTTTGATAAAAAGATAAATAATACGAAGTATTGCGTCACAGATTCTTCAATACGAGCAATAGGTGGTGCTGAAATCTCCGGACGAATTAGCCCCAGAAATTTAAAGGTAACTACAATGACGGATGAGCTTCGATTGGCAACAAATAATCGTTCACGAACGATTGCTATTTCTTTAAAAGACAGAGGGGCGGTTTTGCCAGGTGGGCATACAGCGAATGCTGCTTATTGGATGGATGGAAATGCTCAGTTTATGAGTAGCTCTTTTTATGTAAATAACCTTCCAACATGGGCCTCTGAATTTAATTCCAAAAAACATGCACGAAAATTATTGAATCAAGGTTGGAGCACCTTGTACCCTACAGAAAATTATCTCTACGGCCAACATGATAACAATCCAGATTATGAGGGCGGTTTTGCTGATAAAAAAACAACTCATTTTCCTTACACATTTAAATCAACCAGTGATGCCTATATCAAAAGGACTCCTTACGGCAACACAATACTTTTTGATTTTGCCAAAAAAGCAATGATCAATGAACAAATCGGTAAGAAAGGCGAAACTGATTTTATGGCGTTGAGCTTCTCTGCTACTGATTATGTAGGTCATGTTTTTGGACCTAATAGTTTGGAGGTAGAAGACACTTATGCACGTTTTGATAATGACCTTGCTGATTTTATCGATTTTTTAAATGCTGAGTATGGCAACGGAAATTATCTAATGTTTCTTACTGCTGATCATGGCGCAGCGCATAATCCTAATTATTTAAAAGATAAAAATGTACCAGCGGGTTACTTTTTTGAACAAAAAGAACAACTTGCTTTAAACGAACATCTAGAAAATAAATTTGGTGTCAAAGATTTGTGTGTTAAGCTTATGAATTGTCAAGTGTATTTTGATAAAAAAGTTACTAATTATGTTCAGAGTCATATGGTTGGGTCTTTTTATGAAAATGTGAAAAAGGCAACAATAGAATACTTTAACGAACATCAACTAGTTCAAATGGCTTTTGAATCTGATAATATTGAAGAACTTACAATGCCTTCATTTGTAAAAGAGTATTATCACAACAGTTATTTCCAAGGTCGTTCGGGAGATATTTCACTGTTATTTTATCCTGCCGTTTTGGATGCTTATTCAACAACCGGTACATCGCACGGAGCTTGGAGCGCATATGATACGCATATTCCTTTAGTGTTTTATGGAGCGGGTGTTCCAAAAGGAAAACACAATCAAAAAGTGTTCATGACGGATATCGCACCGACCATAACAAATATGCTGGGTATTACTGCTCCCAATGGTAGTATAGGAAATGTAATTATTGAATAGGATTAAGCGCCTAGGTAATGTTTCAATTGATTACTTCGAGATGTATTTCTCAATTTTAAAATGGCTTTGTCCTTAATTTGTCTGACACGTTCTCTAGTTAGGCTAAATCGGTCACCAATATCTTCAAGACTTAAAGGATGTTCTGTTCCAATACCAAAGAAAAGTTTCAATACATTTTTTTGACGATCGGTAAGCGAATTTAAACTGCGGTCCAATTCGCAACGCAAACTTTCGGTATGAGCTAAATCTTTATCTGCGGCACGAGCATTTGGATCAATTAAAATATCGAGTAATTTATTTTCTTCGCCACTACTAAACGGAGCATCCATACTGATGTGTCTTGAAGCAGAAGAAATCGTGGATTCAATTTCTTCTCTATTAATTTCTAGAAGGGTGGCTAACTCATCGGAGCTAGGTTGTCTTCCCAATTCTTGTTCAAGCTGAGAAACGGCTTTATTAATTCTATTCGTTAGTCCAACTTTATTTAATGGTAAACGAACAATTCGACTTTGCTCAGCAAGAGCTTGTAAAATACTCTGACGAATCCACCAAACGGCATAAGAGATAAATTTAAAACCTCTAGTTTCATCAAAGCGCTTAGCGGCTTTAATCAGTCCAACGTTTCCTTCATTAATCAAATCGCTCAAGGATAAACCTTGGTTTTGATATTGTTTAGCAACTGAGACTACGAATCGCAGGTTAGCCTTCGTCATTTTGTCCAAGGCGAACTGGTCGCCCTGTTTAATTTTTTTAGCAAGCCGCACTTCCTCCTCTGGAGTAATTAAGCTGACTTTGCCGATTTCTTGTAGGTATTTTTCTAAGGATTGACTTTCGCGGTTGGTAATAGATTTAGTAATCTTAAGCTGGCGCATAGACATAAGCAAGGTGTGTTTAAAAGATTTGAAATAGGAAAAATTCTTGAATTGAAAGTAGTTGTCATAGAATTGTCAGCTAAATGTAAATGATTTCCTAATTTTTACCAAAAAAAGATTTTCATAATTAACACCGAAGTAGTAAAAAATAGAGATTAAAATTTTGTTTTAATGCTTCGTGACTTATTATTGTACACTTACAGATTATGGCAAAAAAAGAAGAATACACGATTGAATTTCCCATTAATTGTAGCACAAGTGTGCTCTATAATTTGTTGGCGTCAAGTGATGGTTTAAGCGAGTGGTTTGCGGATAAAGTAGATGCAGTCGATAATGTGTTTCATTTTTCATGGGACGGAGGTTCGCCAGATAGTGCAGAAGTTATAGATTCTAACGAGAATGAATTTATTCGCTATCAATGGGAGTGGATGGACGAAGGGGAGTTCTTTGAATTCCGCATCGAGAGTAGTGATATTACAAAAGAAAATATTTTGCACATTACTGACTTTGCTGATAAAGGCGAAGTCGACGACCAGATCACGCTCTGGGAAAGTCAAATTAAAGAATTGAAACAGCGCATGGGTGCGTAGTTTTTGAGCAAGTTGCCTTTTTTCTGCTAGTTTAATATCAGCCGTAAAGCAGAAAGTAAATGCACATTTCGCGTATTAGCTAATTCCTCCTCTTAAAATTTACATTTGTCTTAAGAATCAAGACGCTAAATTTGTCATTATATATTTACACTTGTATTATGTGCTCAATACTAAATGTTAGCAATTAAATAATTGACATGCGCTCGCTTGCTCGTTTTTCAATAAAAGGTTATTTGCCAAAATTGATTGCCGCTTTTTTCGTAGTGTGGTTTGCATTTATCATCTGGTATCTTTGGTTATATATAGACGATTATATCGGAAAAGGCCTTGATGCATGGACAATACTGAACACCTTAGGTTTGCAAACCTTGCCACTTGTGCCCATTGCATTGCCTTTAAGTGTTTTATTTTCTTCCATTATTTATTTTGGAGAACTTGGAGAAACCTCAGAATTAACCGCTTTGAAATCTTCAGGTATTTCTCTGGTTAGATTTATCAGGCCTTTATTTGGTTTCGTATTGCTATTGGCCATTGGAAGTTTTTTCTTCAATGATAAAATTATTCCCAAAGCCCAATTGAAAGCGATTAAGACATACTATGAAGTATCAAACAAAAAGCCAGCTTTAAATATTAAAGCAGGAGAGTTCTATACCGAAATTCCCAAACATATAATTTACGTGCGAAAAAAAGATGGAGATAATAGTACGATTTACGGTGTCAAAATTTATGACAACTCTGACGGATACGAACAGCAAAAAGTAATACTGGCTAAGAAGGGAAAAATGTTTGTGACAGAAGATAATGCCGCCTTGATTTTTGAGTTATATGATGGTTGGCGTTATGAAGAAGTCTATAAGCCGGCCACTGAAAGTAATGAGCAAATTAGGTTGGGTTTCAAGTATTATAAAAAAGTATTTGACTTAAGCGAGTTTGATTTGCAAAAAACCAGTGAAGATTATTTTAAGAATATGCGCCGAGCAATGAGTGTTGAGCGCATTGGAAAAGAAATTGACACGGCACAGCAAAGAGTATCGAGTAGCAGTGATTATATCACTCAAATCATTTCAAGCTATATTTCTAAACCGGATACGAGTGTAGCTATTTCTGCAACAGGCAAAGTAAAGTCCTTGGATCAATTTATTGATAATGATTCATTGTACACCAAGGCGGCTACTTCGGCAGAAGTAAATGCACGAAGTGTAAAAAATGCAATTGAAATTAATATTCAAAACAGAAAGTTACATGTCAAAAATTTAGCAGAACATAAAATTGAATGGCATCGAAGGTTTACCATCCCGTTTGCTTGTTTGTTACTTTTTACAATTGGAGCCGCTTTGGGTGCTATTATAAGAAAAGGAGGTTTGGGGATGCCGTTTATTGTAGCGGTTATTTTCTTTGGGATACTGCATATTTTTAATACTATGGGCGAGAAAATGGCAAGCAATCAAATCTTAGAAGCGTGGCAAGGAATGTGGTTGTCTTCGTTTATATTAGGCATATTAGCAATATTACTTATGAGTAGAGCGAATAGTGATCGACCCGTTTTAAATAAAGAATGGTATTTTAGAACTTGGAATCGGATTAAAAAAGTAGTTGGCAAGTAGAATAATGAATACCAAAGAAAATAGAATAGCCTTAATTCCTGCTCGACTGGAAAGTCAACGATTGCCAGAAAAGCTTTTGTTGCCATTAGAGGGTATTCCAATAGTTATAAAAACCTATCAAGCAGTTTTGGCTTCAGGTCTATTTGATAAAGTAGTTGTAATATGTAATCACTCTAAACTGGCCGCTGTTCTGGAAGAGTATAACTGTGACTATATTTTCAATGAAGAGCATTTTGAAAGCGGAACGGATCGTATTGCTAATGAGCTTGGAAAATTTCCTTATGACATTATTGTAAATGTACAAGCTGATGAGCCTTTTATTAGGAATGAAAATTTGAGTATTCTTGTTCAATTGTTTGATAATAAAGAGGTTGATGTTGCTACATTAAAGCACGAGTTAAGCTCTCAAGAAAATGTCTTGAACCCCAACAATGTAAAAGTAGTTTGTAATGAATCGGGTAGAGCCTTGTTTTTTTCCAGAAGTCCAATTCCCTATTTTAGGGAAGAGCTGAATAGCTTAGGGTATTTTAAGCATATCGGTGTGTATGGATATAAGAGATCCGTTTTACTTCAATTAAGCCAGATTCAACCTTCGGCTTTAGAATCAGCGGAAAAATTGGAAAACCTTAGAATGATTGAACATGGTTTTTATGTTGCTGTCGCTGAGGTTGATAAACCACCGATTTCCATCGATACAATGGAAGATTATGAAAAGGCAAAATTACATTTGAGTTCAAGCTAATGATTATGTCGGAATGGCAAGTGGGAAAATAGTAAACGTAGCAGTGTTGAAAAAAAATTGATATTGCAAAATATTGATAATCAACTATTTATAAAATTACTTTTTCCTATCTTAACATTTTGGAATATTTTTTGATAAGTTGAGCCTTTCGCCGTAAATTTGCACGTCCAATTGGGTAAGCACGTGCACATTTCTTATTAAAAAACAACTGTTTTTTCAATCTAGAAGGTCTTGACCTTGTTGGGTTTTTATTATTTATAATAAACTTAAAACGCGTAAAAAGTACTTATGGCAACAGTTAAAGCCGAAAGAATAAATTTCGGAAAAGTTACGAATCAAGCAGGAACCCCAGATTTACTGGATATTCAGCTTCAATCATTCAACGAATTCATTCAATTAGAAACAACTCCTGACAAAAGAGGGTTAGAGGGCCTGCACCGAGTTTTCATGGAAAACTACCCAGTGTCCGATACTCGAAACATTTTCTTGTTGGAGTTTTTGGACTACTTCGTAGATCCACCTCGATACTCTATTGATGAGTGTATGGAGCGCGGACTTACTTATTCAGTTCCATTGAAGGCAAAACTTCGATTGAGTTGTAATGATGAAGAGCATATCGATTTTGAAACTATCGTACAGGATGTATTCTTAGGAAACATTCCGTATATGACACCAAAAGGAACCTTTGTTATCAATGGTGCTGAGCGTGTAATTGTTTCTCAATTACACCGTTCACCTGGTGTGTTCTTTGGTCAAAGCTTGCATCCAAATGGAACTAAGATATATTCTGCTCGTGTAATTCCTTTTAAGGGAGCATGGATGGAATTCGCTACAGACATTAATAATGTAATGTATGCGTATATCGATCGTAAAAAGAAATTTCCAGTAACCATGTTATTGCGTGCCATTGGTTTTGAAACGGATAATGACATTTTGAATCTATTCGGGATGGCAGATGAAGTGAAAGCTGATAAGCGTAGCTTAAAGAATGCTGTAGGCCGTAAACTGGCTGCACGTGTTATTCGTTCTTGGACAGAGGATTTTGTGGATGAGGATACCGGTGAGGTTGTTTCTATTGAGCGTAATGAAGTATTGCTAGATCGTGATACTGAATTATCTGATGAAGATATTGAAACTATTACTGAATTAGAAGTTGAAACTATTTTCTTGCAAAAAGAAGATGCTGGTGGAGACTATACGATTATATACAATACACTAAATAAAGACACTTCTAACTCTGAAATAGAAGCTGTACAACATATCTATCGTCAGTTGCGTAGCACAGATGCGCCGGATAATGATACAGCTCGTGGAATTATTGATAAATTATTCTTCTCTGACAGAAGATATGATTTAGGAGAAGTGGGTCGATACAAAATCAACCGTAAGCTTGGTTTTGATTTAGATATTGATAAGAAAGTATTGCGTAGAGATGATATCATTGAAATCATTAAATATTTGGTACGTCTAACGAATTCAAAAGCCGAGATTGATGATATTGATCATTTGAGTAATCGTCGTGTACGTACCGTAGGTGAGCAATTATATGCTCAGTTTGGTGTTGGTTTAGCACGTATGGCTCGTACAATTCGTGAGCGTATGAACGTTCGTGATAATGAGGTATTTACGCCAATTGATTTGATTAATGCAAGAACACTTTCTTCTGTAATCAATTCATTCTTTGGGACTTCACAGCTATCTCAATTCTTGGATCAAACGAATCCACTTTCTGAGATAACTCACAAACGTCGTATCTCAGCACTTGGGCCAGGTGGTTTGAGCAGAGAGCGTGCAGGGTTTGAGGTTCGTGATGTACACTATTCTCACTACGGTCGACTGTGTACTATTGAGACACCAGAGGGACCAAACATTGGTTTGATTTCTACCTTGTGTGTGCATGCCAAGATTAACGAAATGGGCTTCATTGAAACGCCATATCGTAAAGTGAAAGAAGGAAAAGTGGATATGCGCAAGCAGGTTTACTTAAGTGCTGAAGAAGAAGATAAAAAGAAAATTGCACAGGCAAATGTTGGACTAGATGATAAAGGTTTCTTTGCTGAAGATAAAATTAAATCGCGTCAAACAGGAGAC
Source organism: uncultured Chitinophagaceae bacterium (assembly GCA_964389575.1). Classification (GTDB taxonomy): domain Bacteria; phylum Bacteroidota; class Bacteroidia; order Chitinophagales; family Chitinophagaceae; genus JAGNRR01. The sequence goes on from CAYMFF010000061.1 coordinate 17,249, forward strand.
TTCCCAATTCTTGAAAAAGAAGAAATAGAGTATATGGATGTTGCGCCTAATCAAATTGTTGGTTTGAGTGCGTCTATGATTCCTTTCTTAGAACATGATGATGCTAACCGTGCATTGATGGGGTCAAATATGCAACGTCAAGGTGTTCCTTTATTGTTACCAGAAACTCCAATTGTAGGAACGGGTATTGAAGCGATTGCAGCACGTGATGCTCGAATCTTAATTACCGCTGAAGGTAAGGGAACAGTAGAGTATGTTGATGCTGAAGAAATTCATGTTCGCTACCAACGTAGTGAAGTTGAGCGAATCGTTTCGTTTGATGATGATTTAAAAGTATATAAATTAACGAAGTTCGAAAGAACAAATCAAGGAACTTGTATGAATCTTCATCCTTGTGTGAAGAAAGGACAGAAAGTGAAGAAAGGAGATTTCTTGACGGAAGGTTATGCTACTCAAAACGGTGAGTTAGCCTTGGGTCGTAATCTAGTAGTTGCCTTCATGCCTTGGAAAGGATACAACTTTGAGGATGCGATTGTAATCTCTGAAAATGTGGTGCGTGAAGATTGGTTTACGTCTGTACATATAGATGAGTATGATTTACAAGTAAGAGATACTAAATTAGGAGAAGAAGAATTGACACCTGATATTCCCAACGTAAGTGAGGAAGCTACCAAAGATTTGGATGAACATGGTGTTATCCGTGTAGGCGCTCATGTGAAAGAAGGAGATATTTTGATCGGTAAGATTACTCCAAAAGGTGAGAGTGATCCAACGCCTGAGGAGAAGTTACTTCGTGCCATATTTGGAGATAAAGCAGGTGATGCAAAAGATGCCTCTTTGAAAACTCCTCCTTCAACTAAAGGGGTTGTAATCAATAAGAAATTGTTTGC
>CAYMFF010000062.1:0-15074 GCA_964389575.1 uncultured Chitinophagaceae bacterium
TCCTTGGAATACAATACCATTTTTGCGGCCGGTTTGGCTTTATTTGTGTTCACTTTTATACTGAATAATATTAGCTTTTTTATCAATAAAAAATTCCGTCAAGAATATGAGTAAGGCTAATTTAAATAGAAGAAAAGATAAGTTTTTTGGCTACTTTGGTGTCTTCGCCACGGTGCTTGGTCTCGTATTATTAGCCTTGTTTATTTTTCAAATATTCTCAGATGGTATCGGTCGTTTAGATTGGGATTTTATGAAGTCACTTCCGTCTCGTAAGTGGGAAAAAGCTGGAATTTTGCCTGCCTGGACAGGTACGCTTTGGATTTTTGTTTTGACCGCAGTGGTTGTTATTCCGGTAGGCGTAGGGGCAGGTGTTTATTTAGAGGAGTATGCTACGAAAGGTCGTTTAAGTAATTTATTGGAAATCAATATTTCAAATCTGGCTGGTGTGCCGAGTATTATTTACGGAATTATTGGCTTGCAGATTTTTGTACGCTTCATGAATTTGGGTGGCGTGTTATTGGCTGGTGCTTTTACTTTAGCTCTGTTGATTTTACCGATAATAATTGTAGCCACAAGAGAAGCAATTAAGGCGGTACCAAAATCAATCAAAGAAGCATCTTATGGATTAGGGGCAACCAAGTGGCAAACAATTTGGAATCAAGTCTTACCTGTTGCTTCTGCCAACATTATTACTGGTGTAATTTTAGCACTAGCTCGTGCAGTGGGAGAGACGGCTCCTTTAATTGTAATAGGAGCATTGGCTTATGTTCCGTTTGTGGCCAAGTCACCGATGGATGAATTTACCGTATTGCCCATGCAAATTTTTAATTGGGTATCCCGTCCGCAGCACGGATTTTTGCTGAATGCAGCTGCTGCAATTCTAATATTATTACTCATCGTATTTTTATTAAATGGTTTAGCGGTTTATCTTAGAAATCGTTCGCGTAAAAAGTTTGGACTATAATTCTATGGAAAAAAATATTAAAATAGAAACTAAAGGCATTAATGCTTGGTATGGTGAGAAAAAAGTATTGCACGGTATTGATCTTCAAATGGAAGAAAATACCGTAACAGCTTTTATCGGTCCTTCTGGTTGTGGTAAATCTACTTTTTTGCGTGTGCTAAATCGTATGAATGATTACATCGACTCCTTTAGAAAAGAAGGCGATGTTTTGATAGATGGTAAAGATATTTACAAGAAAAAAGTACGCATTGAAGATTTAAGAAAAGAGGTGGGCATGGTTTTTCAAAAGCCAAATCCTTTTCCAAAATCAATTTATGAAAATGTAGTGTACGGTCTGCGAATTCAAGGGATTAATAAGCGTGCTATTTTAGACGAAGCTGTGGAAAAAACATTAAAGCAGGCGGCGCTTTGGGATGAAGTAAAAGACGATTTAAAGAAAAACGCCTTGGGCTTATCGGGTGGTCAGCAGCAACGTTTGTGTATAGCACGTACTCTTGCGGTGCAACCCAAAATTATTTTGATGGATGAGCCGGCATCAGCATTGGATCCTATTTCTACGGCTAAAGTAGAGGAGCTGATTTATGACTTGAAGCAAGAGTATACCATCGTAATTGTAACGCACAATATGCATCAGGCGGGTCGTGTTAGTGATAAAACGGCTTTCTTCCTAATGGGAGAATTGATTGAGTACGACAAGACGAAGAATATTTTTACCAAACCGAATGACGAACGAACGGAGAATTATATAACGGGTAAATTTGGATAAGCCAATAAATTTTAATTATGACGAATCTAGAACAAGAATTAAAAGAAGTTAAGGACTTAGTCCTCGAGATGCTTAAGCTGGTGCTTGCTCAATTGGAAAAGGCAGGCGATGCATTTATGAGTTTTGATGAAGCTCTGGCGGAAGAGGTGATACATTCTGAAAAAAGAGTGAATGCCATGGAGCTGACAATTGATAAGAAATGTGAAAATGTTTTTGCCCTTTACAATCCGGTGGCAAGTGATTTGCGTTTCGTCATTAGTATGCTAAAAATGAATTCAGATATTGAGCGCATTGGTGATTATGCCGATGGGATTTCAGATTATGTGGTAGATTTAGAAGAGCCTATAGATAAAAATTATCTTGAAAAGTCGCGCATTGCAGACATGTTCGAGATTGCTTACAATATGTTGGATATGGTTATCATTTCCATAGAGTCAGACAATGCAGAATTGCCACGTCAGGTATTTAAAAGAGATAGACAGCTCAATAAAATTAATCACGCATCTTCTGACTTGATTGAGAAAATGGTAAAAGCAGATGCGACGAATACATCCTCTGCCCTCTATCTTTTTAGTACGATAAAAAAAGTGGAACGAATAGGAGATCATATTAAAAACATAGCCGAAGATTGGATTTTTTATCTTGATGGCGAGGTGTTGAAGCACCGAAAAAAATTACCTAAGAAAAAAGGGTAATACGCCACGACGTATCACCCAATTTTCACCCTATATGAAAAAACTATTTCTTATTTAGTTGATTACGATTTCTTTGGCTTTTGCCTTAACCGCTTTGGGTAGATTTAGCTTTAGGATTCCATTTTCGTAGGACGCTTGAATGTCTTTTTCTTTTACCTGTTCTGGCAAATGGAAGGATCTACTAAATGATTTCGAAGCGTACTCTTTTCGAGTGAACTTTTTGTCTTCGTCCGTTGGCTTAGCCTCGATTTTTGCACTAACGGTAAGTGTATCATGTTCTAAGTTGATTTTTAAATCCTCTTTTTGGTAACCGGCAATGGCAAATTCAAGTTCATACTCTTTTTCGCTTTCCGAAATATTTACGGCTGGAAATCTTGCATTGTCTGATAATGCATTTACGCCTAGGTCTAATAAATTTTTAAATAATGGTTCGAAATCTGTTTTTACTCTGTGTCTCATTTTTTTGATTTTTTTGTTTTGTACATAGAATAGATTAAGAATTGTACCAATGCAGGAATGAATGGATATCTTGTCCGATTCATAAAAAATAGGCGCCATAATGGCGCCTATTTTAAAATTACGAGACAAAATGTCTATTTGTATACTTTTACTGTAAATATAAAATCGCCAAGAGCATCGATTTGTTCGGTTCTATTTCTAGAATGAAATGAATTACGTTGCAATGATTGCTTGGCTAATTTGTCATCCAGAGAATCTAGTATGGGCTCTAATACTTCCGATTTTATAGCATAGGTGATTCCCTTGGATATAGATTGTTTACTGTTTATAATTCCAATCAAGTTACCTGCTTCATCAAGCACTGGCGCGCCACTGACGCCTGGGCTACTGGGAAGCTCTAGCTGAATTTTAGTGGAGTCTCCGTTTTTACCATTAAGAGCACTCACATAACCTTCGTTATACACTACCTCTTGTTTTGGATAGCCCAAGGTGAAAATGCGTTCTGCAAGTTTTGTTTTAGTATCTAATTTATACGGCACATTGTTTTGAGAGAAAATTAAGTTTGAATCTAAAACTTGTAAAACCGCCAAATCATTTGTTTTGTCTTGATAAATTACACCGCATTTGTAGGCCGTACCATCACTGGTAAATAGAAAAACTTTTTTGCCATCTTTGATAACATGTAAATTGGTAATGGCATAACCATTATTGGATATTGCAAAAGCGGTGCCCGAACCATTGTGCGGGTAGGTAGGCAATGCATTTATTTTTACTTTATTTATATCATTTTGGAGACGGACTTGCTTTGTTTTTAAGTCACGTACTTCTTTATTTACCAATTGAAGAATTCGTTTGTCATCTTTTTGATTAAAGCTATTTTCTGCCACAAAGTAAGTGCCAACGCTTGCTAAAATGGCAACGGTTGCCGCAATACCAGCGGTCCGCCAATATTTCTTTAAGGACTTTCGCATGCCGCCCGAAATATTCATTGCATTTCGATCCTCTTGATCTTTGATAATTTCAATTTGCTTTTTAACGAATGCTTCATTGCGTGCATGTTGAAACTGAGCAAAGATTTCCTTGTATTCTGTAAGCTCTTTGGCTAAATCAGGGTTCTTCGCTACCAATAGTTCAAACGCCTCAATTTCTTGAGTATTCATCTCATTGCGCAAGTATGATTCTATTTCAGCTATGTAATTCATCACTCTGTTATTTCAAAAATATTTTCTTCAGTCTTTGTAAGCACTTGTGTTTTTGGGTTTTCGCATTATTGGCATTTGTATAATTGAACATATTTGCTATTTCTTTCATGCTTTTGCCATTAATATAAAATGCTTTAATCAGCTCATTGCAAGGAGATCCGAGCAAATAAAGTGCTTCATTCAGTTTTTTTAGTTTATTTTCTTGTTCATTTACTTTTTTTATGTCAAAAAGAGCATCCGCTTTTTCGTCCTTATGCATTCTAGCATATTCTATCTCTTTTTCTCCTAATCGTTTTTCTTTCTCTAGTTGTTTCAGCCACTTTTTTCGTGCTACAGCTACTAGAAAAGTAGAAATCTTACAGCTTAGCACAAAATCAGGCTCTTTCGATTTTTCATATAAGACCAAAAGTGATGCGTGAAAAACATCTTCTGCCTCAAAAAGAGCCGCGCTCATGTTTTTTAGGCTCCTCGTTACGACCGGAAAGCAGGTTTTATAAACATCTTGGAAAGCGCTAGGCTCTCCCTTTGCCAAAGAACGAACTAATTTATTCTCATCCAAAAATGCGTCAGTCTTACTCATTAATACCGTAAACACTGGAAAGGTAACCCTCTTATTCACATTTTTCATCAATTTTATCCCGATTGAGCCATCGGCGTACTTTTTTTATAAAAAAAATTATAAAAATTGGGTTACCTTTTTTACGTTTGCCGAATTAAGAAGTAATAAAAATAAATTATCATGAAAAATTTAGTAAAAATCTCAATCTTCGCTTTGGCATTAGGAATCTTCGCTTCTTGCGAAACTGCATCTGATGCTGTTGATGGCGCTACTGACGCTGTAGAAAACACTGCTGACGCTGCTGCTGATGCTGCTTCTGACGCTGCTGATGCTGCATCTGATGCTGCTGATGCTGCTGTTGACGCTGCTGGAGACGCTGCTGACGCTGCTGGTGATGCTGCTGATGCTGCTGCTGACGCTGTAACTGGTGAAGGCGAAGAAGTAACTGAAGAAGTTGTTGAAGAAACTGTACACTAGTCTAGGATTAGATAACAAGTATTACAAACCACCATTTTTAATGGTGGTTTTTTTAGTTTTATTAGATAAATTCTTACATTTGCGCTCCGCTAAGTAGCTCTTAACTTGTTTAAGATCCAATTATAATCGCTGCTAAGCTAAAAATAAATTATATGAAAGATTACGAATTAATGGTCATCTTCACACCCGTGCTATCTCAAGATGAGTACAAAGTGGAAGCTAAAAAAATTACTGCCTTTGTAGAAGAAAATTCTGGCAATGTGGTAAAAGAAAACTTCTGGGGCTTGCGTCAACTAGCATATCCAATTCAAAAGAAAACAACGGCACTTTATTATGTATTAGAGTTTAAATCAAACCCTGATGATATAAGCAAATTGTTGGTTCAGTTGAACAGAACAGAAGGTGTTATGCGCCAAATGGTTACATCATTAGATAAGCACGCAGTAGCTTATAATGCTAGAACAAAAGGAGCAGGTGCCAAAAAAGAAGAAATAGTTAACGAAAACGTAGAAGCATAAGTTATGGCAAAGAATGATATCAAGTATTTAAATACTACAAGAGTTCAAAAACGACCTAAGAAGTACTGTCGTTTTAAGAAAATGGGCATTAAGTACATCGATTATAAAGACGGTGAATTTTTAAAGCGATTTTTGAATGAACAAGGTAAAATGTTGCCTCGTCGTATTACAGGAAACTCGTTGAAGTATCAAAGAAAAGTAGGAGAAGCTATCAAGAAAGCACGCCAAATGGCAATTCTACCTTATGTAACTGACCTTTTAAAGTAAAGAAATAATGCAAGTAATATTAACGCAAGATATAGACAATTTAGGTGCTAAGAACGAAGTAGTATCGGTAAAGCCAGGTTATGCAAGAAATTTTTTGTTGCCTAATCATATGGCGCTGGAAGCTTCTCCTCAAAACCTAAAAGTAGCTGAACAACGTCAAAAAGCACAAAACAAGAAAGAGGCAGAAATGCTGAAAGAGATTGAAAAAGTAAAAGCAAAATTACTAGAATCGCCATTAAACCTTACTGCCAAAACAGGAACTTCTGGAAAGATTTTTGGTTCGATCACTACAATTCAAGTAGCCCGTGCTATTAAAGAGCAAAAAGGCTATGAAATTGATAGAAAAAGAATCTCTATCTCTGATGATTTAAAAGAAGTAGGAGAGCACAAAATTCAAATGAATTTAGGTGAGGAAAACGCCTTCGAGATAGACGTAATCATCTCTGGTGAGGAATAGATTTTTCTGAATAAATAATAATAAGCCCAATTATAGCAATTGGGCTTTTTTCTTTATATTTACTCAACGTTGCTAACATTTTGGTGTTTGCCAACGTTTCTATTATGTACAGATAAATTATTCGATGAACATCTTAATAATTGATATGAAAAACAAATTTTTACCAGCCATCAAAAAGACAATATTATCCGCAGTATTTCTACTCGGTATTAGTCTAGTTTCCTATGGTCAAGTACCGCAGTTTTATAATTTTAATGCAGGAAACTCATCTAATTCTTTCCCGTTAAACACCTTATCTAGTAATAAGGTACAGTGGATTTACTCTCCAGCTGTATTTAATAGCCAGGGTACCTTAGGAGGTACACCAGCTTATTTGGGACTTATAACTGACGTGTTTTTCCGTGCAGGAAGTTCAAATACTAGCAGTTTTACTGACTTTTCGATATCATTGGCTCAAAATGTGGGTACCCAAACTCAATGGACAAATTCTACGTATAATCTTGGAATGTCACAAGTGATTCAAGCGAGTCCGCAAAACATTACCGCACTCTCGAATAACTGGTTTTCAATTACATTACAGACTCCATTCCTCTACGATCCTAGTTTATCATTGGTTGTAGAAATGAAACAAAATGGTTATACTCCTTCTGGATTGACAGTGCGACAAAACGGTGTAGGTGCTGGTGCACGTATTTGGGGTGGATTTGCCAATACCGTAGGTTCAAACTTTGGTAATGGAAGAGCAGATTTTGGTTTCAATTTATTGCCTCCAACACCTTGTGACAGTTTAGCAATGACTGTAGGAGCACTTTCTCCTAATAATCCAACGGTATGTGCTGGACAAGCGGTTAATTTTTCTGCACCTAACGCTACATTAGGAAGTGGGTTGATTTATCAATGGCAGTCTTCTCCTAATGGAGTTACATGGACTAACATTGCTGGCGCCAATAACGGAAACTATCAAACACCACCAATTGTTGTAACAACGCATTATCGAATGATTATGACTTGTACCATTAGTAGTATCTCAGATACTTCACTTCCTTCTGTTGTAACAGTTTCGCCGCCGACGTATGCGGCCTTGCCATATTCTCAAGATTTTGAACAATGGGCGAGTTATTGTGATAATTCAGATGTACCGAACGACTATCATTGGTCTAATGCACCAGCTACTGGGAATAATTCATGGCGAAGAGAAGATCAGGGTCCAACTGCCGTATGGACAGGTCCTGCTTCCGGATTATATTTCCCAGCAGCCAGCTCTGGTAATCACTCCGCTCGATTCCATAGCTTTACGTCCACAGGTCAAGGTAGCTTAGATTTATATGTTGATTGTAGCAGTTCAAATGGAAATAAAACGCTTTCGTTTGATTATATAAATGATAACTCTTCTTCGGGAACAGATAATTTATTAGTGGAATATTCAACTAACGGTGGTACTTTTTTCTTACCAGCTGCTCAGTATAGTTCTAGTATCTCCTGGCAGTCCATTTTTGTAAGTATAAATTCGAATGCTCCCAATACTATTATTCGTTTTACAGCCTCTGGTGGGTCGAACTCAGTTCCTGGTTCTGATATTGGAATCGATAATATTAAAGTGCTGGCTCCTTGTACGGGAGCTCCTGTTGCTGGTATCATTGATAGCACCACTGCTTGTCCTAATAAGCCATTGGTATTAAATATTTCGGGAGGATCTCTGCAAGGTGGTGTTCAATATCGTTGGGAAAGTTCGCCGAACCCAACTGGACCTTGGACCTTTGTTGGTAACTCTGCTGGACCAACTTATTCTACAACTATTACGACTCCAACCTATTGGAGATGTATATTGACTTGTCAAGCAACGAATCAATCAGATACGACTGCTGTTCGATTTGTAGACGTATTGCCATTTTTCATTTGTTATTGTGACAATGCCGCAACAACATTACAATTCGAAAATGTCGGAAATGTAAACTTGAGAGATAAGAATGGTAATCCGCCGCTAATCAATAATGGAAACCCAATTCCAACTTTAAATAATTCGACGGCTGTTAATCCATATTCTTTATTCTACAATAATATTCCGATTCCTATTTTATTTAGTGACTCTGCTTATTACCTAGATGTAACAGGAATTAGTTTCACAAATAGTTTCAATAACTGTTGGGTAAAAGTATTTCTAGACTTTAATAGAGATGGAGTCTACAATACGACCGGTGAGGTTATTGTCAATGGTCCATTGCGTGCAAATACAAATTATATGCGTATTGATAGCTTTGTAGTTCCTACATTAACAAATTATGGATTGACTGGTATGCGTGTAATATTGCAAGAAGGCGGTACTGCACAAACAGTCACTCCTTGTAATTCATTTGGACGAGGAGAAGTTGAAGATTATGTAGTAGACCTTCAACTATTACCTTGTAATAGCCCACCTAATGCAGGTACTTCAATAATAGATGACTCTACAACTTGTCCTAATAACACAGTGAGAATTGTAAATAATACCCACGATTTGTTCTTCGCCAATTTAAATTTCTCGTGGCAGGAATCAACTGATGGAGTTGTGTTTGCAGATATTCCTGGTGGTAGCGTGGATACTATGTTTAGAGTTGTGAATCAAGATATGTGGTATCGATATCGAACCACTTGTAATGGAAATTCTAATTCATATTCCAATGTAGTCAAGGTGAGAATTTTGCCACCACCAAATTGTATTGGTCCAAGTATTGGTACTGGTCCACTTGATAAAAGTGATATTGGTGCAGTAGTAATTAGTGAACCAGCACCTACCAACACAAATTTATTTACATTCTCTACAGGTGGTCCGCATCTAAATAATCCAGCATCGTATAAGTTCTATACGAATCACACGGCAGCGGGTCCATTGGATTTAGATTTAGGTGGAACTTATAAATTCTCTGTTTATCATATTTTAAATACACCTATTCACTCTGATGCACAGATTTCAATTTTCATTGATTATGATGGAAGTTTATCTTTTGATCCAACGGAAAGAGTATTTAACGGAAATAGCAATGCCGCTAATTTCTTTTTGAACACGCAAATAACAATGTCTTCTGCGGCTCTTGTAAATACACCCTTGATAATGCGTGTAGTTCTTAATGATGATTTAAGTCCAAACCCTGCAAATACGACTGGTTTAGGAAATTATACATCGGGTGAGACTGAAGATTTCTACTTGAGATTTAGAGACCCGGTAGGTACGAAAGATGTGGTAGAGAACATAGGAAATGTTGGAATCTATCCAAATCCAACTGCAGATCAATTGTTTGTTGACTTTAATTCTTCAGAAAAAACTAATGTAACGATTGATATCTTGAGTTTAACTGGTTCTGTTCTACGAACCAAAGAATTAGGAGAAGTATTTGGCGAACAGCAAACTTCTTTTGATCTGAAAGACCTGGCTTCTGGAGTTTACATGATGCGTTTCACCGCAGGTGATAGCAAATTTGTAAGAAGAGTTACGGTTCGTAAATAATTGATAGTTTAAAAATATAAAGCGGTCTTTATAGAAATAAAGACCGCTTTTTTTATGTGGTTATATTATGCTTACTTAATATCAAGAACGCGCAGTTGAAGAGATTCTCTTTCTCTCCATACATTACGTTCAATGTGATATACGATATCGAACTTATTCTTTCCTTTAACAGCCTCTATTTTATCAGCCATGTGAAAACCAATTCCGTTATAAATTATAGCCTCATCCCATTGCCTAACTACAAATCGAATGTGCTTGTCATTTACAACTTTACAAAGTCTTTTATGATCAGTTACATCGCGCGTAATGAAAATGGGGGCTAAGTTTTGAGGGCCATGAGGAGCAAACTCTTCAATAATTTTTAGAAAATTGAATCCTAAATGTTCAAAACTAATCTCAGCATCAATTTTGATTTCAGGAATAAATTGATCTTCAGTCACTCGTTCAGATACAATTCTATCAAAGCGCTGTTTGAACTCTGGAAGATTCTCTTCTTTCATGGTAAGTCCTGCTGCAAAATAATGTCCTCCAAAATTTTCAAGTAAATCACTACACTCACTCAATCCTTCGAATAAATTGAATCCACGAATCGAACGTGCCGAACCGGTAACCATTCCATTAGATTCTGTCAGAACAATTGTGGGGCGGTATTTTTTTTCTATTAATCTTGACGCTACAATTCCTACCACACCTTTGTGCCAGTTTTGGTTATAAACAACGGTAGAATGATCATTGGCTTGCTCTAACAAAGCAGTAGCCTCTTCTGTAATGTTTTTATCTATTTGCACTCTTTCCTTATTGCTTTCATCCAAAACTTTGGCCAAGGCTTGAGCATTTTCCTCTTCTTTTTCAATAAATAACTCAACGGCTTTTGTGGCATCGTCCATTCTACCTGCAGCATTCACACGGGGGCCAATAATAAATACCAAGTCACGAATACTTAGATCTTTACGAATGTCGCCAAGTTCCTTTAGTGCTTTGATAGGCAAGGAAGGGTTTTCATTAGCTTTTTTTAATCCTAGATAAGCCAATGTTCTATTTTCTGCCGTTATTGGAACTATATCTGCCGCGATAGCACAAGCCAAAAGATCGAGATGTTCATCAATTAAATCTTGAGAAATCTCATATTGCTTTCCATAAGCAGATACTAATTTGTAACCCACACCGCAACCACAAAGTTCTTTATAAGGATAAGGACAGTCCGCTTGTTTAGGGTTTAAAATAGCGTACGCCTTTGGAAGCTCATCGCCAGGAAGGTGATGGTCACATATAATAGTGTCAATATTAAGCTCTTTTGCTTTAGCCACTAAATCAATTGACTTAATTCCACAATCTAATGTGATAATTAAGCTCACCTTTTCAGATACAGCATGTTCAATTCCTTTTTCGGATAAGCCGTAGCCTTCGCTAAAACGATTGGGAATATAAAAAGAAATATTCTCATAGAAGTGTTTGAAAAAACTATAAACTAATGCCACCGAAGTAGTTCCATCGACATCGTAGTCACCGTACAGTAATATTTTTTCTTGTTGATCAATAGCTTGTTTGATACGTTCTACAGCAGTATCCATTCCTTTCATTAGAAAAGGATCGTTGAGCTGACTAGCATCCATTCTAAAAAAGGTCTTTGCCTTATCGAAGGTGTCTATTCCTCTAGCAACTAATAACTCACAAAAAATTCGGTTGATACCAAGCGCATCTCTGAGTTCATCAACAACAGTTTCATCTGTTTCGATGACTGACCATCTTTTATCCATAATAGGCAATTTACCCAAATATAATTATTCCCAGCGGAAAACCTTGACGGCTACCGCATAAACTAAAATACCCCAAATTCCTAAGATTAAAATGGGTTGCCAAACATCAAAAAATGATTTCCCTTGAAAGGCAATAGCACGTAATGCGTTATTCAATTGAGTAAGTGGTAATGCGTTGCAAATAGGTTGGAGCCAATCCGGGAAATTACTAGTACTTAAAAATACGCCAGACAACAAAAGTTGTGGCATAGTAATCATATTAGCCAAAGGGGGAATCAGCGATTCATTTTTGGCAATTGAGCTAATGATGAAACCCATTCCTAGAAAAATGACTAAACCAAAAAAGCACAATATCATCATTTCAAAAAATGTCTGAAAGCCATGTAATAATGTGAAATCAAAGGCAAAGTATCCGACTATGATAATAATGGCGGCCGCTATCATTTGTAAGATAAGTCGTGAGCTACCTTCTGCAATAATTATAAAAATTCTTTTGACGGGTGTTGCAAAAAATCGTTTTAGCACAAGCGTTTGCTTCAGATTAAAGAAAATAAAAGCCGTGCCAAATATACCGGCCGATAGCATAGAAAAACCAAGCATTCCAGGAAGAAAAAAATCTAAATATCGATACGCTCTGCCTTCTATCGGTTTAGCAATTTTTATACTAGCAATACTTTGGTTACCGGTAAATATTTTTTCATCAATGCTGTTTACCACACTTTCTAGCACCTGTTTTGCAATTGCCGCATCATTACCAGAAGCAATTGATGATTGTAACTCAATGGATAATTGCTGAGATGTATCAACTTTTTGAATATTTACAACAGCGGCTATGCTACCTTTTTTTAAATCATCAGTGAGCTTATCATTAGATTCAAAAGAATAAACTTTTACAATCGGAATCTGTTGTAGTGAAGAATATACTTGATTTGAGGTGTCGCAGGGTGGAGGGAATGCGAGCGTCACTCTCGTGCCAGTATCACTCATGATACCAAAGGCAATTATAAAAATGAGTGGGAAGGCAATACTAAAAAAAATAGATGCTGGACTTTTTAATAACGAAATAAAACTAGCTTTCGTTAATGCCTTGAGTGCTTTAAATTGATTGTAATTCGCCATGATACAGGATGCCTGTCAGGCGCGAAAATAGTAAAAACTTATCTACCGAAAAGTCCTAATGCTAATCCGCCGCCAAAAACGGGTTGACGATAATATGGTGAATTAGGGTTTTGAACAATATCATACATCACCGATACCATCATATAAGAAGAATTACCTAATCGTTGAGCATATCCGCCCCCAACCAAAACGGCAGGTATATTATTTTTAAATTCTTGCTCAGTAGTTTGTTGAGTAAAAGAAGAAAACTGTTCGAAGGTTTGTTTTACAAAATTGAATTCAGGCATCACCTGAAGGAAAACCACATCAATAGGAAAGAAACGTGCAAATAAAGAAGGGGAGATTACTCGATTTTTAATTAGGTCATAACTGCCATCGAGATAGGGTAGTTTTTGTCTTGAATAGAAATATCCAAAATTGACTCCTGCATGAAAACGATCCGTGACTCTATAACCCAAGCTTGGCGTAACACTTAGAATGTAACCTCCTTGTAAGCCACCACCTCCGAGACCACCGCCAACTATAATTCTATTCTTATCTAGCTTAAAACGTTTTTTCTTTTTTTTGGCATAGTTGGTACTTAAACCAATGCCGTCATTCGCAAAGAGGAATGTGGTTAAAAAACAGCTCAATAGTAGTAATGACAGACGTTTCATGCTTAGTATTTTGCATAAAGTTACAAACTCTCAGCACGAGCAAGCGTTAAACGAATTAAAAAGTTTATTTCAACAACGACCGAGCTATAACCAACTTCTGAATTTCACTAGTTCCTTCTCCAATGGTGCAAAGTTTACAATCTCTGTAAAACTTCTCCACTGGAAAATCTTTAGTGTAGCCATAGCCACCAAAGATTTGTACGGCTTCATTAGCACAACGCACAGAAACTTCTGAAGCATAATACTTAGCCATAGCGCTTTTCTCAGTTACTTTTTCACCTTTGGTGATTAAATCACAGGCTTGATAAATTAGTAATTCAGCGGCTTCTATTTCAGTAGCCATATCGGCTAATTTCCATTGAATAGCTTGGAAATTACTAATCGGTTGGTCGAATTGATGACGCTCCTTAGAATATTTTACAGCTGCTTCATAAGCACCTTTTGCGATTCCTAAAGAAAGTGCCGCAATGGATATTCTACCACCGTCTAAAATTTTCATGGCTTGCTTAAAACCGTCACCGACTTCGCCTAATCTGCGATCGTCAGACAGGCGACAATTATCAAAAATTAATTCTGTGGTTTCGCTTGCGCGCATACCTAATTTATTTTCTTTTTTACCAGCACTAAATCCTTCATCGGATCTTTCAATGATAAAAGCGGTTGCATTGTTTTTCGCTCTTGGCTCTCCTGTTCGAGCCAGCACAACAGCTACCTCACCGCTCTTACCGTGCGTAATCCAATTTTTCGTTCCGTTTAAAATCCAATCATCACCGTCTTTAGTTGCCGTGCATTGCATATTACCTGCGTCACTGCCCGTATTGGCTTCGGTCAGCCCCCAAGCACCAATCCATTCGCCACTGGCCAGTTTAGGAATGTATTTTTTTCGTTGTTCTTCATTACCGAATTTATAAAGGTGATTCGTACAGAGCGAATTATGTGCTGCTACCGAAAGCCCGATAGAGCCACAAACTTTTGAAATTTCAGAAACGACGGTTACATACTCAAAATAAGAAAGGCCAGTACCACCAAGTTCTTCAGGCATAAGTATACCCATAAGACCTAATTTGCCCATTTCATGAAAGAGCTCGATCGGGAAAGTTTGACTTTCATCCCACTCCATCATTTGTGGACGAATGTTCTTTTCGGCGAAAGATTGAACCATAGTGGCAATCTCTTTTTGCATGTCTGTGTATCCAAAATTCATGGATGCAAATTTACTGTAAACGTAAGTAAGGAACAAGCCTATTATAGACGACATCGGTCATTCCTTCAATCTGTTTTAGGTCTTCTAATGCCTTAATTTCGTAATCCTGACTTTTACGAAAGCGAGTAATTTTTAAGCCCCAGTCATCTTTTCGTAGATAAGGGTGTTTTTTCATCTCATTCAATGTGGCTTCATTGATGTTTATTTTAATGATATCACTAGAATTACAGTTTAAATGTTTTTTAATCCTATCAAAGGTTTCAGGACGAATTCCATAGACTTCTTTAATCTGATTCACATTGTGAAAACCACCCAGCATTTTTTTATACTTTAGAATATTACTGGCCAGTTTTTCTGCTATACCGTTTAGTTCTATGAGTTGCTCGGCGGTTGCTGAATTGATTTCGATATTTAGATTCTTATCAGATTCTTTTGAAGCGTTTTTCGCAGGGTGTTTCTTATAAGAAGAATAAGAGTTTTTGCTTTTAGGAAT
>CAYMFF010000062.1:15174-17930 GCA_964389575.1 uncultured Chitinophagaceae bacterium
GTAAATGGATGCCAATATTTGTTCAACTTCCAGGTCGTTTATCGATTCGGATTTTGGCGGTGAAATCCAAGAATCCATGCTGAAATAAATTCCTAGACCTAGCAGACAGAATAAACTCAACAAAATAATTCCACGACTTTGCGATTTAGAAAATGCGAAATATTCGCGAAGGTCATCTTTCATTTATTGAAGTTGAGAAACGGCGGCTTCGCGATGAATCTTTTTAACCAATCCACTCAGAACTTTACCGGGTCCACATTCTGTAAAATCACCGGCACCATCTGCCATCATAGCTTGAACGCTTTGCGTCCACCGGACAGGTCCAGTAAGTTGGGCATTTAGATTTGCTTTAATTTCATCAGCGTCCGAGACTGCTTTTGCTACAACGTTTTGGTAAACTGGGAAGTCAGGGTTTTTAATTTCAGTAGCGCTGATGGCTGCACCCAATTCTTCTTGAGCTGGTTGCATAAGTGGAGAGTGAAATGCGCCACCCACTGGCAAGGGCAATGCTCGTCTTGCTCCTGCTTCTTTTAGTTTTTCGCAGGCAATTTCTATGCCTTTATTACTACCCGAAATAACTAATTGACCAGGACAATTATAATTAGCCGCCACTACGGTTTCGTCAATCTCTGCACATATTTTTTCTACATCAGCATCTTCCATGCCCAACACAGCTGCCATAGTAGAAGGGTTCGCTTCGCAGGCTTTTTGCATAGCATTGGCGCGTGCGCTCACAAGTTTTAATCCGTCTTCAAAACTGAGTGCATTGGCAGCAACTAATGCACTAAATTCTCCCAAAGAATGACCGGCAGTCATATCGGGGTTGTCATGATCTAAGCATAAGTATTTGATTATAGAGTCTAAAAAAATAGCAGGTTGGGTAACCTTGGTTTGTTTCAAATCCTCAGCGCTTCCATTAAACATGATATCGGTAATAGAAAATCCAAGAATCTCGTTGGCTCGGTCGTACAATTCTTTGGCTTTAGGATTGTTATCATAAAGTTCTTTGCCCATACCCGGGTATTGTGCTCCTTGACCAGGAAATACAAATGCTTTTTTCATACCGCTAAAGTAGGGTAGGGATTTATTCTGGGGAAATAGAATGTGAAAAAATCTGTACTTGAATTAAATTAGAGTAGTACAAAATATGTCCTCCGCTGGCGGAGGGTAGGGAGGTGGATGAGCGCAATTTGTAATTGCTTGGTCGCGTCAATCCTTCGGATTGATTTGCCTTTTTGATTGAATGAAAGGCAGAATAAAGTAAAAGAATAGCATGCCGAAAAGTGGAAGAATCAGAAATATATATATATCAAGAAAATTATAACAATTATCAATAAGTATCTCAGTTTTGGTGGCTGTTCGTAATTTACCTTTTTCCAAAACTATTTTAGGTGGCATTTCTATAGTTTTGAACGTTCTCATTAAATTAGGGCTTGGGCCACACCAGTTAGTAAAGTCCATATTTTGATTTGTGACATAAAGTGTATCCCAACAATTGTAGCAATTTTGGAATCCCGCAATTTTTGACTGATTGATAATTTGTACAAAATCTTGATAGAGAATACTATTAATGTCAAAGACGATACTGCCATGCTCTTTACTATTGCAGACTTTGATGAAGGCTTCTCTTATTTTAGGAGTATTTGTAGCTACGTTAATTAAGGAGCAGAATATTGCTTGGTCATCTTTTTTCGAAAACATTGTTTTCATAGAAGAATAGCTAGAAACTCCTCCAAATGTAATTTCTAATGCCCTTTCTTTATTTTCGAAATGTCCAATGATATAAATTATTAGAACTCCCACCAAACTAATAATCCCAGGCAAATAATATTTTCTAAATGTGTTCAACATTATTATAACGAAAATAATTCTTCTTTATTTCATACCTTTATATTGTTATGGACATTGAATCTAGAAAAATACAATTTGTGCAGGAATTCTTAAAACTGCAAGGTGAGATGGCTATTGCTCGACTTGAAAAACTCCTGAAACTCGAAAGGATACAAGAGGAAGAATTGAAACCAATGTCTGATGTTGAATTTAATAAACGGATTGATGCCTCAATCAAAGATTATGAAAATGGCAATGTGATTACGAGCATGGAGCTTCAGGAAGAAATGGCAAAATGGGGCACCAAGTAATTTGGACTGGATTTGCCAAAAGGCAATTAGAACTAGTTTATAAGTATTATTCAGAACATGCAAATGAAAGTATTGCCACTCGTATTGCGCAGAGTATTTTTACTAAGACCTTAGTTTTATCAAATAATCCAAGAATTGGTCAAAAAGAACTATTTCTAGAAAATAGAATACGTGAATTTAGATATTTGGTTTACAAAAATTACAAAATTATTTATTGGGTAGATGATGATAAATCTCAAGTTGTGGTAGCTGATGTGTTTGATACGCGTCAAAACCCAGATAAGATTCGACGTAATAAATAATCTTTTATGGAAAACACTCAGCCTTTGCATCTCACTTCTATGAAGTGTTTATTGGCGTTTGTGTTATTATTTTCAAGTTGTGATTTTTCTGACGAACCCTTGTGGGACGATGGTGTTAACGAACCGGGGCATAGTTTTGTCAATAAGAATGGGTACACCATATCAGAACGTTTTCATGTGCCAACCGGCTTCAACCGATCAGTTTATGAGAAAAATAGTTTCGGAACTTACCTCCGAAACCTACCGTTGTATAAAGCGGGTAAAAAAGTAGCACTTTTCAATGGAAGTTTAAAAGGAAATCAAAACGCCCAAG
>CAYMFF010000063.1:0-16645 GCA_964389575.1 uncultured Chitinophagaceae bacterium
TTGGACTCAGGCGTAATGCTAGAAGCGGGAAGTTTTAGCGCCAATGCAGTTGGCCTAGATCTTAAGGCTAATCTTACTTCACTGTCTGGAAATCCAGTATTGATTGAAGGGTGCGATTCATTAAAAATCGATGTGAAAATTGAGAAATTCGGTATACCTACTTTTGATACTATTAATTTTGTGATTCAAGGAAGCGCAATCAATAATGTTGATTATCCTTTCCTAAATGACACCATTGTTTTTAGTCCAGACCCAGCGGATACAGTTCGCACTATTTGTATATCAGCTTATCAAGATAATATTCCAGAAGGTACTGAAACGATTGTACTTTTTCTTCAGAACTTTTGCTCTACTGCCTTGGCAGATAGCTTAGTAATCGAAATTGTAGATTCGTTGGGTGCAGATTTTATCGTATCGAATGCTCTTAATCAGCCACCGAATGATTCGGTTTGCTTGGGAACCGCTTTTATTTTTACACCCTTAGTTTTCCCTATCCAAGGTGTAGGCCCATTAGCTTATAGTTGGGATTTTGGCGATGGAACTACTGTGAGCAATGCTAGTGCAGTAAATCAAATCAAAAATTATCCTAATCCTGGAACGTACACAGTGTGGTTGTATGTAACGGATACCGCTGGCTGTATGGATTCTGCCATGCATACAGTATATGTAGATGAGCCACCTTATGTAGAATTGTCAGCCACGCCGTTGGAGATTTGTGCTGGAGAAAAAGTTCAATTTATTGATTCTATAGCAAAGCATACTTTTAATTGGGTGTATGACTTTGATGATGGAGTTATTTTGTCGGGCTTGCATAATCCAACACATATTTTTGAAAAGAGTGGAGTGTATAACGTGACACTCACTGGTCAATATTTAATCTGCGATGATGAAACAAAAGATGTAACGATTACGGTGAAAGACTTTCCGCTTATTAACTTAGGAGAAGATAAGGTTCTTTGTCCTGGATTAGACACCGTAGCACTTTTAGAAAATATTGAAAATCCAAATCAGATAATGAATTGGAGTACAGGTGAAACAGCACCTTCTATTGAGGCTACAAAAACAGGTCGTTATTGGGCCATGGTAGATAATGATGGTTGTTCTACCACGGATAGTATTTGGGTTAAACGAGATTGTTATTTAAATATTCCAAATAGTTTTTCGCCAAATAATGATGGCCGAAACGATTACTTTATACCACGTCAATTGCTAAGCAGTGGTGTTATAGAATTTGATATGAAAATATTTAATCGTTGGGGGGAAACAATTTTTAAAACTGACAAAATAGACGGTCGAGGTTGGGACGGAAAGTTTGGAGGCAAGGAACAATCTACCGGTGTGTTTGTTTATCAAATTGTAGCCCGCTGGCGCAATGGCTATCAAAATTCGTTTAGAGGTAATGTAACCTTATTACGATAAGGTTTAATGTAGCTTGTTTTCGGTCTAATGAAGTTTTATCAACTCCATTGATTGATTAGTGTTTATTTATTTCCACTTAATACTGCATCCAATGCTAGGTTTCTGATGTTCGGTAGGTTTATTTATAAGCAAGTTGTTCATAGCATTTGTTAAATCATAACCGTCGCAAATCATCCCATTTCCCGGTCTTGAGTCATCCAGCTGGCCGTGATAGTAAAGTTTCAAATCGCTGTTAAATAGATAAATATCAGGTGTGCAAGTTGCTTTATATGCTTTTGCCACTTCTTGTGTTTCATCGAATAAATAGGGAAATGAGTATCCTTCATTATTCGCTACTTTTTTCATGATTTCTGGTCCGTCCTGAGGATGTGACACTATGTTATTGCTACTGATGGCAATAAACTGTATACCTTTCGCTTGATATTCTTTTGCTACTTTAACAATGGTAGGATTTATATGAATTACAAAAGGACAGTGATTACAAATAAACATAATAACGGTTCCGTTGTTTCCTTTTAACTCTGTCAATGATTTTTTTTGTCCCGAAACGGTATCCAATAATTCAAAATTTGGAGCTAAGAAGTCTGATTCAATATTGTCTGATGAAGTAAGTGCCATAATTTATTATTTACGAATTGAAAGTGCAAGTTCTTGGTCGCGTTGATAGAGGTTAAGAGCAGGGTCATTTTTAAAGTCCCACTCAAAATGAATGATAGCATCTGCTTCAGGCGATAGTTTTAATTCTTTATCATACGGAATGATATTGATATTTTCTATTTCCTGAGTTAAGATATAATAAGTAGAGGTCGGGTGAAAAACCCAGTAAGCCTGTAAATTGATTTTCTTCTTCATATCTCTCAATGCAAAAATATAATCTTTTGTCTTTCTGTCATATTTCCATTCAATGGTTTGATTAGGATTCAGTTGTATTGCGAAATGTAATGATACTAAGCATATCAATGCTCTAGATAACCATATCCTCCAATTTGGGATATTTATCTTATTAGATGCAAAACTTAACAAACAAGCTATTAGAGGCACATAAAGAGTCGTTTTCCGTTCTGAAGGAAATAAGAAATCGGCCATAAACACTAGGTGTAATAGAACTAACAAAAGCAAAAAAGCAATGGCAAAAATCCGAGTCGTAGTTGTGCTACGGAAAGCGGCTACTAAAGCAAATATTATACATGAAACTAGAATTACGGTTACAATATCGGCTGTGGTATTCAGACTAAATCCATAGTCTTGATTTGCTAAGGAAACTTGCGCAAAGCTTTTGAAAGAATCCCAAATACTTTTTACTCCAAACTGGAACTCATTTTGTAGTTTTAAAAACTTGATCGGTATCCAAAGAAAACCTAAGGTAATTAGTCCCCACAATATCGGAGTATATAAAAGGGCTACGTTTGACGTTAGTTGCTTTCTTTTAACTATCCAAAGTGCTAATCCATAAACGGGAAATAAAATGGCATTGGTCAGTAAGGATAATGATGCCAATAATAAAGCGATAAAAGAGAAATGCAGGTTTCTTGTTTTTCCGTTTTTTAAATAGTTCAATAAAAAATAAAGAGTAGATAAGTGAAAAAACATACTAAGTCCATATCCTCGACAGAGGCTATAGAAATCCATCACATACGGATTGATAAATAGCACGACAAATAGAATAAGTTTGGGAAGTGTTTTGCTCAAGTGTTTCTCAGATATTGAGAAGGCTACAATAAAACATCCTATAAACGCCAAAGCGTTTGGGAGTCTTATGTTTAAATCGCTTATTCCAAAAAGATCAACACTTAGTTTAAATAAAGCACTATTTAAGATATGATTGTTGGCCGAAATCCAACAATTCACATCAAATAATAAATCGGAGTAGGGTTGATTGTAGAAAAAGATATAACTGCCACTTTCGTCATGCGTAAAGGATAAATTGGCTGCCCTATAAAATACCCAGACTCCTAAGCCAAGGCCAAGCGCAATGGTTAAGAGTCTGGATATTTTGGGGTTCATTTTGTGATTTATAAGTCAAACTTAATACCTTGAGCGAGAGGTAGTTCTGCTGTATAGTTTATAGTGTTTGTTTGGCGCCTCATGTATATTTTCCAAGCATCGCTTCCGCTTTCACGACCACCTCCGGTATCTTTTTCGCCACCAAATGCTCCACCGATTTCGGCACCACTCGTACCAATATTTACATTAGCAATGCCACAATCGCTGCCGTTAGCAGATAAAAAGGCTTCAGCCTGACGCAGATTATTTGTCATTATAGCAGAAGATAAACCTTGCGGTACATTGTTTTGCATTTCAATGGCTTCTTCTAATGTTTTGTACTTCATAATGTACAAAATAGGAGCAAAGGTTTCATGTTGCACAATGTCCATTTCATTTTTGGCTTCAATGATGCAGGGCTTTACATAACAACCGCTAGCATACTTTTTCCCTTTTAAAACACCACCTTCTACCAATACTTTGGCGCCTTCTTTTTTAGCGGCTTCAATAGAATTCAGATAATTTTGAACGGCATCTTTATCAATTAAGGGTCCCATATGATTTTTTTCATCGAGTGGGTCACCAATTTTTATTTGCTTGTATGCACCCATCAAGCTGTTTTTCACTTTGTTATAAACTTTCTCGTGAATGATTAATCGTCGCGTTGATGTACAACGTTGACCACCGGTACCAACAGCTCCAAACACAGCGCCTACCAATGTCATATCCAAATCAGCGTTCTCCGTTATAATGATAGCATTATTACCACCTAATTCTAATAAACTCTGGCCCAAACGCTCACCAACTGCCGCGCCAACGGCTTTACCCATACGAGTGCTTCCTGTTGCAGAAACCAACGGAATTCGCTTATCGTGGCTCAGCCATTCGCCAACTTCTCTTCCGCCATTGATTAAGCAACTGACACCTTCGGGTACACCATTTTTCTTAAATACTTCTTGTGTAAGCAATTGACAAGCCACAGCTGTCAAAGGAGTTTTTTCAGAAGGTTTCCAAACACAAACGTCACCACATACCCAAGCCAAGGCTGTATTCCAACACCACACTGCTACTGGAAAATTGAAAGCAGAAATAATGCCTACTATTCCTCTCGGATGCCATTGTTCGTACATTCTGTGTCCTGGACGTTCACTATGCATTGTCAGTCCATGTAATTGACGGCTTAGTCCAACAGCAAAATCACAGATGTCAATCATTTCTTGTACTTCGCCCAAGCCTTCTTGATAGCTTTTGCCCATTTCGTAACTAACCAGTTTTCCAAGCGATGCTTTATTTTCTCTTAATTTATCGCCCAATTGACGAACCACTTCACCGCGTTTTGGAGCTGGCCAAGTGCGCCATTCTTTAAAGCCTTTTTCGGCGGTTTCCATTACTCGGGCGTAGTCTTGCTTGCGCGTAGAATAAGCCGAGCCAATTAACTTTCCATCGGTAGGAGAAAAGCTTTCTAGGATTTCATGTTTGGCTGCATACCATTTTTTACCCGTGGAGGTGCCGCTATTTATTTTCTTTAAATTGAGCTTCTTAAGAAGTGCTTGCATGTAATATATTTTGACTGCAAATTAATTCTTAATTTTTAGTTCTTAGTTTTTAAAGTTTAGTTTTTAATCACAGCTTGTATCGAGAGGAATGCCTATGGTTTTTAGTTTTTCGATTAGCAAATCGGTTCGTTGTTTATTTTTTTCAGGGTTGCGGAGAGGGTTATACGTTGTATTACCTTTGATCATTGCACAAATACTAATTAATTGTTTATCCATTAAATCCCCTGTTTTTTTCGAATAAAAAAACTGTGCAGCACTATCGATTCCTTGAATGTTATAACCAAAATACAATTCGGTTAATAAGTGATCAACAATTTTTTTATTGCTTACATTCCGTTCTAATTTTAAAGCAAATGAAATTGCTGTTAGCGTGCCATATGGATTTAAATAACTGGCCAATTTTCTGCTAGGAGATCCTCCATAATAATTAAGGTATCCATGAATACAATTATTTGAAGTGTCCAATTCTTTTTCAATAGCTCCAAAAATTTTATAAATATTCCCAGTATAGCTAGGGGCATTTTCTATTAGTCTTGCGGATTGTTCTAAAGAATCTTGGGAAACATGAGCCTTATATAGATTAAGAATGTAGATTGAAAAACAGCCAATTGTGACTATTGAAAATAACAAGAATTTTTCTAACGTTCGCCGAATTCTGCTTTTCTTGCTCATTACAAATTAAATCTCAACCTTCAATTATTTTATAGAGCATTTCATAACCTCTTTATCTCCAAATTTTCCAGTGAATGTATCGCCGATTTTAATTGGACCAACCCCGGCTGGTGTTCCTGTAAAAATCAAATCACCAATATTCAACGTGAAAAATTTTGATACATGAACAATAATATCATCAATAGTATGAAGCATTAAGTTAGTATTTCCGTTTTGAGTCGTTGTGCCGTTTTTTTCTAAAGTGTATTGTATTGAACCATCCGCTTGAGTCACACTTTCTAATGGCAAAAAATCGCCTACTACGGCACTGTGGTCAAATGCTTTTGCTTTTTCCCATGGGAGTCCTTTCTCTTTGCACGTTTGTTGAATATCTCGTGCTGTGAAATCGATCCCTATGCTAACTTCTTTATAGTAGTCTTTGGTGAACTTTGGTTTGATATGTCGGCCGTTATTACAAATTTTATAAACGAGCTCTCCTTCGAAATGAATGTCGTTAGAAAATTGTGGGTAGTAAAAATCTTTTTTATCAAGTAGGAGCGCGGTCTTGGGTTTGAAAAAAACTAACGGATCTTTTGGAACTTCGTTGCCTAATTCTTCGGCATGGGCCACATAGTTTCTTCCGATACAAATAATCTTCATAGTTCTGAGAATTTAATAGTAAAAAGTAAAGACGTTTTGGGGCTAGTTTTCTTCATTTGATTCATTTTTAGGTGTTGGCTTTTCTGAATTTATTGATACCTTTTTATTGTTGAATAAATTCATTGTTCTATCCAGACCCAATGTCACAAAGCTTTCAATGATTTGAATGCTTTGTTGAGCTTTCTTTTGTAAAAGCGGAATTTCTTTGTCACCCCATTTTCCCAAAACATATTCTACTTGTCGGCCTCGCCCAAAATCATTGCCCACACCAAAACGAAGTCTTGGATATTGTTGGGTGTTTAAACTTTCCTCTACGCTTTTTAAGCCATTGTGTCCTCCGGCGCTACCATTCTTTTTTAGCTTTTGAGTTTCTATCGGAAAAGCAATGTCATCAGTAATAATTAAAATTCGTTCTACTGGAATCTTTTCTTTTTGCATCCAGTAGTGAACCGCTTTACCACTCAGATTCATGAAGGTGCTTGGCTTCAGCAAAACGAGTGTGCGACCTTTGTGTTTTATCCTACAAACTGCGCCGAGCTTATCTGTATCAAATTTAGTATCATGTTTTATCGCTAATAAATCAACTACATTAAATCCGATATTATGACGAGTATCGTTATACTCACCACCAATATTTCCAAGGCCAACAATAAGGAATTTCACGCTACGAAAGTAATATCTATATTACTTGCCTTCCAATTCTTTTTTCGTAACGATTTTATAATTCTTAGGAATCGTAAACTCTTCAGAACCGACATTTCGGATATCTACTTTTTCGGCAATGAAATGCATACTTGAGGTACCATTTTTCATTTCATATTCTAGCGGAATACCATTTAAGTTAGGAAACATTGTCAACAGATGATAATCCTCAGCGCGTAAATCTTGTGTTACCGCAATCTTAGATTTCGTGCCGTTTGGGTAAATGACACTTCCTGATACTGCATTGTATCCAGCTATTTTTTTTGTTTTTTTATCAAATTGATACACAGCGCCCGCAAATTTTTGAGAAGCATCATTTACTTCTTCCTTGGTAAGCATTAGCGCATACGGAGTACCTTGAACTGTTTTGAGCGTGGCAGAAGTACCTTCTTTGCCATTATATATTGTATTGTTAGAATAGCCATTATTCAGGGTCAAAACTCTTTTAATATATTTTCCTTTGACCAGAACTACGTACTTGCCAATACTTTTTTTATTGACGTCTGTATAAACATTATAGGTAATAACGCCTTCAGAGAACAAGCGTTGAGCTTGTGACGTACTAAATAAGCTAAATAAAATCAATGTAATTATGAAGTGTTTCATGATTTGGAGATTTAAACTTAAGACTCTTTGATTTAAAGTTAGTTTAATAATCGATTACGAACTAATCAGTTTATCAAGGTTTAACGATAAGATAATCGCATTTTGATAGCTAATTGTTAACAAAAAAGGCATAAAAAATCAGCATTTACTAGGTTCGTAAAAGAAACGACTTTTATCTTTTGATGACAAATGTTTTTCTATATCTAGTTTCCTTGTTTCCTAGATTTATAAGATAAACTCCACTAGGTAAATCAGGTAAGGCTAACCGTTGTAAGTGAGGTTTTAATTTTACTTTTTGATTCATTACTACTTTTCCATTGATCGCATTAACAATCAGATTTCCTTCAAAGTTCTCTTTTGCTGAAATTATCAAATAGCCGCTGGCAGGATTTGGGTAGATTTCAAATGGTTCTGTTTCTTTTCTTTGAATATCATTTGTATTCGTGACAACATTGCAATTGCCGGGCGCATAATCACTTTGAAGTGGATCTGTATAATTAGCACGTTTGATGCCAAAACAATATTCACCAGCGAGGATTTCTTTTGTGAAAACATTTCCTTTATTATCTAAAGTGCTAAAGGTTTGCAAGCTATCATTTGCAAATGACCATAATTCTGATGCATCTTTTCTGTAGAATAATCGAATGCTGTCTTCTGAATTCTGAAGCCAGGTGCTATCCAAAAAGTTATTGCTTGCATTGGCGTCGTAAATAAACTGAATCTTACCCTTGCAATTTGCTAAGTTGATACCGCTGACCGTCCAATAGCGTTTATCATTCAGCACATAGCCCGAAATAGAAGGATCTATTTCACGGTCTGGGGCAACCCAATGATGGGCAATATGCATTAGAGAAGAATCGTTGTTATTAACCACTCGCTTAACCCATACTCTAATCTGAGATTCTGTGAGCGCTTTAAGGGTTGGAGCTGTTACGCGGAATTGGTTTTCGGTTATGGCATCCGATATTTTCTCTTCAGGATCAAGCACAATCATTTTGGGTTCAAAATCAAGATTTACTTTTAGTTCGGTGCAGCGACCGTCAAAATTTACCTTATAAACTTCACGATTAAATTGTTCGTCATAAAACCCAACAGTAATGGGTACGTTGTTATAGTAATTAGTAGATTGATGCTTTCGATGTCTGATAAATACAGAAGTTTCGTATTGACTATTGTTTTGAGTAATTGATGTGGAATCAATTGAGAAATGCGGGAAACCCGGTTGGAAAATCCAATCCTTAAAATAATCATTCATATTAATACCCGTATAATTACTCAAGAAGTCACGTAAGTCTTCGCTACTAATATCTTGAAATTTATTAGCATTTAAAAAAGCTGTAGTGCCATTGAAAAATAGACTGTCATCTAAATAAGTTCTTAGCGTGTGGATGGCATCAGATCCTTTATTGTAAACCGTAGCTCCGTAAGTGTGTAGGCTATCCATTGGTGAAATAGCCCGATAGCCATCATCTGAGATGTGTGCTCGACTCAAAACAGAGTAGTGGTTACTTTTTACCCCTTCTTTATAAGCAGCTTCGCCGTACGTAAATTCTTGGTGTAGCTGTTCGGCATAGCTGGCCCAACCTTCATTTAGCCACATATCCTCGGCCGTACGACAAGTAACCAAGTCGCCCCACCAATGGTGCGCTAGCTCATGAGCAATTAGCGTTTCATACGTTAGTCCACCATTAATAAAAGCAGTACCGATATGGATATTGGTGGCATGTTCCATAGCGCCTGCTGAAAAAGGAACAAGCGTATATCCTACTTTAGGAAACGAATGTGTTCCAAAGTTTTTTTCTAGCATTGAAAAAGAAGATTGCAAATTAGCAAAAGAGCCATTTACTTTATTCGTATCTACTGCTGGTGCTGCAATCCATGCTGGTGTGATTCCTGCATTACCCGTTAGATTTTTTTTGACCCATACATAATCACTAACTGCAACGGCGGCTAAGTAGCTCGGTATCTCTTCATTTAATTTGTAATGCCATTGGATGTTACCATTACCTAGAATCGTAGAGTCTAAAAAGTTTCCGTTTGTAATACCCATTTTATTAGGCTCTGTAGTAATATAAAATTCATACGGACTGCGTTCTACAAAATTATCAAAACAAGGATGCCAATAGCGACCTATAGAATGCGGTTGCGCATTAAAGCCAACACCCATTTGAAAAGCATAATTTCCAACATAGTAAAAACCTCCCCAGGTAGCATCTTGCAAGGGGGTGCCCGTATAGTATATATCCAATACAGCTGTGTCGCCTTGGTTAAATGAACTCGGTGCGTTGATTTGAACATCAGCCGTTGATTGAGAATAAATAGCAGTATTCCCGTTCCATTGCACACTATCTACGGAGAGTCCTTCAAGATCAAAGACTACAGTGTTTTGACCATTGATTTTAGATTCGATTAAAATGTTAGCATGACCCTGCAGTTGCTTTGATACAAAATCTGTAATATCGCAATAGAGTATTGTGCGTTTGATATCAATGCTATCACTTCGCAAAATACTAGCTCCCACAGAAGGGGCGCAAAAAAAGACGGTAAGCAATACAATAAATGAGCGTTTCATTAAATAATAAATTTTGCATAAAGCTACGAAAAATTATTGCTTTGGTTTGTTCTTGCTTTCTATTTCCAGCAAGTCTGATTGCCCAAGATAGTATTAAAACACATAAGGGTGTGATGCTCAGTTCGGTTGTTATAGCTGATATGAACAAAGGTTTTGATGTAGATAAATTTATCTCGAGAGTGCAACATGATTCTACATTTTATAAAGCGTTTAAAAGTTTGAGCTTAATAAGTTGCACGCAGTATAATGATATTCAGTTTTTTGATAAGCGACATAATAAAACAGCTTTTTACAACGGGATTAGTAAGCAGATGTACGATGGTAAGTGCAGGACGATGAAGAACTCTAATGAGCAGTTTTCAAAAAACTATTTTAAGAAAAAAAATGAACCCCGTTTTGTTACTGGTCAATTTTATCAGAAACTGTTTATGATAGATAAAAAACGGTGTAATGAAAATGACATAGTAAATGGAGAAATTTCATCTTCAGGAAATAATAGAATTAATCAGCTTAAGAAATTAATTTTTAAACCCGGTGAATCCATTAGCGGAGTTCCGGGTGTGGGTAGCAAAGTAGGTATATTTGAAAAAGGTCGAAAGGAGCAGTTTGATTTCAGGATACGGAAAGAATTATACAACGGAGATTGGTGTTATGTTTTTAGTGCAAGTCCCAAAAAAGGTTTCGAAAAAAGAAACGTAATAAATTATTTACACACTTGGTTTCGGGTTAAAGATAAAGCAATTGTTCAGAGAAAGTATTCGCTCAGTTATAAAACGATGGTCTATGATTTTGATGTGAAAATGGATGTAAAATTGAAAACGTTATCCAAAAAATTATATCCTTTCGAAATTTATTATAAAGGCAATTGGCACTTTTTAGGAAAAAAAAGAGAAAACGCTGAATTTACTACGATTATCACCGATTTTAAATAGTGAATAAGCAATTGGGCTGATGTGTTTTTATTTACAATTCCGTCTTTATTTTTAAGGTAGAATGAAGAAGTTAGTGATTGTAATGGTTTCGTTTGCTATAGTAAGTGGGTCATGCCATTCCAAAAAAGGTGTGGTAACAGATAAGCAAACCATTGAGAATGAGCGCAAGGAAGTAGTTGGAGGATGTGCCGATTATGAAAGAGATATTATTTGGTCAGAGGCTCCTGAGGTAATAATCAAAAAACTTACAAAAGTTGTGCCTAGTGCAAGTAAGGTGTTTATGATTAACGAAAGCAAATTGCAACGGCTTTTTGAAATACAAGTCAAGAAAAATGAGCCATTTACCTTTGTGGTGCCGACGTATCAATCTGGTAAGAAAGAGTGCGTTTATTTTGCAATGGAAAACTCAAAGACCATTTCTCGCGAAAAGCAAATGGAGATTGGTCACTTTAGTTTCAAAGGGCGTAATACGCAAAATGATGTCGAAGTGTCACGCTTTGATTATAATGCGTCTACAGGATTAAGAGGTTATCTTTTACTGAGTGGTGCATCTTATTTATTTGAACCGATTAAAATTGGAGGTAATACGTATTATGTGACGTACAACAAGAAAGACGCGATTCGTGATAAACAAGATTTTGAAATAAGATAAAATAAAAACGACCGGCCAATGATCTTTAGAAATATTGAAGGTTATTAGGTCTTGTCTCGTCTAATAAATAAGAATATGAAAAAAATAGTTTTAATAGCCACCATGCTTGTATTGTCAAATGTTATTCTAGCCGATAATTTTTGGACAATAACTAATGAAAAATCAGTCCCAAGTGATGGGGAACAAAAATTATTTCCTAGTAATTATTTATTAGCCAAACTAGATGTGGAAGGGTTTAAGTTCTTTCAGTCTCAAATTCCAACAGAAGCTGTTGGTGAGTTTCCAATAATTAAACTGCCCATGCCTAATGGCAAAATAGGGCAGTATTACATTTTTGAGACTGATATGATGGCGCCGGGTTTGGCACAACGCTATCCTGAGATAAAAACCTACACCTTGATTAATACAGAAAATCCAAGAATTACGGGGAAGGCTGATTTTACACTTTGGGGGTTTCATGCTAAAGTTTTTTCTGGTGATAAGACCTATTTCATAGATCCGTATCGTCATGGAAATCAGCAATGGTATTTTTCTTATTATAAGAAAGATTACAACAAGCCATTGAATGAAAGAATGCAATGCTTGGTAGATGATGAATTTGAAAAAAGCGAAATTCAATCTGGCGGTATTGAATTACATAATGACCGTCCACGAAATACAGGTCTCAGAAAGACCTTTGGAACGGATAAAAGAACGTATCGTTTGGCATTGGCATGTACAATAGAATATTCGGCAGCTGTAGCAGGAGTTAACGCCACAAAAGCGCAGGTTTTATCTGCCATGGTTACTACCATGAATCGAGTAAATGGTGTTTTCGAAAGAGAATTATCTATGAATGCCCAATTAATTAACAACACCGATGATGTAATTTATTTACCAGGAACAACCGATCCGTATTCTAATAACAGTGGATCTCAAATGTTGGGACAAAATCATGCTACATTACAAAGTGTAATTGGTGCGGCCAATTACGATTTTGGGCATGTTTTTAGTACAGGTGGAGGTGGAATCGCCAGTTTTGCTTCCGTTTGCAGAAACTCAAAAGCACGTGGTGTAACAGGTTCATCTAATCCAGTAGGTGATCCGTTTGATATTGACTATGTTGCGCATGAAATGGGGCATCAGTTTGGAGGTAGTCATACCTTTAATTCCACAACAGGCTCTTGCGGTGGTAATGGTTCTAGTTCAAGTTCTTTCGAACCTGGAAGTGCAACCACCATAATGGGTTATGCTGGCATTTGTGGAGCGGATAATATTCAGGGTAATAGTGATGACTATTATCACATTCGTTCGCTCATGCAAATGAGTAATCATATGGACGGCAATGGAAATTGTGCGACAAAGGTTAGCTCGAATAACACGCCACCAAGTTTTACTTCGATTAATAAAACGTATACGATTCCGTACAAAACCTTTTTTGAATTAGAAGCAGATGGAAGTGATGCGGATAATCACCCAATTACCTATTGTTGGGAGCAATGGGATTTAGGAGCCTATGGACCTTGGAATTTGGTCTCATCTGGGAATCCTTTGTTTCGATCCTTCGCACCGACACAAGACAACGTGCGTGTGTTTCCTGAATTATTAAAAGTGCGTCCTGAATTAATTAAAACTAGGGGAGAAGTGCTTCCAGAGGTAACAAGAGATGTGAACTTTAAACTGACTGTTCGTGATATTAGTAATGGTTATGGTTCGTTTAATTATTCTGACGATGAGCTCTTGATTCAAGCAGTCAATACCGGTACGCCTCTGTTTAGAGTTACTAGTCATGGAACCACTGGTCAAATTTGGACAGGCGATACAAAACAAACGGTGACATGGGAAGTAGGAGGGACAACTGCTAACGGAATTAATGCTGCCACGGTAGATGTTTATGTTTCTGTAGATACTGGAAGAACTTGGCCTTATAAGGTAGCTGATAATGTACCCAATGATGGTAGTCAGGATATTATCATACCCAATGTGGCTACAAATTTTGGCTTGGTGAAAGTAAAAGGGCATAACAATATTTTCTTTGATATCAATAATGGCTATATAACTATTCAGCCACAGACGTATCCCACAAACATAAATGAGCGTACTATTAAGAATATTCAGTTGTTGCCAAATCCTTCGAATGGCAGGCTTAGCATTTCAAATCTGCCTTCGAACACACGGAATATTGAACTGTTATCCACTAACGGTCAGGTGATAAAAGACTTGCCTGTTCACTCAACAATCGACTTGAGCGAACTAAGTAATGGGCTATATTTCTTGAAGATGCGATTGGAAAACGGAGGACAGTTTGTTAAGAAAATTGTTATTCAAAAGTAATATGTCATTTTTGGTATCATTCTTGTGTTACTAATAGAAATCCAAATCATTATAAATCCTTAAGAGTTTAACAGAAAATTTTCAGAGGTATTCAACGAATTCGTTGCATACCAACGTCTATACTAGTACCTTTGCGGTCATTTTCGTAAAGAATTATTAACATAAACGTCAAATAAAACATATGAGACAACTTAAAATAGCTACTCAGATAACCAATCGGGATAGTCAGTCAGTAGAAAAATACCTTCAAGATATCAGCAAATTGCCTATGGTAACTCCAGAGGAAGAAGCTAGTCTTGCAAGAGAAATTCGTACTGGAAGTGATGCGGCTTTGGAGAAATTGGTGATGGCTAACTTGAGATTCGTTGTTTCGGTAGCGAAACAATATCAGCACCAAGGATTAACCTTGAGTGACTTAATCAATGAAGGAAATCTTGGTTTGATAAAAGCGGCCGGTCGTTTTGATGAAACCAAAGGGTTTAAATTTATATCATACGCCGTATGGTGGATTCGTCAATCAATTCTTCAAGCTTTAGCTGAGCAAGGTCGTTTGGTTCGTTTGCCTCAGAACAAAATTGGTGCTTACAATCGTGCGAATAAAGCCATTATTGCTTTTGAGCAAGAGCATGAGCGTCAACCGTCAGTTGAAGAACTTTCCAAAATATTAGAAATGTCAGAAACTGAGCTTTCTAACATTTTTACCAGTAATACGCGTCATGCTTCTTTGGATGCGCCAGTTACTGATAGTGAGGATGTAAGTATGGGAGAATTATTAGAAGGAAGTAATGATACCGACGATGATGTAATGCAAGATAGTTTGCGGAATGAAATCTTTAGAATTCTAAAATCATTAAGTCCTCGTGAGAGCGAAATTGTAATGGCCTACTTTGGTCTAGGAGGAAATGAAGGTCCTACCATTGAGCAGATTGGTCAGAAATATGATTTAACTAAAGAGCGTATCCGCCAGATCAAGGAGCGCGCAATTAAGCGTTTGCAGAAAGGTAGATACTCCAAGTCATTACAGGCTTACCTAGGTTAAAAAGTAAAATAAATTAAATGATTAGTCCCTACATTAATTTGTGGGGACTTTTTTATTTTAGCTTTTCAGGATGGATATCAAAAAGAAATTGGCAGCGGGTCATACCCGTGCAATCAATAAAGAAATCGTCGATTACATTGGTCAAAAAGAGAGTCGGTTTGAAAAATTATTGGAGTGTTTTTTTAGCGACGATATGCGATTATCGCATCGTTCTAGTTGGGCCTTGGCCGATGCTGCGGTTCGTTATCCCAGTTTGTTGCGACCACATCATAGAAAATTAATTGATAGTTTAAAAGTAAAACAGTCGCACAATTCTATCCGTCGGAACGTAGTTCGCACCTATCAGTTTGCCGAGATACCTGCAGACCTTGAAGGAGAGCTCTATGATATTTGTTTCAATTTTATTTGTGATACCAATGAGGCGATTGCCGTTAAGGCTTTTAGCATTCGTGTTTGTGAGCGAGTGATAGAACGATATCCCGAAATGGCCAGCGAGTTATTGGTGGTAATAAAAGAAAGTATCCAAAACTGGAGCAGTGGATTAAAAAGCCGAGGTAATAAGTTTATCAAGCGATGGGCCTAGTTTTATTCTATTGATTGTATCTCATAAAAGTATTTTCGAAATTGAGCTATGTGCTATTTAATTAAAACGGGTAAAAAGAAAAAGACTTTCTTATGTATTAAAATTGGCACTACGTAAACTGGCTAAGCAGTCTTTGTATATTTTTAATGTTATTAGATATTTTAATAAACCACTAACATGACAGCGCAGGCAAAAGAACATATAATTTATAAAGGCGAATCCATGCAAATGGCAGCAGAACCATTGAATATTTATTTAATGACTAGAAAAGATATTGACTTTGCCGTCTCGCGAACGGACTGCTGGCGGGGATATTTTGGGAGCTGGGAAGTGAAGAATAAAAAATTGTATCTCACAAAGCTCTCTGCCTCTATAAATAGTACGCCTGATGATAATACCTTGGTGACTTATAAAAAAGTGGATTTGTCGTATCTGTTTCCAGGGCAAAAAGAAGTTTTTGCCAATTGGTTTACGGGCAATATTCGGATACCAAACGGTGAGTTATTGGCCTATTACTATATGGGCTATGAGTCTTTGTATGAATATGATATTTTCCTTCAATTAGAAGCTGGCGTAGTAATATCAGAAAAGTTGGTAAATAACAAAGCTGCATTTGAAGAAAGTAAAAACAATTGAGAGCCAACAGTATTATGCGCCAGTGGAATTGGTTAATTGCTAGTGAGTTTTCTGACCAAAGTACTTACTTCAATTATTTCTTCCCTCCAAGTTTGTGACGCAGAAAGCATTACAAATCGGAGGCTTTGTGTGCTGCAAACGGGGATTCTTCGAGAGGCACTTTTGAGAAAAATAGACTCAAAAGACCTAATGAACTGTCCAGATTTATAGTAAAAAAGAGAGGGGACTACCAATGCTATCGGGCTTTAAATCCGTGGGTATAAGTTAGCCTTATTCCTCTCTCTTATTCTTTATATTAATTGTTCTAATTTAATGAATTGTAAACTTAGGTTGGGTATAGC
>CAYMFF010000064.1:0-16612 GCA_964389575.1 uncultured Chitinophagaceae bacterium
TGCCATAAATATTTGTCAATTGTGCAGATTCAATGCGCCATACTTTTTCGCTATCGGCAGTAAGTAGGGTAGTATTCTGTTGCCGTTCCATTGCCAAAGTTTCTTCTGGTGTGGGATTTTGGCCGGAATCTGAATCTGTCATGGGGTCATCGTCAGTTTGTGATACCGTCTCATCATCGCTTTGAGGCATAGGGTCATCGTCTTTGCATGAAATTGTAAATAGAATAAATACCGCAAGTAAAATCGGAAGGAGGTAATTCGTTTTCATAAAATAGTTGTGATTTGTTTGAAACCAAAACTAGCGAGCATACTGAGTGGTTACAATACCCACTACTGGGTATTTTTGTTATAAGATTTTTAGAAAACTAATCTTACCCATGTGATTAAATTTAAAAAGGTGTACTTTTAAATAAAGTGATGGTAAATGTTTACAACTAATAAAAAATTCGCCCAATGGTTCGTTAAAACATTTTTTTGCGTTGGTATTTATTTTTCCAGTGTTTCGATAAACTGTCAAAATTATATTTATACACAGACTAAAGAAGGCGTTTTAAGGGAAAGTGCCCATAATGTAAAGCATAGTATAGAGTTAAATAAAAAAGAAAACCTACTTACAGCAAGTAATCATATAACTTTTATTAAAAATGGCCTAGTAAGTTTAGTTAGGTTTTTACCTAAGCTAATTTATAAGCCCAATAAGTATATATCTGAAAATCAAACTTCGTTTAAGTTTTTTAATAATGAACAAGGTATTAGTACAATTTCTAAAGACTTAGAATTGATATTTAGCGTCGCATCACTTAATGATGATACCGATAAGCCAACAAAAAAAATGGGTAATTTTATTTTTGAATTTGGTAGTTATAAAGAAAATAAAGGGTATTATTTTTTAGGACTAACCTCTTTTGAGTTAAGCCACACTTTGGTAAAATTGAAACCTAAGAGCAATAAAGTACATCTTATTTTAGAAGTGTTATTTGAATATTATGATTCGAATAATACAAAAAAAGAGTTTGTTTTAGAACCGTTTTATATTGACTATGTGCAAGTGCCTCAAAGAGCGGTATTTCAAGAGCCAAATTATCAATTATTACCTAAAATGGAAGTTTTGGAATCTGTTACAGTGAAAATTACGGAAATCAACACAAAAAAGGAACAGTGGGATAAATGGCTTGGACTCTATGAAAAACATCAAGGTAAGATTCCTGAAATATTAAACTAAACCTAGACAGTGTTTGGCAAAAGAAAAATCTTATTGCTTACAATATCTCATATCCTCACAAAGTGTAATTTTAATTTGTTGTTCGGACAGTCCTAAATCACTAAACTCGGCTATTGTATTACGGTGTTCTTTTTGTAGTTTACTTAAAAAAGCGCCATCAATAATTTTGAATTCAGAATAAGAATCATCTTTAGGTTTTATATCAGGCTTGTTTTCTACTGTCCATAAATAAGTTGAATTTGTATTAAGAATATTCTTTTGGGCCGTTAAAACCAATCTATTTTCTTTGAGTCTAATTTCAATGCCTCTTCCTGTTTTCTTTTCTTTTAAATAAAAATATGAAACTTCATTATCCGACATTCCTTCCCATTTAAATTCAACTGTAGGACCTTCTATTAAAGTACTGTCAGCAGGTTTTAATTTTTTTATCATATTGTTTCCTGATCTATAAACTACCCCAATATTTTGTTTTTTTTCGCGTTCCCATAACCTTTTCCATACATATTTCAAATAATCCAAAGTAAAGGAGCTTTGTTTTTTTTGATTATTGTAGTCTTTTATTTGTTCATATGAGATTATCCCTTTTTTATGAATTTTGTGAAAGACACCATCTTGATTTATTAGTATCAAACTATCATCTTGACTCATTGTTACAGTGTTATCAGGCTTAATGAACATACCTTTATTTAAAATAACTTGTTTATTTAATCTAGGTTTTCCTTTTACTTGAAAAACACAGTAATAGGAATTTTTTTGTGCAGTTAAGCTAAAATTTGTGAATAAGACTAAGGTTGTTACGATTGAAAGAAATAGCTTTTCCATTTATACTTTTTATGTAGGTAATTAATTAGCAATTTATAGGCCCAAACACATTGTAAACTTAAAACGATATACCATATAAGTGCCGTTATTTTAAAGTAGATGTTCTTTGATAATAGCCATAGGGATAAACCAATAAAAATAATAGTAAAGCCAAGCTGTAATAGTTTTCTGGTAAATATGTAACTGGAAAGATGTTTTTTGTTGAGCTTTATAAAGTAGCTCAAAACAAAAAAAGTAATAACCAATCCAAAACTCCAAACCAAACCCATCGGAACTACCCAATGTCGTTTATCATTAATCAGCATTTCAATAATATTAGCATGAATAACGATACCAAAAGTATCTGGTGAAGATTTACCTAAAAATTCTTGATTTAGGGGAGTGAAATGTTTGTCTTCAATGTCATACAAATTACCTGTAGGAGTTCCCATATAGCCCAAGAGCACAATTTTATCTTTTAACTCCCGCAATTCTGTTTTTGCAAAAATAGTATCGGGTTCTACAATATTATAATGTTCAAGTCCACCACTATAATTTATAGGAATACTTTTTTTATCCATTTTTCGCCAACTGAGCTTTTTTTCATCACCAACAAATTTTTGTGCAACTTTTAAGCCAAATGATTGATACTCATTATCATTGAATGTTTTTATTGCTAAAAAACTTCTGATTACGGAGTTATAATAGTCAAAATTGAAATTTGCATACCCTAATTTATCTCTAAAAACATCTAGAACAGCATGGTTTTTACTTATTGTTTCATTTTGAAAAGCGAAAACTCCAATGACATTTTCATGTTGTAAAGCGCTCCATAGCTTTTTATCTACCCTATCTTTTTTGCTATGGTCAAAAATGACATCAACTCCAATTACCTTTGGCTTTTGCTTATGAATTTTTTCTATAAGCTCGGCTATTTCATAACGTTTTAAATGACCAACATTTACCAAGTTAATGTTATTATTTACTGTAAGTTGACTTTTCGAGTACATACGTTGCGCATAAAAAGTATCTAAAAAACTAAACTCTTTAAATGCTAGTCTGTATAAATCAAAAGCTCCGAAATTTATAAGACGAGTGAGAAGTAATAGTAATAACACTACTAAGCCTGAAAAAATCATTAACCTAATTGTCTCTAAAAATAGGAGTAGTGTTTGTGGTTTAATTTTCATTAGCGACTAAACTAAATTATAATTTTTCTTTATATCCTCTGGATACAGGTATGCGGTCATTATTTAATAATACTAGTGCTGTAGAAAGCTGCTGTTTTACAAAGTTTTTATTTACAATATAGGAACGATGACATTGTATAAAGTTCGGGGGAAGTTCTTCTTTAATATCTTTAAGTTTCCCTCTAACAAAATGATTGTTACCATCATTTGTAAATATATTAAGATAGTGATCATCAGATTTGATATACATTAAGTTTGCCACATAGACTTTTCTCTTGTCTTTTAGAACAATATGGTTTTTAATCACAATTTTTTTAATCTCGTCTAATCGTTTTAAAGTTTCACTCTGCTCACCTTCAAGAATTTTATTCTTTGTTCTATACTTTTTGTAAAGAAAAAAGACGATGATAGCAAGAGAAATTAAACCGACCAGTATAGGTGTCAAAACATTTTGTTTGTTCATCAGTTCTTTATTGTTTTTAGCAAGCATCAATAATTCTGATTCTTTTTTTTCGAAATCATATAATGATTCTATATATTCTATGTCTTTAGCATAGTCTAGTAGATTAAGACTGTCTTTTGCGGCTTCCATTTTTTTAAAATGTTTGTACGCATTTGCATAATCACCTATACTATCATAACACTTGTGTAACCAGTTATTACCATACATTCGATAAATTAATTGGTCTTCATTTTTAAGTATTTTTTTTAAAAGAGAGATAGCTTTATTATACTCTTTTAATTCATAGTGAATTATGGCAGAATTAAAATTGACACTGTGTATTCCATACCTCGCAAAACGATAAGGATACAGTTCAAAATTCTTTATTGCTTGATTGTATAAATCCAAAGCCTTTGTTTGATCATTAACTATAGAAGATTCAAAATTAGCCTCCATATTTTGAGCATATCCTTTAAAATAAGGTGATACTGCTAATTTTTTGAGTACTTTAAAAAGAGAGTCTATTTTTTTTATTTCTATTTCACTCGTAGCTGTCGGATTATTTTCATTTTTTAATTCTATTAAAAAAATTTTATTCAGAGTTACATAAAAATTATCGACACTGTCAATTGCGAATTTTTCGTAAAGTGATATATATTTTTGATATCGGTTTAAATTTTTTCCATTTGACAGTAACAAATTGTTAATACGTTTTAATATTTCGTTTATCACGATACTATCATTACTCGTATTAACTTTTGTGTATAGTTTAATTAATTGTTCTAAGTAAGGATTAGACTTATATTCGTCATTTCTTCTTTTTAAATCGATTAAAAGGTATTTACCTATTATTTTTTCCCGGCCATTTAATTTTTCTAAACTCAGCGAGTTTGTACCAACTACGTTGCCATTTTCATGAAAGGCTATTTCATATTTAAAAAGCTGTCTTAACTTAAGGGTAGAAAGTTGTTCTACCCTTTTTTTCATAAGTTGAAGCTCAAATCTTTTTTGATGATAGATAATACTATCTAATAAAGTATCTTCTTGCCCAAAGAGCGTATTAGAAAAAAAAATTGAAAGAAAAAAAATAGATAAATATCCTTTCACCAAAAGTTGGATTAATAGTGTACATTATTTTGACAGTGCCTGCCAAAAGGCCTTCCCAAAGCTTCTTCACCATTTGATTTTAGTACTTCTGGCTCCGGATAAAGTTCTTTTTCATTTTTAATATGAATGTCAACAATAGTATTTTTATTTATTATCTCAGGAGATTCAGAGACCAGAATAAAATCTATATGTTCTTGCTCAAAACGCTTTTTACGAGTCATATTATCCTCGTTGGGTTCATCTAGGTTTCGTAGCTCTACTACGATAACTTTCATATTATCTTTCGTTGTAAAATGAGCATTGTCTATAATAACGGTTCTAGGGTTTTCTGTTACCTCAAAATGCTTGAGCTCAACTTTTTTTATAGCAAAATCTTCACCTACTTTTTCACCCGTAAAGCGTGCAATAATTTCGGTTGTTGGTTGTTCACTGCGCACTTGGTAATGTACAGGCTGAAAATTACAGTTATCTGTTAAATCAATAGTCAGTCTAGTTTTAACAGCAAGTTCGAACAAATTTTTAGGTATGTTTTCTTGCATATTAGTGCATTGATTTGACGTTGTTTGCGCTTTTGTTATAATAGTTAATGCGAAAGCCCCCAAGAGGAAAATTCTTTTTGTTGTCTTCATAGTGTTAACTGGTTTAATAATTTAATAATTGTCTATCAGGGGAGGCTTTTTTTTAGTTGCAAAATTGGCAAATCGCCGTTCTACTAAATGATTGGTTAGGATTATTTGAACCACCTAAAAATTTCGCTACAACAAGAATATAATAGGTAGTATTTGAGTTAAAACCATTTATTGTAAATTCAGCCTCTTTGCTAGTTAAGTTGAGTTTTGGCGTTCCGGTATAGTTAGCGGAATTATCTGAAATGTCTTGAGAGGTGTGATAATATGCATCATAAATAACCGTATTATCAGAGACATCATCTCTCCAAGAGATGCGAACGTTATTATTATTGAAACTGGGCGCTTCAAAAATCACCGGATCTGGGGTTCCTAATGTAGCTTCTACAATAGAAATGGCTGGAGTTGAAAATGTTGAACTTGGACTAGGAAATTCAACACCATCAGATTTACCGATGATACGCCATGAAAATGGACCTGCACCATAATTAAATTGTTTTGTAATTACATAGCTTCCTTCAATCTCTGTTGGACTTACTGTTTCTGGTTCTTCTTTATTCAAAACAAGATCAAAAGAATCAAAGTTTCCTTTGGCTGACCATTTCATTTCGATTTCAAAATTTCCTTGGTTCGTATTTGGTATATGGTTGCCTATTTCACATACCTGAGAATCAAACGGGAATTCAAGATTTATAAATTGTTCGGCTTCTTCAAAACTACCCTCTTCACAACTAAAGGATAAAACAAGTAAAAAAAGTAGTATTAAAAAGTTATGATGGTTCATTGCT
Source organism: uncultured Chitinophagaceae bacterium (assembly GCA_964389575.1). Lineage (GTDB taxonomy): Bacteria > Bacteroidota > Bacteroidia > Chitinophagales > Chitinophagaceae > JAGNRR01. Next base: position 6,177 of record CAYMFF010000064.1, read on the forward strand.
TTACGATTTTAAAAGTTGAAACTTCATTTTTTGCTTTTAACAACACATGAAATAAGCCATTCTCTAGATTGGAAATATTAAGATTTAGTAAATCACTTTTGGTTTGCATTTGTCTGTTCCCAACCAAACGGCCAAGTGCATCATAAATCAAAAGGTTATAACTTTTGTTGGATGAGACTCCTTCAAAATAGAGTTTGCCATTAGTAGGGTTGGGATGAGCAATTATTTGATCAAAAAGTAGGTTGTATTCAAATACGCCCATACATTCTGCTTTACCTCTTATAGTAACTTGGTTTCTCCCTTTGATTAAAGGTATTTCAAGTTTTACATTCTGTGAATCTTTAAAAGAAAATTCATGAACTATTCCATTGTTGATTACGCTATATAAGTCACTGCCCGAAACTTCCATGTTTAATGTTCTAAGAGTATTGTTTATTTCTAAACTATTCACCTGCAATGACGAGTTGTCTATTTCTATCCTAAAACTAGGAACATCAAGGCCGTCTAATTCATTTACGTTATTATTTGTCGGAGTCAAAACCACATCATAGCTACCAACAAACACATCGTCGAATGTTACTGGTGGCGCACCAGTTGAAATAGCCCTTAAGGTTTCTTGGGCTAGAACCTCATCTTCACCCCGTTTTTTATAAACTACCAAAAACTCAAATCCTGATCTGTTCTCCACAATAATTTGTCCTTTTTGCTCATCTCCCCCACATAATGGGTTTATTCCCCTAACAGTAATGCTGTTAGGATTAAAACTCCCAAGGGTTTCTTCACTAATTAAATTAATAGTTATGGGTACAGCTTCTTGATTAAATGAATAATTGGATCCATTTGCTAAAGCCACCAAGACTGTTTCACCATCTTCCCTTTCCGAATCGTTTACTGCTTGTATAAAAACTGACACAGTTGATGAATTGATAGGAATGGTGACCTTTTTCACCTCACCCTCAATACGTGTTTCGCCATCTTCTTCAAGAACAATCCAATCACTATTTTCTTGTGGATTCCCAACACCCGGGGTAACCCTAAAACTTACTTCCAAGGCTTCTGAAAGTGGTGTTTGGTTCAAACCTTCTCTGGTAAATACAATTTCAGCGGTATCTTCAGGATTGTTTTCTAAGGCATTTGGGTCTGGTGATGCTACTGAAACTTCAAATGAGGCGACATCATCACTTTCGATGGTGATTTGGGCAGTATTATCTGTAGTAAGGGCATAACCTGGGCCATCTATTAATTTAAGGATTACACTTTCATCCATTTCAACGGTGGTATCATTTATTGGTATAATGGAAATCAGCTCCGAGGTTTCACCTGCCTCTATAATAACTTCTCCGGAAAGCTCTTCGAAATCTAATGTTTCAGTAGCTGTGGAATCTTCGTTGTTTAGCTGGTATCGAAGGGTAATATCAGAATTCGAAGCTTCGTTTAAATTAACTTCAAAAGCTGCCGACGTCAAGGGATTTTCTTTAGCTACTTTTTGACCATTGACGCTTTGTATTGTTACAAAAACGGGTTCTTCGATGACCACTTCGAAACGAATATCCCCTATTAGGTTATAGTCAATATCTCCCGTATCTGGTATGTCGAGCAAAAATGCAAATCTTTCTAAATTTTCCCCATTTTCATCATTATTCCGTACTTGAATTTCTAAAAAATTATCGGGAATTTTAGTAGCAACGGAAAAGTCGGTAAAAAGGCGTTGACCTGGGGTTGGGGTGTCAAGAAAAAAATCACCTTGGGAACCAGTTCGACCAAAAGTGGCCTGTTCAATTTCAATATTGAATTCATAATATGGTTCTATAAATTCAAATTCAACATCAAATTCTGTACCCTCGGGCACCCCTTTTTCTGCTTCGAAGTTTATTTTGACCCTTTCACCCTCCTCGATTAGATATCTAGTAAAAAGACAACAACTGTTATCAACTAAAACCTTTTCAATTACTTGCTCAACAGTTACATTAACATCAAATTTTGCGTCAAGATCCAATATTTTAACTCTTAAGATTTTGGTGATGTCAATTGGTAAATTCGAATCTACACCTGTAATTACTATATCATAGTAATCATGTTCAGTGTCATCAGGGTTTTCTTTCGGATATATAACCTTGATGGTATCCGTTGGTTTATCAGGGCCAATGACAAACTGGTTTTTTTCTGGTTGGTAATCTTCAGGGCTGGCCGCATTTAGAAAATTTTCTATGTTTTCGGTGTTAAAGTCAATATTAAATGTGAGCGTTTCAGTTGGAACGTAGACATTACCTTCTTCATCAAATAGCTGAAGGGTAATTTCATCGAAACGCTGTTCAGACTGATTGCTCTCAGATTCCATTCCGCCAATATTGGACAGTATTGCCGTAATAGAATTAAATATTTCGGTTTTATCTTTAACTATTATCTGAAAGGTGCTTGGTTCTTGAATAATGTATGATTGTATATCATTTGATTCAATCGTCAAAACATAAACTTCATTTCCCTCATCTAAACCATCATCAATTGCCAAAAAATTGAGTGAAGCATCAGGGTTTTGCAACTCGGCTGATATGCCAGAAAGTGGAAGGTTAACGTTAAAATCGATATAGGATTCCTCTCCATCTTTGGTAAGCCGAACTGTCGGGGAATAAATACTTTGATCTTGAACGCTAGCTTCAAAATTCAAGAAGAAGTTCTGTCCTTCGGTAATTTCAAAGTTTGGGGATGTTCCCGTCACGTCACCGGTTATCGTTGGGGTAACTGTAAATGGCGTGTTGTTCACACTATCTGTTACCGTTATCGTAAAAGTAGTAGGCTGTGCAATGGTGTACTGCCCAGTATTTTCTGAACCGATAGTTAGGGTATACACTTCATCGCCCGTATTATTGCCATCGTCATTTGGAACAAACTGAATGCTGCCATCTGGGTCGTTACCACTGACGGTAAAACTTTTGTCTAGATCATCAATGGTAAAATTGGCCGTGGCATCGTTCCCGTTTTGGGTAATAGTAATCACGGGATTATAAGTCGTGCCGTTTTGGGCAGATGCATCGGCATTAAAGTTCAGATTAAAGATTTGTCCCTCAGTAATCCCAAAATCGGGGGAAGTTCCCGTCACGTCACCGGTTATCTTTGGGGTAACTGTAAATGGCGTGTTGTTCACACTATCTGTTACCGTTATCGTAAAAGTAGTAGGCTGTGCAATGGTGTACTGCCCAGTATTTTCTGAACCGATAGTTAGGGTATACACTTCATCGCCCGTATTATTGCCATCGTCATTTGGAACAAACTGAATGCTGCCATCTGGGTCGTTACCACTGACGGTAAAACTTTTGTCTAGATCATCAATGGTAAAATTGGCCGTGGCATCGTTCCCGTTTTGGGTAATAGTAATCACGGGATTATAAGTCGTGCCGTTTTGGGCGGATGCATCGGCATTAAAGTTCAGGTTAAAGGTTTGTCCCTCAGAAATCTCAAAATTGGGGGATGTGCCTGTCACATCACCTGTTATGGTAGGGTCTACCATGAAAGTAGTGTTAGGTCTATCATTTATTTTAATATTGTAAACAGTAGTGCCTGTAAAGGTATAATTGGTGCCAACTGGGGTAAACGTGAGCCTAAGATTTTCACCTGCGGCTTCTTGAATGCCATCATCAACAATGTCAATCTGCATTATATTATCAGGATTGTTGGCACTAACGGTGTAGGTGTATTGTAAATTGGCTGAATTTTCCCTGTTAGATATGTCTGCAGCATCTGCGTCACTGCCAGCTATTGAAAGTTGCACAATATAGTCCTCACCATTTGTAGCACTTTCACTAGATTCAAAGTTTATCTCAAGTAATTGACCTTCTTCAATTTCGTATTCAGGGCAACATGCTTCGCCAATCTCAAATACGTCTCCCCCGAGTGAAGCGATCACCGTAAAAGGTTGGTTATTACAGTTTTCGCTATATTGAGTAGTAGCATCTTTACTCCAATTTCCTTGTGAAGCTGCATTTTGAACATTGCTTACTTGAATGCAGCTTAAAGAAGAAAGTCCAGTGGCGGTAAATGTGCTTAAGTTTGTGTCAATACCTGAAATATCAAGGTTTTGTAAGTTGGGGTTATTTGTAACCCTAAACCAGGTAAAATTTGTATTAGTCCCCAAGACAATAGATGTCAAACCATTGTCTTCAATATCCAATATTTCCAAAGCGGTATTAGATCTAAAGTCTGCTTGAGTTATCGCATTAAAGTTTAGGCCCATAACTGTCAATTGATTTAAACCTTGCACATTCAAAGTGCCAATATTGTTTCTAAACGCGCGCAGGTCTCGAAGTTTTAGATTTTGACTTAGGTCAAGCGCAGTTAGATTATTGTTCTGTACCCATAATAACTCAAGGTCAGTAAAATGCTCTATACCCGAAAGGCTTTCGATACCCAATCCTTGCCCACTAAACTCACTATTTTGAGTAAGTCTAAGTTCAGTTATTATTTCAACACTTTCTTTAACAACAAGGCCATTTCCTAGAATACCGTCACCTGCATTAAGTTCATTTTCGATATATTCTTCAAAATTCGGATCATCAACGTTAACTAATGTCGTCTGGGCTAAGCCAGAAAAAATCATCGTAAGATAGATTAGTATAGAAAAAATAATTTGTTTCATACTTCTTTTCCTATAGTTTAATTAGTGATTGGTTAATGCCAATATAGACATAGTTAAAACCACCTTGATTAATAAATTGATTAAGAGCAACCCCTGCGGTAATAAATTTATACCGCCCACCTAATCCGAATCCTAAATCGGTTTCTGCGCCATAACTTATTGGAGCATAAATGCTCCAATTCGGATGTTCAATTCGCGGCGTAAGCGTGATAAGTTGCATACGTTGATTTGCAAAATCATCCGTATTTTCTCGTATGGGATGTGTATAATTTAAGTTTAAGTAAAGATTTTTTGCGTTGCTCAATAGATAATCAATATTTAGATTAAGTGATGTGGGTAAGGCTACTTTGACCTCTCCTCTTTGCTGTTCACGGTTTACGTTAGTCCCTATGTTTTGCCTTAATATATTGATTAGAGCACCTCGGGTATTAAAATTTTGAAGTGTGGTTGATAAGTTGTTTTCAACATTAAGTAAGTCATTAAGAACATTTGCCTTGTTGCCATTAGGATCTTTGTCATAAGTTATTAGCCCGAGGTCCAATAAAGATCCTGAAATCTTAATTTTATACAAGTTTACTGAAGACTCACTTAAACCACGATCTAATCTATTAGTTGCTTTTGTTCGTATTTCCCAGACGAGACCTGCGTCACCTCCAAAATTATTGTTTGATAATTTGTTAGAGAAAAAGTTTTGGAAAGGACCTCCAAAGATGTTCGAAGTAATATCGGTACTAATTATATCTGAACCTTGATTCTCGGTATTTTCAAAAGTGTTTAAATAGGTAAGTGTGCTACCACTTCGGATTTCTAATTGATTATTGTTTGTTAATGAAGTTTCAAAATTTTCCCCTTTGATATTAATAACTCCTTGGCCTCTTAACCACTTTACTGTTCCACCTAGTTTAATAACATGATTATCTGTATTTATAATAGAAACTGCAAAGTTTACCCCAAGTTCACCCCAATGATGCGATGTGTTGGTAAAGTTTTGTCTGGTCGACGGGTAATTTTCAGGCGTAGATTGCGTTTCTTCTCCCTGATTTACTACTTCAAAAAAGCCCCCATTAAAGTCAGAATAATTTGTAATTACTCTTGAGCGCCATGCAAGCCCGATAGCTATTTTATCACTAAGCTTATAAATTACGGATGGTAAAAGCCAATCTCTTTCAGAAAATGCAGTATTAGTAGTGCTTGAAGCCTCAAAATTTGTATCATATGATATACCGTTGAATCCACTTGGAGTACTTAGGTAATTTAAATCTAAAGGATCAATCTCACCTACATCTGTAAAATTTAGATTGTTATATGAGAAACCATTGATTTGCCACTTGCTTTTTGATTCTACCGAAAATGCAGGGTTCGTTGTGATGGCATATATAGTATTATAGTTGTCAAAAGAAAGCCCATGCCCTGTTTGTGCATGAGACAAAACAATCATTGACAAATACATTATTAATGTAATTCTCATTTTCATAGTTGGTGTGGTTTGGTTGTACGCTTGGTCCTGTCATTTTTTAGTAGGGCTCATGATAATTTTTCTAAACTACTAAATGCCAAATGACCAGTAAATACCCTTTTAAGGGTATTTTGATTTTATCATTTTCTAAATGTTATCATTATATTTTTTAAGTTACGTTCTTGCTCTATTTTATTTTTGTCTTCTAAAAGTACACCTCTGTTATTACGTTCTTGGATGGAAGATTTGATAGTTGTAGGCAGTATTATTCCTGTTATTTCTTCGTATTTTAAATATAGATTTTGACGTACAAATTCTCGATCAAGTTTCTCAATAGGTTTGTTTTTTTTGAAATAGTTTATTTTCTCTTCTTGTACTGATCCTGCTAGTAAACCGGTAATTGTACTGTAATAGTTTTTAGTAGATAGTTTTGCCCTAAACCAAGTTTTACTCTTTGGTCCTTTTTCTAAAACGCGTTCAGGTAATTCTAAAACGAAGCATTCATGTTCGTTAAAAGGAACTCTCAAAAAATTGAACTGAGCTTTGTCAGGTTTGGATGTTGCTTCGATATGGTCGAAAAAAATTCTCAAACGAGGCTGATATTCTTCTATAAAGTGATGGTCCTCTCTTTTAAGAGTGTTGCCAGTGCCATTTGGAGGTGAGCCAACAATCCATTTTCCTGTATTAATAGGTCTTCTTCTAAGTAAACTATCACCTAGTATAGAATTATTAGTAATAAACTTAAACAGTTCGTCTTGTTCAGTGTCTTGAACTAGAGTTTTGTTTGGAGCCACGCTCATCTTTTGGGTATAGTTAAAAGAGTTTGCTCTGTAATTTGAAGTTGTATTGGTTTGTTTTATTTCTACATCATAATCAATATTTTTAACAGAATTCAATGCTTGATATCCGCCTAATTCTTTAGAAAAACGATCTAAAATTAGTTGTGGGGTCACATCTCGAAGCCTCGTGTCTTCAGTAAGTTCATTTGCAGACTCTAGCCTAAACCGCGACCACCCAATTTCAACAGCTTCCAAGCGAGCCGCTTTAGGCGGGTGTGTTCTGCTTCCTCTAACAGATGCTTTTTGAAAACAGCTTTGAGCCTGCTTAAGGGTAGCTCCCATTTTTGCCAATTGAAACCCTAAAAAGCGGTCTGCCTCTAACTCCCATTCTGGCCGACTACCGCCTCCCTTAACTTCATGGTCTAATTGAAAATGTGCAATTTCATGAGCTAATACTCCCACGGCTGCCCAATTCGTAGTTCTTTTTGATAACTCGTTCAGCCATGTATTGTCATAAATAATATAGTGCTCTTTTATACCGTCATCATTTGGTATTAGCTGAGCCCTAGCATTGTTAATATTAGGACATTCACTCATTTTAAAATCAAGGTCATAGAGCCCCATTTGTTTTAAAATGGTATTAACTACTTTAAATGATTTCGAATTTTCATCTACATTTTGGTTTAAACATGTTTCTTTTAATTTCTCAACAGTCTGAAAACCAAATGAATCATCTGTATTTTCAAAACCATAATATTCTTCTTGACCTAAAACCAAAGTATTTATAAATAAAGAAAAGACTAAAAAGGTTTTTGTGCGCTTATTCATCGACTATCAATTTTTCAAAAGATTCAGTAAATGACTTGTCTACCCCCGTTATGATAATGCCATTTTGAAAATCTCCTAACTTTAATTGTTGTAATCCCTCATAAATAAATACTGACAAAATGTAGTCACCGTTAACAATTTCTAGTTTATGAGTATATTTTTTTGATTTATCAATTACAAGGGAAGTATCTTTTTTTGTGTTAACTAAATAAGGAAAGAAAGCATCAACTTCTTCAACCGAGAGTGTACGGTTTAGTACCGAGCGCTGTGAGTCTTTTGCTATGTCATAAAGGGTAATTCGTGAAACATTGGATAGTTTTTCAAGCTGTTTTTCGTTAAGAAGTTTTTCGCCGAATAACTGCTGATTTTTTGTGTTTTTTTGTCCTTTGGTTATGCAAGAACATCCAATAGATAATATGATTGCCCATAAAAAAATGAGTGGTGGTAATGCGATTTTCACAGATAGTGTATTAGTTTTCCCTTCTTATATCAAGTACTAGCATTGCTACGCTGCCTTTTTCAAATTCGGCGTTAAAGCCTACATTGTCTTGGGTTAAAACCATATCATTACTGCTAATCAGTTTATCACCTAATTCTTCATAAACCTTGTCTAAAAGTGAACCAGTACCGTTTTCATTAATACTCTCAACGATGTTTGTTATTGACAATTCTTCCAAAGAAAAAAGAACCACGGTATAATCTGAATCTACCCCATCATCATTAAGTTGGTATATGCTTCCTTTTGAAGGCAAACATAATTGTGCATTTTCAGCATTCACGTATGCACTTATGTTTTGGTTATTTGGAAATAAAACATTTGAACCATTACCTTTTTGATATCCAAAAACATAAACATAAGCTGGCCTGTTTACATTAGCCATCATGTGGTAGCGTTCCAGACCGTATTTTTTCTTTGTAATATAATCTCCTATTCCTAAATCTTCTTCGTCTGCGACAACGGTTTGAAATTGAAGTGTATTAGCATCGTCCGAGTTTGCTATTGAAACTTCCATTACACCTTTGATTCTTACTTTTATTTCAAGTGAACCTGAAAGTTGTTTTTTTGAGTTTACCTTTTTTGGAAAAGGAATGATTTCATATGCATAGGGTGTTCGTTCTACAAAATCTTTATAGCGGATCCACGTAAAGCCATTATTCCCCCATTGTTCACCCCAACTATTGATTACTTTAAAGGCACCACCATCATAAAGTTCGTCATCAAATGCTATTACACACATTGCATGACCACCTGAACCTATGCTTTCACCAGGGTTGTATACATCAACGGCTCCAGAAAATTCTGAGTCTACTCTAAATCCAATAATAACCGGGTTGCCGCTTATTAGTGATCTTCTGATTTGATCAACCTTTATATCGAAATCATCTTCTTTATCAAATAATTTTGTGTAGTCCATGATTTTGAACTTTTCGGCTCCTGCATATAAGTTTTCAGGAATTGAATCAGCACACAAATATGGAAAATCAGCAAATAAGGCCGAACCTTTTAAACTCATATGTTCAAGAGCTTTGTTAAGATAAGCACCTTTAAGACAATCGAAATCACTTGCTACATTAGAGTTTAGATAAGTAAAAAGAGGCGAAAAGGCTAGTTTTGCTATCTCTGATTTATCAGTGATATTTTTTAATTTCGCTTCGATAATTGTCCTTCCGTAATAGGCTGTTGACCAGCCTACACAAGTACCATGCTCTGATTGTGATTTAATGATTGGGGCGAATTTCTCTAGTGAGGCACTAGAAACATCGGGAACTACATCTTGAAAACCTAAATCCGGAGATTTTAAAGGTGTTGCTTGGTATACTTCATCAGAATATTCATCAATAATTAGACCAGTTTGTGGTAATTGGCTTTGTGAATAAAAAATTAGTGTATGTAAAAAGAAGAATAAAGATAATTTTTTCATTGTTGGTTGTTTGGTTTGAACCTAAAATAAAGATTTCTTGTCCATTTTTATAAAAAAAGCGTTAAAAATCATAGAAAAAAGGAGAAAAGTATGACATCTCTTAAAGATTTAAATTTACCTTTTCTATAAATGTTTTTTCGATGGGTGTCAACGGTGTTTTTTGAAATGAATAGTTTTGAACTTATTTCATCGCTGGTTAGTCCTTCGGCCATTTCAATAATAATTTCTTTTTCCCTTTTGGTGAAAATACTTTTATCAACATCTATATCATTTCGAAATTTATAGAGTCGTTCACCTAAATTAGTTAGTACTGACATTGTTGATTGCATTTGGTAATTATCATAATTTTTATTCTGATGTGAAATAGCTTAATTATCAGATGATTACAAAAAAAATGTCGTGAATGAAAAGTAAAATGTCGTGAATTGCATACCTATTAGAGAGTATTCTTACAGCTTGGCTATCGCCCTTCACTCCTAACCAATGCTGCAAATAGAAAGTCAAAAGCGTTGCATTTGCTTTGCAATTTGCTCCTAAGTTTTGAGCAAGTTCAAACTGTTTACAAAATAAGAAAGCCATCTGCCAAAGACAGATAGCTTTCTAAGTATCATAGAGCCGGAGTGATTGGCTGACGCCTGACCTTCTTTAAACTAAACGTTTATTTCTAAAAGCAATCCCACTCCTTCGCCCTCAGCTTCGGAGTATTTGCCTTTTAAACCAATCTTTTGTTTCTAAAAGCAATTCCAGAGCCCGACTTCAGGTAGCGTTCAAAATCATTTCTCCTCCGCCAAGGCTACGGAGAATTTGTTTGATGAATCAAA
>CAYMFF010000065.1:0-16452 GCA_964389575.1 uncultured Chitinophagaceae bacterium
CCCGTGTCTCAGTGCCCGTGTGGCTGATCATGCTCTCACATCAGCTACTGATCGTAGACTTGGTGAGCCGTTACCTCACCAACTATCTAATCAGGCGCACGCCCATCCTAAAGCGAAATTCTTTAAATATTATACGATGCCGTATTATATCATTATGGAGTATTAATCTTCGTTTCCAAAGGCTATCCTCCACTTTAGGGTAGGTTGCGTACGTGTTACGCACCCGTTTGCCGGTCTCTATAGAAAGCAAGCTCTCTATATACCCCTCGACTTGCATGTGTTAAGCCTGCCGCTAGCGTTCATCCTGAGCCAGGATCAAACTCTCCGTTGTGAATGAGTTTGAATCCATTTAATCTCAAAAGAAATTGTAGTGGATTACATTTATTGTTTGCATACATGTTAGTTCAAAAAAACCTTACGTTTTTTTGCTGTTGTTTCCAATCTTTCAAAGAACTTTCAAACCGTAGTTTGTTTGCCCCCTTTTTTCAAAGGGAGTGCAAATGTATTTCGAGCTTTTTAATCAAGCAAACTTTTTCAATATTTTTTTCAAATATTTTTTAAAAATTTACTCCAAAAAATGAGCTTTATTATCTGTTTTTAAGAGCACCGCTTTCGCGATTGGGAGTGCAAATGTATGCGGGTTTTTTTAACCGCCAAACTTCTTTCCTATTTTTTTAAAATACTTTTCGCCCTATTTCATTAGAGCAACCCTAAACTGCTGTAAATACTGCATTTTACCATTGGGTTTGGCATCAAAATATTTTATTAAAAAAGTGACAAAGAGCTCGATTTCGGTCTTAAAAAGATTACTGAACCCTTATATTTACGAAATGAAAAATATAATAGCTTGTATGATTCTTTCCATGTTTGCAAGCAGCCTACTAGCACAGATGAAGATTAATCATAAACAACCACCGACAACCAGAAAAACCAAGGTGAAAGATTTGTACCATGGACAGTCTATTTCGGACCCGTATCGCTGGTTGGAAGACGATCATGCGGCGAATACATTAGAATGGGTGGATGAACAGAATAAATACACTCAAGATTACTTAAACCAAATATCCTTTAAAGACCAAATAAAAACAGATTTAACGGAATTATGGAATTATGAGAAATTTGGCACACCTTTTAAGAAGGGAGATTACTATTTCTATTATAAAAACGACGGTTTACAAAATCAGGCGGTTCTATATTATCAGGATGGCCTTGAGGGAGAACCTAACGTTTTCATTGACCCCAATAAATTAAACAACCAAGGAACTTCGGCCTTGGGAAGTTTGAGCTTTAATAAAGATTATTCGCTGTGTGCTTATTCTGTTTCCAAAGCGGGAAGCGATTGGCAAGATATATATGTAATGGAAGTGGCATCTAAAAAAGTCCTTTCTGACAAAATTGAACATACTAAATTCTCTAATATCGCTTGGTACAAGAACGGCTTTTATTATAGCGGTTATGACAAACCTAAAAATGAAGACAATAAATACTCCGAGAAAACGCAATTCCAAAAAATATTTTATCATTCTATCGGCTCAGCTCAAGACCAAGACAAACTAATATATCAAGATAAGAAGCACCCTTTGCGCTATAAAGGAGTAAGAGTTAGCGATGATGAAAAGTATTTGTTACTTTACGAATCTGAAGGAACGGATGGTAGTCAGATAAGCTACCTAAATCTAAAAACTGGTGATAAAAAATTCACCAGATTATTAAAAGGTTTTAAATACAATTATAATGTGTTGGAGGTCATAAATGATCAATTTTACGTTTATACTAATGACGGAGGTAACATGGCTAGCAATTATCAGATTGTGAGTATTGACCCTAAACAGCCCAAGCAAGGAAGTTGGAAAACAATCGTGGCGCCACGAAATGAAAAACTAGAAAGTGTGAATATGGTTGGCAACAAAATCATTTGCGAATACTTAAAAGATGCTCGAAGCCAAATGATACAATATGACCTGAACGGAAAATGGGAAGGTGAAATTGATTTACCAGGAATTGGTTCTGCGAATGGATTTGGAGGAGACTTGAAAAATGATCATACATTTTATTCTTTTAGCTCGTTTAATATGCCACCCACTATATATAAGTACGACATTGCCAAAATGGAAAGTGAAGTTTATAAACAAAGTAACTTTTCCTTAGACCCAAGTAAAATAAAAGTAGATCAACGCTTCTACACTTCTAAAGACGGAACTATAGTGCCCATGTTTATTGTTCATCGGAGCGACATGCCTTTGGAAAATGCGCAAGCTCCTACTCTAATGTATGGCTATGGCGGATTTAATATTTCGTTAGGCCCGGGATTTAGCATTCCTAATCTATACTTTGTTCAACAAGGTGGGATTTATGTGATGGTCAATCTGCGCGGTGGAGGCGAGTATGGAGAGCAATGGCACCAGCAAGGTATGCTTGAAAATAAACAAACTGTTTTTGACGATTTTATTGCCGCTGGAGAGTACTTAATCGACAGTGGTATCACTGCAGAAAATAAATTAGCCATAAGTGGTAGAAGCAATGGTGGATTACTTGTCGGAGCCTGCATGACGCAACGACCTGATTTATTTAAAGTTGCTCTGCCCGGTGTAGGTGTTTTAGACATGCTCCGTTATCACAAATTTACAGTTGGCTGGGGTTGGGTAGTAGAATATGGCAGTAGTGCTAATGAGAAAGATTTTAATTATTTAATCAAATATTCACCTCTACATAATTTAAAAAAAGACACAGACTATCCGGCTACTTTAATAACAACCGCCGATCATGATGACCGCGTTGTACCTGCTCATTCGTTTAAATTCGCAGCAAGCTTACAAGAAAAGAATAGTGGTATAAACCCAACGCTTATCCGCATTGATAAACAAGCTGGACATGGAAGTGGCAAACCAACATCTAAGGTTATAGAAGAATATGCTGATGTACTTAGTTTTACGATGCACCACTTGGGTATGCAAGTAAAATAAAATCTGGAATTAGAAATAAATAAAAAAGTGAAGAAAAGAATAATTCTACCGCTTATCGCCATACTGTTTTCAATGGCAGTAAATGCACAAGACAGAAACTATGCCAAACGCATTGTAAAAGACTTGTGCTCAGAAGAAATGGCTGGAAGAGGTTATGTAAACAACGGAGTAAACAAAGCGGCTAACTATATTGGTAATGAGTTCAGAAAACTGGGTCTCAAAAAGTTTGCTGGCTCATATTATCAGGAGTTCGGATTCCCCATAAATACGTTTCCCTATCCTATAAAATGTCGCTTAGATGAAAAGGAATTAAAAGTGGGTGAAGACTTTTTACTTTCGCCAGTTTCAGGACCTTGTAATGGAACGTATGAATTATTGCACTATGATTTAAAGGATTCATTGGACGAGATTTTATATCAGAAAAAAAAGAATTTAGGGCTAGCTAATAATGAAGTTTTTGTTTTGAAAAACACGCCCACAAATTTTGAGGCATTGTCCAGTACGATAAAAATCCAACGCTTGAATAAGAAATTAATGCACGCACTAGCTCCAATTTCCAATGGTGGCTGTGAACTTATTTTTCATGATAGCACACTGGATAACGCGGGTACAATTTCAATTGAGGCAAAGAATAAGAAAATTGATTTATTCAGTTCTCGAAATGTAATCGCTTATATACCGGCCAAGAAGAAAAAGAATCGTAAAAAATATATTGTTTTCACGGCACACTACGACCACCTGGGTATGATGGGAGACGCCATGTTTCCTGGCGCTAGTGATAATGCCAGCGGCACGGCAATGGTATTAAATTTAGCCAAGTATTATTCCAAACGAAATAATGAATACAGCATTGTTTTCATTTTATTCGCGGGAGAAGAGGCTGGGTTAATTGGCTCGGACTATTTTACTTCTTTTCCTACTTTCAATATCCAGAAAATAAAAATGCTCATCAATCTTGACATTATGGGCAGTGCAGAAGGTGGCGTGGTAACAGTAAACGCCACTGAATTTCCTAGACAGTTTGCCACCTTGCAAAAAATAAATAGAAAAAAGGGCTATTTACCCGAAGTTCGGAAAAGAGGCCCTACAAAAAACAGTGACCATTACCATTTTTATAAAAAAGGAATTCCTTCCTTTTTTATATACTCTATCGGCGGCCCTGGATTTTATCATGATGTATATGATAAAGCAGAAAGTATTCCAATGACTAATTACGAGAATGTATTTAAGTTATTAGTAGATTTTGTTAGCACCTTTTAGTCATCACAACGTCATTTCATCAGTACCCGGTTCATTAATTAGCTAATATTCCAAAGAATATTATTAGATTATTCCATATCTTTAAGTATTAAAAATATTATTAAATGAAAAAAAATAGAATAATTGCACTGTGCGCTATGAGTCTTTTGACTTTAGTTTACACAAGTTGTAAAAAAGACACTCCAGATCCTGCTCCAGGACTAATACCCTGTGAAAAAAAGAATTGGTATGAAGACACTGACGGTGATGGATTAGGAAATCCAAATGTGACTCTTTTTCAATGTGACCAACCGGCCGGCTATGTTGAGGACAATACAGATCCTATTGATATGGAAGTACAGCGCAAGCAAGTTCCGGTTCTAGTAAAAATTTCAGGTGAAACTTGTCCTCCTTGTGGTGGATGGGGCTGGACGGCTTGGGAAGGCCTATCAGGTGATTTCTGGGGCTCAGGAATGTGTTTTACGACTTACGGTACCTTTGTTTCCAATGGTAACTTTCGCGGTCAAGAATTGACCAGTGCAGAAGGTGGTTCTCCAGTTATACAAGCTTTCCAAGATCGTTTTTGGAAAAGTGGTAGTAAGCCTAGTTTTCACGCAAATAATAAAGATCATGGAACCACGGCTGATGATGCCAAAGCAGATGCCAACACATCAATGACTCAAACACCCGATGTTGCAGCTGTTTTGGAAGCTAATATAGAAGGAGACCAATTGACAATAACCAGTGAGGTAGAGTTCTTTGAGGACGTGCCAGGCGATTTTGTTTTAGGTGCCTATCTAATTGAAGATAAAGTTCAAGGTTATCAAGCAGGCTACTCTGATCCAAACAACGCAAAGCATCATTTCGTTATGAGAGGATCATTATCTGATAACGCTTGGGGTGAAGATTTTGCTACCGGAGGTGGAGTCAAAGGTGATAAACACTTAAAAACATTTAACGTTACCATTCCAAGTAGCTACAATAAAGAGAACTTGTCTTATGGTGTAATTATCTGGAGAAAAATCTCAACAACTCATGTGTATATCAATGCGTATACAACGCAAGGTTTGTAAAATAATTTAAAAAGTTAAAAATTAAAGACGATTCTAATGAATCGTCTTTTTTTGTACCTTGTTCTACTAATATCAATCCTACTAAACTATGAAAGAGAAAATGATCCAAATCGGAAATCAATCCGTGAGTTATGAAAAGCTCGTCAATTTTATCCGAATACAAAAAAAACTTCAAGCGATTCAATTCGTCAAGACGAAAATGAAGTTAGACCTCAGAGAATCCAAGCAAATTATTGAATTAATTCAAGCCGGAAAACCCGATGATGCTTTTCATATTTTAAAAAATCATGGCAATTGCACTGAACCTTTTATTTCTGATGGTCGTCAAAATGGCCCTTTATCTTCAGAAGTAAAAAATCCTTTCTTGATTCAAGAAAAAACAATGGGCTCACGCTCAAAGTTAATAATTACAATCGCGCTCTTACTAATATTATTAGCAGGTCTAATGGCCTACCTTACGGTACAAACACCTTCAACATAACTGAATTCGAAACACTATTTGTAGAACAGATTAATATTTAATGCAGTCTTCTTTATATGTGAACAATTTTTAATTATATTAGTCTTCTAAATAATTACAAAAAATGATAGGATATATAATATTAGGTCTTGTAGTACTATTGGCACTTTGGGCCATCGGAACCTATAATGGATTAATAAAAGCCCGTAACGTAGTCCGTGAGGCATTTAGTGGAATTGATGTTTTTCTTAAAAAACGATTTGACCTAATTCCCAATCTAGTGGAGACCGTAAAAGGATATGCAAAACACGAAGCTGAAACCTTGGAAAAAGTAATGCAATATCGAGCAGAAGGTGGTCCAAGAAACGTTGCCGATGCCGCAGCCGCGGATGCTAAAGTTTCGCAGGCGTTGGTAAACTTACGAGCCGTTTCTGAGAACTATCCAGATTTAAAAGCTGATACTCAATATCAACAGTTGATGAGCGACTTGAGTAGTATGGAAGGCGAATTAGCAAACTCTAGACGTTATTATAATGGTGCAACCAGATCGTATAATGATAAACTGATGGTTTTCCCTTCCAATATATTGGCTGGTCTGTTCAATTTTAAGGAAGAAGAGTATTATGAAATTGATGATAACACCCAACGAGCAGCACCTCAAGTAAAATTCTAATTTCTCTTGAGACGAAATAAGGTTTCTTTATTTGCCATCTGTGTGGCTTTGGTTTTATGTTTCCAAGTAGGAGATATTCAGGCCGAAGAAAAAGTACTTTCTTATCATTCAGATATAAAGATTGGTAAGGACAGAACCGTCTCAATTACTGAGACTATTCGAGTACAAGTAGAAGGTTATATTTTCAAGCGCGGTATTTTTCGACAAATTCCTACTTCTTATGATTATCAGGGTGGTGTTTATCGAATTGGTTTTGATGTAAAAAAAATACTTAAAAATAACGAACCAGAACCTTACTTCTTGAAAGGAATGACCAATGGTAAAACCATATACATTGGTCAAAAAGAAGTGATTTTAAAACCTGGTGTTTACACATATACCATACAATATGAAGTGGACCATGTTTTAAATATGTATGAAAAATTTGATGAATTCGTTTGGAACGTTAATGGCAACGGATGGGATGTAAAGATCGATTCAATTTCGGCTACCGTTCGTTTCCCTGGCACAGCCAAAACGGTTCAAAATGCTGTTTACACTGGTGCCTACGGAAAGAAAGAAAGCAATGCCACAATTAAAGACAAACAAAACATTGTTGAATTTAAAGGAAAAAAGAGTCTGTCACCGCGAGAGGGAATGACCATTGCCACTGCTTGGAGCAAAGGTCACCTTGCCTATCCAAATGCTATTGATAAACTAATGTTCAAGCTGAAAAGATTATCTCTTTGGATAGTAGGAATTGGAGGTGTGCTATTTACATTATTAGTCAATCTAATTTTCTGGTATCGAAAAGGGCGCGATCCCAAAAAAGGAATTATTATCCCGCAATTTGGAGCGCCTAAAGGATACACACCAGCAGATTGTGCTTACGTAGACAATTACTTTAAATATACCCACCGCGCGTTTGTAAGTACGCTTGTCAATCTTGCTGTCAAAAAACATATGCGCATTGAGGATAGCGTTGAGAAAAAATCAATTTTCACGAATCGGCAGAAATATATTTTCACAAAATCAGGTAATAACAACCAGCCGACAGAAGAATTTGAACGCACTTTTTTTAATGATTTATTTTCTTCTGGAAACTCACTAAGTGTTGTTAGAAAAAAATATAATCCGAATATCAAAACAGCCAACACCACGTTGCGAGCCAATCTGCCGCATAGACATAATAATGAAAATATTATTCGCAATCATGCCCTAACTGCTAAGTCGCTCATAATACCAGCAATTTCTGTTGGACTTGGTTTTCTTTGTCTCAACCGATACGGCGGTAGTTTTGGAATTATTATTTTGACTATTGCCATTTTAATAGCAATTACTTATTTGTTTTCTCGGTGGTTTCAGCAACCCACCGAAAAAGGAAGAAAGCTTATGGACGACATTGCAGGCCTAAAACAATATATAAAACTAACGGAAGAAGAGCGGCTTAAAATAGTAAACCCGCCCGATTTTTCATTTGAACATTTTGAAGCCATGCTCCCCTATGCCATAGCCTTAGATTGTGCCGATGAGTGGGAGCACCAGTTTGAAGTGGTCAATCCACAAGTGGCAAGACAGCACCAGCCATTCATGTGGTATCATGGAAACAATGTTGGTGGATTTAGCGATTTTGATTTCAGTGATATAAATGATACCATTAGTTCTGCTAGCACACCACCTACAAAATCTAGCGGAGGTGGCACTGGTTGGAGCGGCGGTGGCGGTTTCTCTGGTGGAGGCTTCGGTGGCGGCGGTGGCGGTGGCTGGTAGTTTTTTATTAAAAATTTCTAGCCTATTATTTATCAGTTGAATAAACAACCAAGTACGATTCTTTAGTATTTTTGACCCTCACTTAAACTAATGTCGCAAGCGC
The DNA here is from genome assembly GCA_964389575.1 of uncultured Chitinophagaceae bacterium. Lineage (GTDB taxonomy): Bacteria > Bacteroidota > Bacteroidia > Chitinophagales > Chitinophagaceae > JAGNRR01. Next base: position 8,261 of record CAYMFF010000065.1, read on the forward strand.
AACCCATTCGATTTTCTGTAATTACACCGGTTTATAACAGACCCGATGAGCTCAATGAATTGCTTGCCAGTTTGGCAGAGCAAACTCAGAAAGATTTTGAGGTTGTAATTATAGAAGATGGTTCTACCGAAAAATCGGACAAGGTAGTAGAAAGCTATCAAGACCGCTTAAACATCAAGTACTTTTTCAAAGAAAATACTGGACCTGGCATCAGTCGTAATTATGGTTGCGAACGAGCTAGTGGTAATTACTTTTTATTTTTTGATTCTGACTGTATAATACCGAAAAATTATTTCAGTATTATTACCTCTTTTCTTTCTAAAAATTACTTTGATTGTTTTGGAGGTCCCGATGCGGCACATGAAGATTTCAATGCCTTACAAAAAGCCATTAGCTATTCTATGACAGCATTTTTGACTACTGGTGGCATTCGAGGTTCAAGTGAAAAAGTAGAAAAATTCAATCCTCGGAGCTTTAACATGGGATTCTCTAAAGAAGTTTTTGAAAAGACCGCTGGGTTTCCTACTATTCGCTTTGCAAAAGCTAAGGCCTGTGGTGAAGACTTGGATTTGAGTTTGCAGATTAGTGCCTTCGGTTTTAGCACAACGCTAATAAAAGATGCTTTTGTTTACCATAAACGAAGAACCAATCTAAAACAATTCAAAAACCAAGTGTTAAATTTTGGATTTGCTCGAATCACTATTTCAGAACGTCATCCCAGTTCGCTAAAAATCCTACATTTCGCACCTGCTGTATTTTTACTGGGCTGCGTCCTTTTGCTACTATTAGCAATTTTTCTTTCGCCTTGGTTTTTGTTGCCCATTGTGGCTCATGTTGTTTTAATTTTTTTAGATGCCAGCATTAAAAACAAGAGTCCTTATATAGGATTATTAGCTATGCTTACTAGTTATATTCAACTCTGGGGTTATGGCTTTGGTTTTTTAAAAGCGATTCTTTACCGAAAAATATTGAAGAACGAGAAGTTCTAAACCTTTGCTAACAGCATTAATTTATAATTCATTCGGCACTATTTCGTGAACTTTGTTTTAATTTTCCAACCACATTAAGATAAGTCACTCTATGTTTAATAAAATCAAGCCACACTTAATTGCTATTCTAAGTTTCGTTGTTTTATCCTCCGTACTTTTTCCTGATGCTTTTCAGGACAAAACGGTTAAACAGCCTGATATGATTCGATATCGAGGACTTGATAACAAAACAAATGAACATTATGAAAAAACGGGGGAAGTAGCGCTATGGAACAATTCTACATTTAGTGGTATGCCCGCTTTTTTTGCCGGCAATACATTCTTTGCTAATAAACTTCGTCAGGTTTATCATTTCAGCAAGTTGTATTTACCCGGACCGATCGGCTACTTCTTTGCCGGAATGCTTTGCGCGTATCTGCTTTTTTTAGCGCTCGGTGTGAAACATTGGCTAGCGGGCATAGGCGCCATTGCAACGTGCTTGGCCTCATACAATTTTATAATTTATGAAGTTGGACACGCTAATAAGTTAATGGCTATTATCTATTTCCCACTGGTGGCCGCCGGATTAATTTATGCATTTAAGAATAGGCTCTTTCTAGGCGGTGCATTATATAGTTTAGGGTTGGGTCTTGCTATTTTTAGCACGCACGTCCAAATGGTTTATTACCTTGGAATTTCATTGTCAGTTCTATTTCTGTGCTTTGCTATTTATAAAATCAAGAAAGGTGAAATCGTACAATTTGCAAAAGTGGCAGGTGTTTTGACACTTTTTAGTGTGGTCGCTTTGGGTGCTAATGCTTCGCGATTGCTTTCATCTTATAAATACATGAAGCATACCATGCGCGGACCTGCAGTTCTTGAAGCAGATCCTAACAGTACGAATAGCAGTGATGGATTGGGTTATGATTATGTTTTTCGTTGGAGTCATGGTGTGGAAGAAATATTCACTTATATGATACCCGGATTTTTGGGAGGAAGTTCGTCCGAGCATGTTTCTACAGAATCGGAATTCGCGAGTAAACTAATCGCATCAGGTTATCCTGAAGAACAAGCAACGAGTGCTCCTTTGTATTGGGGAAATATGCCTTATACTGCTGGCCCGACTTACTTTGGCGCTATCATTATTTTTCTTTTTGTGCTTGGACTTTTGGTACACAAAGGATATCTAAAATGGTGGATATTAGCCGTGACTATTCTCTTTACATTTTTATCCTTCGGTAAAAACATGGCTTGGTTTAACGATTTATGGTATTACCATTTTCCGTATTATAATAAATTCCGATCCGTGAACTCTAGTTTGGCAGTATTACAGTTCACCTTCCCTATCCTAGCAATTCTAGGAATTGATCAATTAATAAATAAAGAAAATGATTTAAAAACAACCAATAGAAATTTATATATCGCACTAGCCTCAACCGCAGGATTATGTCTTTTGTTTGCCTTGATTGGACCCTCTTTATTTGACCTAACTACTGAGGGCGATAAAAATTATGGTCAACTAGTTGATAGTATATTAAGCGACCGAGCTTCGCTTTTAAGAAAAGATTCATTGCGGTCTTTGTTTTTAATTCTACTAACGTTCGGTACTCTTTGGGCTTTTTTAAATAAAAAGATTAAGCTTAAAAAAATGCATGTTTACATAATTGTAGGCCTTTTGATAACCTTTGACATGGCTATGGTGGGTCACCGCTATTTGAATGGAGATAAATTTGTAGATCGTGAAGAATACTTTAGTCAGTTTGATAATCCGCGCCCAGTAGACGTACCCATACTTCAAGACCCGGACCCTAACTTCAGAGTTTTTGATGCGAGTATAGATGTTTTTAATAGTAATCAAGCTTCGCGCTATCATAATACCATTGGTGGATACAATGCAGCCAAACTGCGCCGTTATCAAGATATGATTGATAAATATATCGGGCAGGGTGACTTGAACATTTTGAATATGATGAACACCAAATATTTTATTCAAAAAAATAAAGAAGGTCAAGTTTTCCAACAACCCAATCCACAAGCCATGGGTAATTGTTGGTTTATAGACACGGTAAAAATGGTCAACACTCCTAATGAAGAAATTAATGCCTTGGCTAACTTTAATCCAAGAAACACTGCATTTGTTCATAAAGAATTTAGCAATGAAGTAAAAAGCTTGACTCCCAACAGTGATTCTGCCAGCATAACACAAACCAGTTATGGACTAAATAAATTAGAATATCAAAGCAAGTCCAGCACTCCTAAACTTGCTGTGTTTTCTGAGGTTTGGTATATGAGCGGTAAAGATGGCTGGCAAGCTTACATTGATAATCAACCGGTAGAACACATTCGCGCTAACTATATTTTAAGAGCATTGCCAATTCCTGCCGGACAGCATACGATTCGGTTTGAGTTTAAACCTGCGCATTACTTCACTGGAGAGAAAATCAGTTTGATAATGTCAATTTTATTAATCCTTTGTGTACTTGGAGCGATTGGACTTAGTGTGAAGAAGAGCTTGGACTAAGCTTATGCTTCACATGCCTGAATACCATAAAAACATGAACACTAAGCGTTTTAAGAAGACCAAAGTGTTTTACGAAGACCTTAAAACGATCTTTTAGTGATTTTTGATGTTGCTGTGTAGAGACACCACCTACTAAATAATTCGCTATAATCATATTAGCCGGTAGAATATGCGTTGATTTTTTCAAGGTTTCTATCATCCAATCAATATCGGCGCTTAGATTATCTGTTAGATAATTTCCCGCTAAGGATCGTTTTACTATGTAAGATTGATGACAAACCAACATGCCATTAATTAAATTTTTCCAATGCAAGGCCTTAGGCAATTTTCGAGTAGTGACTTCAGATCGAATTCCCAGCTCGTGATTATTTTCATCGCGATACATTGTTTCGCCAAACAGGACATCGGGTTTATTCTCATTCAAAAGTTGAATACAATTATTTAATGTTTCTTTAGTGTAAAAGCCATCACCTGAATTCATAAAGATGATATAATCTCCATTGGCTCTTGCCAAACCTTTGTTCATAGCATCGTACAGTCCTTTATCAGGCTCTGAGCTCCAATTAATAGCTTCGGGTAAAGTACTCAAAAACTCTTTGGTGCCGTCGTTAGAATTGCCATCAACAATGAGATACTCTACCGATGCAGGAAGGCCTCCAAAACTATCTAGTGTATATCTTAATCCATTAAGATCATTATAGGTTATCGTAACTATGGATAAAGTAATTGACATTTTAAATTATAAGGACTGATTTAATTTTCTTTTGTATTGAGCGACATATTTATTAGAAATAGCTTGATAAGAATATTGCTCAACAGCTTTTTTTCTTGCATTAGCAGACAGTTCACTGAAACGTTTATCATCTTCAATAACCCATTTAATTCCGCTTGCTAAACCTGCCACGTCTTTCTTCTTCGTTATAAATCCATTTATTTCGTGATCGACCATCTCCGGTATTCCACCTGTATCAAAACCAACCACGGGTAGTCCACAGGCCAAGGATTCCATTACTGCATTGGGAAGATTATCTTGTAGCGATGGAATTACCAATACATCTGAGGACTGATATGCACTAAGTACCTTTTCTTTAGAATCTAAAAAGCCAAATGCATGAACTTCAAAACCCATATCACGAAGAGTATCATCCGAAGCCTTTCCAAAACAATTAATTTTAATTACATCGGTGATATTATCATCTTGCTTTTTTAGCTCTTTCAGACATTCTAAGAAATAAGTAAAACCTTTTCTTTCATCATTCAAATCCATAGCCTGAATTAAAACGGTATACTTTTTACCTTTTTCTCTTTGACTCGGCTTATAGAAATTGACATCTATCGGATTGGGAATATCCACTACTTTTTGATTAGACAACAAAGAACTTGATTTGGCAATATCTTTTAACCAAGAACTACAGGTAATAAACGTTATGTCGGATTGATTATAAAGTTCTTCTTTTCTTTTCCATATTTTACTGGAAAGATCATTGACCTGAGGACGCTTTAACATGAAACAGTTCCCACAACCTTGTTTGTAATTCAAGCAATGCTCAGAATAGTGGCACCCTCCAGTAAAAGTCCACATATCATGCATGGTCCAAAAAATAGGCTTGCCTAAATCAACAATTGCTCGAATATTTTTAATGCTTAAAAAGCCTTGTTGCAACCAATGAAAGTGAATAACATCAGCTTCTAACAGAGCTGGGTGTTTTGAGATATCTGAACCTATAATCGCAGTAGAAAACTTAAAACGATAAGATGCATTTTTCTCATGAAACCACAAATGCAATTTCTCTAAATACAAATTCCATTTAGAAAAAAATCCTCCCTTACTTATTGTAATCGCCTTAGATTTTTCTGTTGGGTGTAGCACCAAATGGTTAACAGATATTCCCTGCGCATCATGCGCTTCAAACAAACGTTTACAGGCAATAGCGGCGCCACCAGTATATTCAGATGTATTAATTAAAGCAACTTTCATTCCTTTAGATACTATTGAAAAGTTTATTCAACGATTCGGTATAAATTGCTAACCGTTGTTCAATTATATTCGTTGATGTAATAACCGTTTGGGGTCCAAACTTATCCACTAAATCATTTAATGCTGCTGGATTTTCTTGTAAGCAAACATATCTATTTTCTAAAATTTCTTGCTTTTCAGACAACAAATCAACGAATCCTGAAATTTTACCAATCTTTGGTTCAGTATAATCTAAAATATAATTATTGCCTTTCAATAAAGACTGTAGAACCACAGAATGAAATCGCATTCCGATATTAACCCAAGCATTTTCAAAAACTTGAAATGTTTCTACTAAACTCAAAGGGTCATTCTGGACATCTATTTTTTTATAAAAATCTTTTCGATGCATTACTTCATTAAAAAAAACACGATCATCATCACCAATATGGAAATAATGCATCGGAATCAAACGAACCTTTTTTTCTTCAAATCGTTCAACTATTTTTTGAAGCAGATTTTCTAATTGGGTATTAATTTCTTTGCCCGATACATTGTGAGAGCTAACATACTCCGAAGGAAAATTACGATAATTAATAGCGATGTAATCTTGATCTTCTTTTTCATAAGGGAGACCCAGTTTTTTATATTCCAAAATAGCTTCAGCTGAAGGATCTACCGCTGTTAGAATATTTTGACCATTTTTATAATTTAATTTATCCGTCAGATAGTTTTTTGCAATATCATCGCGCAAAATGCATACATCTGCATTATCCAGCATTCGGTATAATGGTTTATGAATTTTCTTCTTATGAACCGGACCAACACCACAACCAAAAATGATAGATTTTTTACCCTTCTTTTTGGCATAGGCAAAAGCGTAATCCACCATAAACATATCATTGATATGCATCAACGGACCACCACCCATTACGAGCACATCAGATTCGTCAATAGAACGTTCGAGTTCTTTTTTGTTTTTGCTACTGAATATCTCAATGCCCAACACACGAGAGCAAATCTGCGTATAAAAAGGCAAATCCTCAGCCAGCGTTCGCTCAGAAAAAAAAGGGTATAAACTACCTAATTTCACACTAAAGGAAGGTAAGGTTTTGGCCAGCAAACTAAAGATACCAGCCAATATAGCTCGGTCACCAATTGTTTCCGTTCCGTACCAACCGATTACTGTTATCTTCATTAGAATAAATTAATTTTAAATCGATAATTTACCCAATAAAGCTTTTCTCTCAGCAATTCTTTTATCATCACAAACACATTAGCCCGTTCTGGTTTTCCATGATAATCATGAATGCAATTATCACAATCTTTTTCAATGATGGACTTGCGATATTCAATATTCTTTTCGGAGAAGAAAGCTTGGTCCCCTGACGTTTCGCGCAGACCGCCTATGGTATCGCTTTGCACAGCACAATAGTATAGTTCACCGCGTGAATCCATTGTAACCCCTTGCTCTTTCCAATCGCAACCCAACAGTCGCTTTCGTTTTTTGGAATTCATAAAATAAAAGATAGCGAAGTACTTAAATTTATCTTTTAAATTTTCTGCCAATAAAAAACGACTATAAAAAAACTCTTTGGCCGTTTGCACAGAAGGATCAATTAATAAACTGTATTGGTCTTTTAATAAATGACTTTCTATTCGTTTATTTTCTATCCCTAATCGATATTTAATTGGAATGCTATAATTGGACTTTACATATTCATCCAGTTCTATTAAATGACTGACATTTTGTTTTATTACAGTACAACCCAAATTCATAGTGTCACAATACTGACCCATGTTGGATTGAATTTTTTTAATATTCTGATCTATAATGCTAAACACTTTTAATCCACGAACTGTGTTATGAATCGCATCATATCCATCCAACGAAATAGAAAGGTGAAACTTGATTCCTTTTTCTTTGCACTTAGAATAAATCCCTTCTAAGATTGGGAACAATTGCTTTTTATTAAAACCATGAGTAATAATATTCAAGGTTTTTAGCGAAGGCAAGGTCAATATTTGTTCAGCATAATCTACCAGACCTTTTACCAAGGTTGGTTCGCCACCATTTATGCCAACGTGCTCAATTTTACTAAAAACAGGATCTTTCATAAAAGAGCTAAACTCGTCTATCGTAAATTCATTAGAATAATCCATTTGCCAAATGTTACACATTACACACTTGGAATTACAGTTATAGGTAATAGGCAACTGTAACACCTTCGGGTGTTTTTTGGCACCTCCTGTAATTTTAGAACTCTTAGCAAAAAGAACGTACTTGACGTCTTTTAAAAACTCAATGAATGAAGGGTGATAATTGAATAGTTTAAAAATCATGCATTAACTTTTTTCGCAATCCAACAATAGTTTGAAGGGCTTCGTTTTTTATCTCCAAAAATAGCGTCTAATAAACTAGCTTTTATATTAATGAACCCCACCAAAGGAAACAATAGAAGTTGCTTTATCCCTTTGAATTTTTGTGGCTTTCCTTCTTCATGCTTACTTAAAAACCAATCCATGGTAAGCGTCAAGGCAACCGCTTTTCGCACACCACCATTTCCTTCAATTTTCAACACCTTAAAACCCTGGTTTTCCAACAACTGTTTTAAGCCGTATTCAGTAAATCGTCTAAAATCATATGGCTCTAAATGAATGGGACTAATATGTGGCACTGAGCCAATAAAATAGCCTCCATTTTTCAATACTCTAAAAGCTTCCGCAACTGACTTTCTTTCATCCA
>CAYMFF010000066.1:0-4016 GCA_964389575.1 uncultured Chitinophagaceae bacterium
GTTTTCGTCTGTCAAGTCTTGTGGTGTATCGTTGTATGATGCCGCTTTTTTCCAATCGCTTGATGCGATCATGCGTGGGCGAGGGGCTTAGGTGTACTTGTCTTGATATTTCGGCAATGGTTGCCTTGGCATTCTTCTGCAAAATGCGCAAAATAGCAAGGTCTTTATCGTCTAGTTTTAGTTGCTCAGTCATTTGTTCGGTTTTTAATATAAATTAGGTCTAAAAATTGTGTTTTATTCTTCAAAATAATTAATAATAGTATAAATATACTGATTATTTAAACTATTTCAGAAATATATCCTTTGATTGTACCTTTGTACAATAAATTATAATAAATATGTCAACAATAACAAAAGGACAGATTGATTTCAGTCTAAAAAACAAAGTAAAAGATATTTCTCTAGCTGCATGGGGAAGAAAAGAAATTGAATTGGCCGAAGCAGAAATGCCAGGTTTAATGTCTTTGCGTACGGAGTATGCAGGAAAAAAGCCTTTAGCAGGTGCGCGTATCGCAGGATGTTTGCACATGACAATTCAAACTGCTGTGCTTATCGAAACACTAGTAGATTTAGGTGCTGAGGTGAAGTGGAGCTCTTGTAACATTTTCTCTACACAAGATCAAGCGGCTGCAGCAATCGCTGAAGCAGGTATTGGAGTTTTCGCTTGGAAAGGGCAAACGCAGGAAGAAGCTGATTGGTGTATTGAGCAGACGTTATTTTTTGGTAGCGCTGATAAGCCTTTAAACTTAATCTTAGACGATGGTGGTGATTTGACAAACATGGTATTAGATGAATACCCTGAGTTAGTTGCTGGTATCAAAGGTTTGAGTGAAGAAACTACAACAGGTGTTCACCGTTTGGTTGAGCGTATGAACAATGGTACTTTACCGATTCATGCGATTAACGTAAATGATTCTGTTACTAAATCTAAATTCGATAACAAATATGGTTGTCAAGAAAGTTGTGTAGATGCGATTCGTCGTGCTACTGATGTAATGATGGCTGGTAAGGTTGCTGTTGTAGGTGGCTACGGAGATGTAGGTAAAGGAAGTGCTGCAAGTTTGGCAAGCGCGGGTTGCCGTGTAATCGTTACGGAGATTGATCCTATCTGTGCACTACAAGCTGCGATGGAAGGGTTTGAAGTGAAGAAAATGGAAGACGCTGTAAAAGAGGCTGACATTATTGTAACGGCTTCTGGTTGTAAAGATTTGATTCAAGGGAAGCACTTTGAGGCAATGAAAGACAAAGCAATTGTTTGTAACATTGGTCACTTTGATAATGAAATTGACGTTGCCTGGTTAAATGATAATCATGGTGAAACAAAAGATACCATCAAACCACAAGTAGACAAATACACAGTAAACGGTAAGGATATTATCTTATTGGCTGAAGGTCGTTTGGTAAACTTAGGTTGTGCTACAGGTCACCCAAGTTTTGTAATGAGTAACTCATTTACAAACCAAACATTGGCTCAATTAGAACTTTGGAACAATACGGATAAGTATAGCAATGAAGTATATGTATTGCCTAAGCACTTGGATGAGAAAGTAGCTCGTTTACACCTTGGAAAAATTGGTGTTGAGTTAGACGTTTTATCTCAAGATCAAGCGGATTATTTAGGTCTTCCTATCGAAGGTCCATTTAGGCCTGAAGCTTATCGTTATTAAGCGATTAGTGCAGAGCGAATAGCGAATAGTTTTACAGAGGCCGTCCTTTTTGGGCGGTCTTTTTTGTTGTTTCTACCAACTTTATGCTCTTTAGGTTCGTCTATCTTTTTGAAGTATTTGATTGTTTTGCACATGGACTATTGTCATTACTGTGTAATCCTTAATAAAGGAACAGTTGAATTCTTTATAAATCTGTGTTTTATCAGTATTTTTAACGCTTAAGAAAATAATATCCATGAAAAAGATTTTATCCGTCATTTTATGTTTTTTCGTACTTGGAGCTACAGCTCAAAAAGTACATTTCGAGTCCAATGTTTATCAGTTTACGCCGAATGCTGAAAATTTCAGCCAAGAAGATTGGTCCAAGACAGTTTTTAACAATAAAAAGTATGCAGTAGTGCAGTTCAGTCGCAGTATATCTAAAGCTGAGCGCGAAGTGATTCAAATGCAAACTGGTATTTTGTTTTTCGACTACATTCCTCGTTATGCCTTTATTGCTTCCATTCCTAGTTCTATAAACAGTTTGGCTCAGTATGACATTAAAAGTGTTGTGCCATATAAGGGTGAATACAAGATGAATCATCAACTAGTGGAGCGCCCATTGCCAGATTGGATTCAGTTAGGTGGCAATAAGTTGCAAATCGATGTAACATTTCATGATGACATTTACAAATCCATGATTGAGTATCAACTATCTAATATGGGTATCGAAATTCAGTCTTGGCAGGAAGAAAATTTAGCAGTGATTATGCTTCAAGAGAATCAGCTAGAACTTTTATCTAAAAAGCCATTTGTGAAATATATGCAACCTACTTCTGCTCCAGGAACAATAGATAATGATCAAGGACGAACGAATCATAGAACAAACGTTTTAGATGCAGAATATTTAGCAGGTCGTCATTTTATAGGAAATGGAATTGCTGTATCCATGGGTGATGATGGTGGTGTCGGGCCACATATAGATTTTCAAGGAAGACTTACCGATTTCTCATCAAGTAACGCAGCAGCAAATACTCATGGTGATCACGTGCTAGGAATAGTAGGTGGTGCAGGAAATTATAATCCTGTAATGCGAGGAAATGCAGCAGGAGCTGATTTAGTTGTTTATAATGGTTACGGTAACATAAATAATGCAACAGCAGATTATGCCGCACAGGGTGTAAGAATTACGGCCAATTCATTAGGGCAAGGCTGTAATAGTGGTTATAACAATAACGCTCGAACCCAAGATCAGCGAATCAATAGTAATTTTTCTTTGATGTCTGTTCACTCCTCAGGAAACAGTGGGAATTCTTCTTGCGGTTTTGTGAATGGCTACTATGTAATAACGGGTGGTTATAAAGCGGGTAAAAATTGCTTGGCTACGGGTAATCTTCGAAAGGACGATAATTTGGCAGGTTCAAGCAGTCGTGGCCCTGCCAGAGATGGTAGAATTAAGCCTGATTTGTGTGCGGTAGGAACTAGTGTAAACTCAACGCAACCTAACAATACCTACGATAATTTTTCTGGAACTTCTATGGCTTGCCCTGGATTGGCTGGAACATTAGCCTCTCTTTGGGAAGCATACAAAGTAAATAACGGCGGTGCCGATCCATACTCAGCAGTTATGAAAGGAATTGCCTTAAATACCGCAGATGACTTAGGTCGTCCAGGTCCAGATTTTCAATATGGTTGGGGTAGGATAAATGCAAGAAGAGCCTTGCAAGTAATTGATAGTAATTATTTTATGGTGGATACTGTAATGAACGGTCAAACTAAAAATTTAAATGTAATGGTTCCTCCTAATACCGGTCAGCTGAAAGTGATGGTATATTGGCACGATCCGGCAGGAGCGGCAAATGCAGCCATTCCGTTAGTAAATGATTTAAACATGTCGGCTATTGCTCCTAATACGTTTAACTTTCAACCTTGGGTGTTAGACTATTCTCAAAATACTGCTTCATTAAGTTCTAACGCAGTAAGAGGAAGAGACAGTGTAAATAATGCGGAGCAAGTAACAGTGAAAAACCCGCAGCCAGGAAATTGGACAATTGAAGTAGAAGGATTTGATGTGCCCAATGGTCCACAGACTTTTGTTTTGGTCTACTATTTTGAGCCCAAAGGAATTACACTTACTTATCCGCAAGGAGGTGAGCACTTTAATGCTGGACAAACTGAACGCGTTCGTTGGGACGCAAACGATATTAACGCACCTATTACCTTAGAGTACTCTTCTGATAATGGATTAAATTGGAATACAATTTCTAGTACCATTGCTTCAGATCAGCGCTATTTTGATTGGACACCACCGGCTCTTGCCACAGGTGAAATGCTTATGAGGGTTTCTCGAGCAACAGAGGTGGATACTAG
>CAYMFF010000066.1:4026-5842 GCA_964389575.1 uncultured Chitinophagaceae bacterium
ATTGTGGTAGATACAGCCTGTCCAAATCAGTTCCACTTAACATGGGATGCTGTGCCGGGTGCAACGGATTATACTGTTTATCAGCTGGGAAATAAGTATATGGATTCAGTTGGTAATTCACTAACGAACGATATTTATTTGACTACTGGTGTAAATACAGTGAGTTCGTTTTATTTCGCTGTTCGTGCCAACATTGCCACTAATGGTGCGCAAGGGCGCAGAAGTATTGCTTATTTCAAAGGGCCTGGACAAATCAATTGTGGGGACGATTTAGTGAACCTAAGAACGGAAATGCCATTTTATTCGGCCAATGATTGTGCGCCGCTCAATGGTGTGCCAGTAACAATGACAATTAGAAATCAAAGTTTAACTGGTGCTCAAATTTCGAATATCCCAGTGAGTTTTGATATCAATGGGATTACGCAAGTAAATGAAGTAATTCCCGGACCATTGTTAGTGGGCGATTCAATAAATTATACATTTACGGCTACGGCAAGTTTCCCAGGAGCTGGGATATATAACGTGCGTACTCGATGTAGTTATCAGTTTGATGGTTTTAATCAAAATGATACTTCTTCTCGCAATATGACGGTAATTGCTGTTCCGCTAATCGTACCACCGTTGGTGCAAGATTTTGAAGGTTCGTATGTACCATTAAATTGGCGTGTTCAAAACCCCGATAATAGTATTCCTTGGCAAAAAACATTCGTTTTAAGTGGTTCTACTTTTGGAAACTCTCATGCAGCTTATATGGATTTTTATAATTACGGCGCAGTGGGAGAGCAAGATATTCTTGAAAGTCCGGTAGTTGATTTGACGAATGTGACGAATGACTCAGTTGTTTTATCATTTGATGTTTCATACTCACAACGAAGCGGTAGTGAAGATAGATTACAATTATTAATGTCTGAAGATTGTGGTCAAACATGGTTGGCTACTGGATACGATAAAGGGGGTAGTTTGTTAGCTACAACGGTTTCCTCTACGGGTATTTTCTCTCCAACGATTCCTGGCGAATGGCGCAACGAGCGTATTGATTTAACGCCACATAAGGGTAAAGAACTCTTATTCCGTTGGATTGGAATTAACGATAATGGAAACAATCTTTACTTAGATAATATCAATGTAATGCTAAAGGATATTCCATTAGGACTTTATAATCTTGAGAATAGCAAGTACGCTATTTATCCAAATCCAAGTGATGGAAAATATGTGCTGAAAACACAATTGAATAAGAGTACACAACTTATGTATGCTATTAAAGATTTGAATGGTAAGGTAATTACCAAATCTAAATTAGGGTTGCATGCTGGAGTGACACACTCAGCAATTGATATTACTTATTTATCAAGCGGTGTTTATATGTTAGAGCTGTTCGATGGTTCTAAGTCAGACTTCATAAAATTGATTAAAAACTAAAACAGCCTTAAGAGATTTAAAAAGCCTCCATTATTGGAGGCTTTTTTTATTTTAATTCAACAATATAATATGTTTCAGTATGTTTTGATCGGGTGTTAGGATTTAAGAATCCAATATTCAATTTGGCAATATGAAAACTTGCACCCTTAAATCGAATGGAATACGGGATTGATTTTTTATCTAATTTGATAAGCCCCTTTTTATTCGTAATAAGAAAACCGTAATTTACGATATCTGTTTTTTTAATTAACGGAATATCTTGTTGTAAGGTGAAATCGACGGATCGCAATAAGGCCAAATTAAAAGTAGCCAATTTCTTGACTGGGATTTTGAGTTTTTGGACTTGCTTAGCTATGGTGTATTCTTTTTGAAATGGAATTAAATTAGGATAAAAAAC
>CAYMFF010000066.1:5942-15811 GCA_964389575.1 uncultured Chitinophagaceae bacterium
AAACAAATAAAAGGAAGGACTACATAGATATAATGTGGAAGTTGAAATTTGCTCATGCCCAGCGAAAAATAACCTAACAGGACGGCAGCGGTGCTGATCCATTCTATTTGTTTGTTACTTCGAAATAATTTTATAAAGCCTTTTATGGTTGCCATTATATAGAAAATAGTAAAAGGGATAAAGCCCCATAAAAGATTCTCGTACAGAAAAGAAAAAGTTGCGTTATTGTTCCAAACGCTTTCACCAGTAATTCTACCGAAACTTTGTGTCCAATAAAAAAAGCGTAAACCGGATACGCCATAATCTCCATTTACTTTTTTCTCAGGGTGTAAGTCAAATTGTTCATAGAGCCCAATGTTCATGGGGAGTAATACCAAACCTATGATAAGCAGCATCGGTAGATATTGCCAGCGGAATAAATTTTTCCATTCTTTTTTAATAATAAAATGAGGAACGAATCCAAATCCTATAATTAATAAACCAATGGGGCCTTTTGTAATCATAGCGCCACCAATACAAATGGCTGCGGGAAGCCAAGCTATTTTATTTTTTCTATAAAACCAGGAGCTTAATTGCCAGAAAGCAGTAATGACAAAGCTCATGAGTATTGTATCCGTTTTAATATCATGGGTAATCAAAAACATAGCTTGACAAGATGCAAAGAGTAGGGCTGCTGTTTTAGCTGTTTCGGTAGGATAAAATAATTTGGCAAATTTAAAAAGGGCATAAATAGACCAAATGCCAAATAATACTGATGGTAGTTTATATGCCCAGACGCTAATGCCAAACAGCTTCATGCTGAGTGCAGAAATCCAAAATAAGAATGGAGGCTTGTCGAGATAGTCAGTGCCAAGGTCATATACATACAGCCAGTTATCAGTTTGAATCATTTCTCGACTCATTTCAGCATACTGAGCGGCATCAATTTCAAGGAGTGGAACGAACAGATTTGATAGATATATCAGCAAAATACCCGCCCATAGGAGCTTTTGATACAACGGTTTATCTTTTTCTAGAGAATAAATGGCTTGTTATTTAGTTTTGTGGTGTTCGCAAAAGTACATAAATTTGCGCCTCATTCGCACGGTTGGTATCGTGCAATAAAATGTAAAATTATGAGAAAAGATATTCATCCAGAAAGCTATCGTTTTGTTGTGTTTAAAGATATGACGAACGATTCTATGTTTTTATCAAAGTCAACAGCAAATTCTAAAGAAACTATCACGTATGAGGATGGTAATGAGTATCCACTTATTAAGTTGGATATCTCTAGTAGCTCACACCCGTTTTATACAGGTAAGAAAGTGATGGTAGATACTGCTGGTCGTATTGATAAGTTTAATAAGCGTTATGCACGTAAGAAATAATTACTTGCCAAGAATTTTAAAAAACTCTCACTTCACTGATGAGAGTTTTTTTTTGTCTAATTTAGACTGTAATGGGAATCATTGAGGTTGATAGTCAGCAATTGCATATTCATATTTTATCATCTATTTTTTTGTATGGCGATGCTATTTCCGAAGAAATTCGAATGGATATGGAGCTTGAGATTAATGAAATGTGGAATGCGCCAAGAGCACTTGTTTGGGTTGAGCATAATCCTTTTTTAATGCATTTTAAGACAGAGGTTTTTTTGTACCCTGACTTAAGTGAAGAAGAAGTACGATCAAATAAAAATCCAAGAAACAATTATATCCGAGTAGAAGAGTTTGCTTATGGTAATATTTCTTTTGTTGATGGATTAGGAAGTAATACAGGTTATTTCAAGAAAGAAAATTTATACAAAGGAAGTACTACAGCTGCACATGAATATGGTCATACTTTGGGTTTGCCACATCCAGTAGATTTGGATTTACGAGGGAAGGGTCAGCCTGGAATTATGTACCCACGTGGCACAATTGTAGATCCAACGTTTCAGTATGATGCTCAGGCACAAGCAGGAGCTTATGGCGGCACGATCAATCCTATTCATAGAAAGGTATTTCAAGAAGATATTGATTTGTTAGATTTAGCATCTAAAGTAAAACGTAAGGAGAAAGTGCTTGGTAAGTTTAGTGCCCGTTACCATTGGCCTCATTTAAATAATGATGCGCCAACTAATCCGTTTGGAGTAGCTTAAGTTGTTTAAATTGGCTCCAGATTAAATTCTTTTCCTTTTTCAATTAAAAATTGAAACGCGGCATCGTATTCGTTGGGGATGTTACCATCTAGTATAGCTTCTCGTACAGCCAGTTTTAAATCACCTACAGTTCGTGAAGGTTTTAAGTTGAATGTTTTCATGATAATTTCTCCAGTAATAGGTGGTTGCCAATTTCTAATATTATCTTTTTCTTCAACCTCGATGAGCTTTTCTTTTACAAGCTCAAAATTCTTTTTGTATCGCTTTACTTTTTCTTGGTTTTTTGAAGTGATATCAGCATTGCATAGGGTAAGCAAATCATCAATGTCGTCGCCTGCATCAAATAGTAGTCTTCTAACCGCACTATCGGTTATTTCTTCTTTGGCAAGTGCGATAGGTCTTAAATGAAGTCGTACTAGTTTTTGAACGTACTTCATTTTGTCATTTGTTGGTAGGCGTAGTTGTTTAAATATTTTTGGAACCATTTTCCCGCCTAACCATTCATGACCATGAAATGTCCAGCCATGTCCTTCTTCAAATTTTTTGGTAGCTGGTTTGGCGATATCATGCAAAATGGCTGCCCAACGTAACCATAAATTATCTGTATTGGGCGCAATATTATCGAGTACTTCTAAGGTGTGATAAAAGTTATCTTTATGTCCAAGCCCATTTCTTTTTTCAACGCCTTTTAGTTTAATCATTTGTTTGAAGAAATAGGGGAGTAGCCCGGTTTCTTCTAATAGCTTAAAACCGATAGACGGTTTGGTACTCAAAATGATTTTGTTTAATTCAGAAGTAATTCGTTCTTGGGATATGATATTAATTCTCTCGGCCATATTGCTAATAGCTTCAAGACTTTTAGAATCAATGGTAAAATTTAATTGAGTAGCAAATCGAATGGCACGCATCATACGTAACGGATCATCGCTGTAGGTTTTGCTTGGCTCAAGCGGAGTTTTAATTATACCTGCCTCTAAATCTTGAATCCCTCCAAAAGGATCAATAAGTTCACCAAAATTCGATTGATTCAAAGAAATGGAAAGAGCATTTATTGTGAAATCTCTACGTTCTTGATCATCTTTTAGCGTTCCGTTTTCAACGATTGGTTTGCGAGAATCTCGCCGATAGCTTTCTTTGCGAGCACCTACAAATTCTATCTCGTAGTCGTCGATTACAAACTGAGCAGTACCAAAGTTTTTGAAAACATTGACTTGGCTCGGGTTGTCAAATTGATCGGCAGCTTTTAATGCAAAATCAATTCCATTTCCAATGCAAACTATATCTAAATCTTGTGAAGGTCTGTTTAATAATTTGTCTCTTACAAAACCGCCAACTGCATAGGCTCGAATATTTAAATCATCTGCGGCTTGCCCAATACGTGATAATATATCTTTCTCCTTAGGAGATAGTTGGATCATTCTTCTTCAGATTTAATTAAGTACATCATTCGAAGACTAATGGAACGATTTGTTTGAGAAGCTCTTTCGGATATTGGGTCGTGTTTTTCTCTAATATTCAATAAAGAATTTTGGAATCGAAAACCTAAATGAAAACGCTTCCAAACGCGATAGCTACCTCCTAAATTTAACGCTACATCATATTTTTTAAAAGGAAACTGCTCATCGGTGGCAACACCGTTCAAAGATGCTCTTGCATTTACTAATTGGGAGTATGAAAAACCGACATTGATAATGCTTTTCTTGTCAGGAAAGAAGTAATTGAAATTGATTGGAATTTCAGCTGTTTGAAGCAGTATGTCATATTCTTTAATAATTGTTTGTTGGTCAAATCCTAATTTGGGCAATTGATTCTTGCCCGCTACACTTCCCTTCTCGGAGTATAGTAATGACATACTGATTGTTGCTTGATCCATTAACCTTGTGTGAACAATAGCTCCAGCATTCAGTCCAATTTTGCGATAGCCAGCAAAATTATCGCCATCTACTTGCGCAAAGTTGGCACCTAGTATGAATCCACCAAAAAATGTAGGTTCATTACTGTAATACTGAGCATGAGCCGTATTTGTGCATAAAATGAGCATAGCGAAAAGGCCTGCGATTAAAAATGGGTTTACTTTAGTTTTCTGCATTTGAGTGTAAAGATATGGGTATTAAACTAACGAAAAAAAACTTAGAAAAATTGCGTTCGTTATTCGAAGAAATTGGATTTCGTGTGCGCTTTGAGAAAGGAAACTTTCAATCGGGCTATTGTTTGATTAAAGAGCACAATGTGGCTGTGATAAATAAATTTTTACCAATAGAAGGCAGGGTGCAGGCTATGCTTGATATTCTTCCTCAAATCGAAAACGTAGATGTCTCAAAACTAAGTGGTGAAGGCGAGGCACTTTATAAGGAGGCCTTGAAGGTTGAAGCGGAGTAATTTAAACGTAAATAACTACTCGCCAAACAAATACTTTTTTTGTAGCTTATTGATTCTATTTGTTGCCAATCCAAAGAATGAGCTTATTATAATAAAAGCAGAAAAAACCGCTAAGATGAGAAATAGGTTGGACAGATTTCTTAGAAGTATTGCGATGGCTAATATGGGGATAGCAAAAAGTAACTTCAATCTGCATTTTACAAAGGTCTTATGTTTTATTTCAAGTCGATCGTCTTCTGCCAAAACTTGGTCAGCTAATTGATGGTCAAAATCTTCTTTAGCTCGATTATCAATGATAAATTGTAATACCTCTTCTCTTGAAGATTCAAATCTAAGGTCGCTTAGTAAGTTGAGGGAGTGTTGCATTAGTAATTAAACTATTCATAATCTACTCCGCAAAATTCTTATGAAAATGAGGAATCGTCTCTATGCCTTTATAATAATTTACCACATCATATTTTTCATTAGGCGAGTGGATATTATCATTATCCAATCCAAAGCCCATGAGTACAGTTTTTAATCCTAAGGTTTTTTCAAACAAAGAAATAATAGGAATGCTGCCACCTCCACGAGTTGGTATCGGTGCTTTACCAAAAGTTGTTTCAATCGCTTTCGCTGCTGCTTGATAGGCCTTGCCATCGGTAGGGGTAACTGCGGGCTCACCACCATGATGCGGTGTTACTTTTACGGTAATGCCTTCTGGAGCTAATGCTTCAAAGTGCTTCGTAAATAATTCTTCAATTTCTTTAGAAACTTGATCGGGCACTAAGCGCATAGAAATTTTTGCAAAAGCTTGAGAAGGTAAAACCGTTTTGGCACCTTCCTGGATATAACCGCCCCAAATTCCGTTTAACTCTAGTGTTGGACGTATTCCTGTTCTTTCTAAACTGGTATATCCTTTCTCTCCCCATACGTCACTGATACCTAACTCTTTTTTGTATTCCTCTACATCAAAAGGAGCTTTGTTTAAATCCGTTCTTTCTGCTTCAGTCAATTCTGCTACTTTATCATAAAAACCTTCTACAGTTATATGATTATTCTCGTCGTGCAAGCTTGCAATCATTTGACATAGAATAGTTATTGGATTGGCTACTGCGCCACCATAAACTCCACTATGTAAATCACGATTAGGGCCAGTAACCTCAACTTCCATATAAGCTAATCCGCGCAGTCCAGTTTCTATACTTGGGTCATCCATGCTAATCATTGACGTATCAGAAACTAAAACAACATCAGCTTTTAATTTTTCTACATTCTCTTCTAAGAAAGGAGCTAGGTGAGTGCTTCCCACTTCTTCTTCACCTTCTATAATATATTTTACGTTGCAAGCTAGGTCACCAGTTTTAACCATAGTTTCCAACGCTTTTACATGCATATATACTTGCCCTTTATCATCACAAGCGCCACGCGCATAAATGCGTCCGTCTTTTATTACAGGATCAAACGGGCCGCTATCCCAAAGTTCCATTGGGTCAGCGGGTTGTACATCATAATGACCATAGGTTAAGATGGTCGGTAAGCTGGGGTCAACTATTTTTTCGCCATACACAATTGGGTGCCCTGCTGTTTCACAAATTTCAGCCTTATCGCATCCTGCATCTAGCAAACTTTTTTTCACAAACTCAGCACAAGTCATCATATCATCTTTATGTTCTGACTTTGCACTCACAGAAGGTATTCTTAATAAGTCTAAAAGTTCTGATAAAAAACGTTCTTTGTTTTCTGATTGATATTCTGTCCAAGCTTGCATAATAGTATTTTTAATATGGCTCGCTAAGATACGATTGAAAGAGGGACTGTCCATATTTCAACTTTGTCATTCCGTAATTTTATTGGCCTGTTTTGAACTAGATTTAGGGAAGGAAGATAATATGTGGCTTCTTCGACAATAAAATATGGTAAATCTGTGCTTGCCAAAGATTTCTAAATAAAATTTAACTTTCCTGGAATAACAAGTGGGCTTTATAAAGACTTTATTAGATTTTTCAATCTTACCCAAAAAGGAATTTTTGCCTCAGCTAATGGTCCATTAAACTTATCACCTCGGCGCAAGTAGTGTTTAGTAAAAGTGCCACTAGTCATTTTCCATTTTTTGAAAAAAAGTTCTCGGCCTACATTTTTCTTGAGTCGTTTGGTAGAGCGGGAGCCAAAATGATACACTTTGCTATTTCCCATTCCTTTAAAATAACGAACGCCTGCCTGCCATAGTTTCATGCTTAGATCAGGATCAGAATACATACCAGGCGAAAATTCTTCACTCATCCCACCGACTTTGTTCCAAAGAATTTTGTGCATTATATTCGGTGGCCAAGTGCTGCCATTCCAGTCCGATTTTTGCATTTGATTAAACTCTGTAAGCAGCTTTTCTTCTTCAAAGTTTTCAATGCAATCTCCATAATCCTGAACTAATACACATGGATTGCCTGTATCGCTTGGTTCTATCATGGTGGAGGACAGCATGAAATTATTATGACCAATGTCTTGTATTTCTTCCCAAAGGACGTTGTCCCAATTGGGTAGAACATACATATCGTCATTGATATAAAGAATGTAATTAGTTAGTGCAAGTTGACTGGCTTTATTTAAGCCAATACAAATCCCCAAATTTTCTTCAGAATGAATATAATCTAAGTCATCTTGAGCTTTGATCCAATCTAAGGTGTTGTCTTTGCCTTCATTGATAATAATAATGATTTGATGATTTAGACTAGAGTTTAACCGAATACTTTTAATACAAAGTTTTAAATAGGGTAGGTTATTCCAAGTTGGTATTAATATGCTGAAAATCTGATTTTCATTTACAGCGCTCTGTCTTTTCTTAATAGCCATTCGATTTAGTAGAAGCAAATATGCATAAAAAAACTCTTACACTACAAGGTGTAAGAGTTTCAATCTTTGTAAAGAAAAATTTATTTCTTCAAGTACTCTTTTACATTATCTTTCAAAACCATATTCGATTTAAAAGAATAATTGCCTGATTTTGTTTTTACGGCACGGATTACTTTACTGTAGTTTTTTGATTCTACAACTTCTCCTTTCTTGATCGCCGTTTTTGCTGCTTTTGCCATTTTATATTTTTTTAAGTTTTAAATGTATGCCATGCTTTCGCGTGACTTATTTAATTTCTTTGTGAACAGTATATTTTTTCATGATTGGGTTAAACTTCTTTAGCTCCAATCGCTCCGGTGTATTCTTCTTATTCTTTGTAGAAATGTATCGGCTTGTGCCGGGAAGACCACTTTCTTTGTGCTCTGTACATTCTAAAATAATCTGAACTCTATTTCCTTTTTTTGCCATAATGCTTATTATTTATTCAGTTACTAAATTTTGTGTCCTGCCGCTCTCATTTCTTTTACCACGTTGTACAAACCACGTTTGTTTATGGTGCGCATGCCTTGTGTAGATAATTTAAGTGTAATCCATTTATCTTCTTCTACTAGGTAGTAGCGTTTTTTCTGAATGTTCGGCATGAATCTTTTTATCGTTTTCTTGTTAGAGAACGATACCTTATTTCCTTTCTGGTAACTTTTACCGCTTACTGCGCATATCTTAGCCATTGCTATAATTTTTTATTCCAAACCAAACTAGTTGATTTTAGGAGTGCAAATGTAGATTATTATTCTTTTTCAAGCAAAAAATGGGTTTATTTGTTTGTTATGGAAATAGAGTAATATCAAATATTGCGATATTTGCGTCTTATCTTCCATAAATCCAGCCATAGCTTGAAAAAATAGCTGAATTGCACCTTGCTTTCTCCTTTATCTATCCATTTTTTTAAGGGATGTTCAATTACCTTCTCTTCAATTTTGTCTCGGCCTAATTCTTTCATTGTTCTAAAAAAGATTTCGACGTCAAATAACCAACGAGAAATAAAAGGATCTTGAAATATTGTAAGACTTAATTCTCGGTCAAAAACCTTGCATCCGCATTGCGTGTCATATACTTTAAGCTTCAATGTATTGGAAATGGCTGTAGCCACAATTCGTCCTACATAATGTCGAAAAGAACTTCGTTGTATATCGGTACCCAACGTTAGAATCCGAGAGCCAAAGCTAAAACGAATTTTGTTTTCGACGGTATGCGCGATCCGAAGACATTCTTTTAAACTAGTGGCTAAGTCGGCATCCAAAAAAGCATATTTAACCGCATGAATATTAGTCAGTGCATGGTTCATTCCTTTGCGAACACTTTCAGCTTTACCCAAGTTTGTTGTGTTACAAAGAATCTCTACTTGTTTCTTGAATTCTATTTTTAATGGTTCTAGGGTAGCCACAGTGTTATCTGTGGATGCATCATTCACAAACAAAATAGAGACCAACGAGTTTTGCGCAAGGAAGTTTCTAAAAGATGATATATCTAATTTTTTCTCCTCGTTATATGCCGGGATAACTATACATAGATGTAAGTTTTTTTTCACGGGTTTAGTTGTTTGGCTTCTCTTTCTTTTTAATTTTAAAGCGATGCGCTAGGGTTATGTTTACAATATTATTATAAAATCCCAGATTATAGCCAAATTCCGCTTCTAAATCGGTCTGTTTGTTAATGATTCCTGATATCGAAGGCATACATTCTAAACTTGTATAAAATGCATCATTAAACTCATGCCGAATACCGAGAAGATAGGCTATTCCGACTGTTGCGTTAGTAATTCTATCATCGTTTCGGCTTCGATTTAATATGCTAACAAAAGGAATGAAACCATGCACAAAATCGGTGCGTTCATTTAAGTTTCTTCTTTTTTCACGCCCTAAGCTCAGATTGATGCTCATTTGTTTACTTTTATCGTTTTCCTTTCTTTTCAGAAAAAGGAAGTCGTTTGTTCCAATTTGCAATCTAGCTAGCTTATTGGTTTCTAATTCTTTTTTATAGATCAAACTAAAGCCTTGTAGATTGCTTAGTTGAATGCCTATTTCATGGGTGGGTAATTCCTGAGCCTTCATATTTGAGCTCAATAAAATGGTCGCGATTAATGTCACTACGGTAATGTTTTTATTCATTTTTATTTTTTTAAATTTTACAATGGCATAAAAACGAAAGGTCGTTAATCCTTGTTGGTCAGAGTTTCATAAAGCTTTCTAAACAAAACTTATTTTGCGTATTTCCTAACATAATTAAATTGTAAAATAAATTGATGCGTTGAGTGAAATTTATAAACCATCGTAAACCTCATAAACTGTTCAAACCATTATGTAAATTTGCAAGCCTATGGCATACGAATTAAAGAATAAGGTCAGAATAGTTACGGCAGCAAGTTTATTTGATGGGCACGATGCTTCTATTAATATAATGCGTCGTGTGATTCAGGCAAGTGGGGCCGAGGTAATACACCTGGGCCATGATCGAAGTGTGCAGGATGTAGTAAACTGTGCCA
>CAYMFF010000067.1:0-15420 GCA_964389575.1 uncultured Chitinophagaceae bacterium
GCATTGCGCTTGGTTTTTTTCATTGAAGTATCCAATAAACGTTTAAGCTAGATTAATATTGAGACATCAGTAAAAACTAAACGCACCAAAAAGTGCAAAACACTGGTAATAAAAAAAATCGAAAAGCTGTATTCTACTCGTGTCGTGAATTATATTTGTCCGAAACACAGCACGTATGAAATTTATCGTATCATCGGGTACACTTTTTAAAAATTTACAAAATATCTCAGGAATCATAGGAGCCAATAATGTGCTACCGATTTTGGAGGATTTTAAATTTGATATATCCCAAAACAAACTGACCATATCAGCTACGGATTTGGAAACTTTTATGAAAGTGGAAGTAGAACCATCCTCGGCTGAGGGGAAAGGAAGCATTTGCATTCCAGCGAAGGTTCTCATGGAATATCTCAAAAATCTTCCGGAGCAACCGTTAACCCTGGATATCAGCGATGATTTCGGCATCGAAATAACGAGTAGCAGTGGTAAGTCTAAATTAGTAGGTGAAGACAGCAAAAACTTTCCGCCGGAGCCTCAAATTGATGACTTAACTAGTTTTACTATGCCTGCCGCAGAACTAAGCGATGCTATTGCAAAAACCTTAGTCGGTGTAAGTCATGAAGATACTCGTCCTGCCATGAGTGGAGTTTATTTCGAATTGGACAAAAAAGGAATCACTTTTGTTTCTACGGATGCTCATAGACTAATTCGATGTATCAAAACGGGAATTACTACTCCTGGAAAAGGAAACTTTATAGTACCAAGAAAATCTCTTTCTCAATTAAAAAATACATTGCATACAGCTTCTGAAGTAACGGTTTCGTATGATGATAGCATTTTAACGGTAGAAGGTGAAAAATTGCTGATGATTTCACGATTGATTGATGCTAAGTTCCCAGATTATAAAGCCGTAATCCCGGCTAACAATCCTTTTGAGCTTCGTGTGTCAAAAGAAGAATTTTTAAGCTCATTGCGCCGCGTGAGTGTTTTCGCAAATAAAACAACGAATCAAGTTGAACTAGAAATCAAAGGAAGCAGTTTAGAATTGAAATCTAATGATATGGATTTCTCCTACGAAGGTGACGAAAAAATGAATTGTACATACCAAGGTGAGGATATGCGAATTGCATTTAACTCTAAACTATTAGTAGAGTTGCTACCTTTAGTAGAAGATGAAGAAATCCTAATGGAGCTAAGTCAGCCAAATCGTGCGGGTATCATCAAACCTTCTGAGAAGAAAGATAACGAAGATTTATTGATGCTGGTAATGCCACTTATGCTCAACAATTAAAATACAACTACTACAAAACTAAACGGCGGATAATTAAATTATCCGCCGTTTTTAATGTGAGTCGTTTTGTTTATTTTGGTTGGAGTAGCTGACTATAATTAGCCGAATTACCCAATACGCCAATCGCTTTTTTTACGGTTTTATCTACGCTTAAATTATTCTCCAAAGCACCTTCACGATAATAGTATCTCGAAACAATCTCATTTTGTAGATAACGCGAAACTTGCGCTTTATTCTTAATCAAATCCTGTTTCTTATCATGAGACAGTGCCTTCATAAGCTTGTTATAATCACTTTCTATTCCATCAAAGTAGTTTTCCTTTTCCGCTGTTTTTTTAAGTTTGGCTAAGGCCTTTTCGGTTTTTGTCTGATAACCAAAATCTTTATCGCCCAACCAAGTTGTAAAATTTGTAAAATCCTGATCCGTCAATTTAAATGTACTGGCACTGGCAATACTGGGATTATTCTTTGCGTATTCAGTAGCGTAATCAAAAACATAAAATTTTCTTGCCAAAACTGGTAATATTGAACTCGGTGTTTTTTTATCCACTTTTACATCAGGCTCTATTCCACCGCCATCCCAGACAACCCGACCAGCTCTAGTTTTGAATTTAGTTTTTAAGCTGTCCGGTATTTCACCCGCACTACCATCGTCGTTTCTGTTGGTATAATCAATGGCCTGTATACATCGTCCACTAGGCGTATAATATTTAGCCGTTGTAACCTTTAGTTTAGATTTAAAGCTCAACGATTTGGTAGATTGTACTAAGCCTTTTCCAAAACTTTTATTGCCAATTACGACACCTCTATCTAAATCCTGAATTGTGCCAGCCACAATTTCTGAGGCAGATGCACTTTGATTATTTATTAATACAACCACCGGAATTTTTTCATCCCAAGAAGACCCTTTTGTTTTAAAATTTTTATCCCATTGCGCTACTTTCCCTTTGGTAGAAACTACTAATTGATTCGGTGGTAGAAAAAGATTACAAACCTTAATGGCCTCATCTAACAAACCTCCTGGGTTTCCTCTAAGGTCTAATAGGACGCCGCTCAGATTTACCTTAGATCTCTTGAGACTATCCAATGCCTTTTGCAAATCATTACTGCATCGCATCGTAAACTGTGTAAGTCTTACATATGCCACATCCTTATTAGGACCTATCAATCCGGCGTAAGGCACACTACTTATTTTTATTTTTCCACGGGTTACCGTTTTTACACTTTCCGTTCCAGTATACGCATCCCTAATTTTCAGTTTAACTTCTGTACCGGGCGCACCTTTTAAAAAACTGCTTACATCTGATACTGATTTGCCCTTCACACTTTTATTATCAATTGCCAATATCACATCACCCGCTTTTAGTCCCGCTTTCACAGTTGGGCTATTTTTGTAAGGCTGATCAATTACGATGTAATCATCTTTTTCAACTACAGTAGAGCCTATCCCACCATATTCACCAGTCGTGCGGATTCGATAATCCTGAATATCATCTTCACTTATGAAATTTGTGTAAGGGTCCAGTTCATACAACATGGCATCGATACCCGTTTTCATAACTTTTCCTGGTTCAATTGGGTCTACATAACTTTCGTTCAATTCTTTAAACAAGGATGCAAAAACATCTAAATTCTTTGATATCTCAAAATAAGAATCGCTAGACTGTTGTGCTTGAACACTAAAAGGGGTAATAAATAGTACGAAAAAGGCGAGCTTCAAAATATGTTTCATGTTGTGAATTATTGCTTTTGCAATTTACACCATTGGAAACAAGAATAAAGCTTTGGCCAGTAAGAGTTCTGTTAAAAATTAGGGCAAGGGGTCATACCCATGTCCGCCCCAGGGAGCGCAACGAGCAATCCTTTTTATAGTAAGCCAAAAAGCTTTTAGATTATTATATTTCTGAAAAGCTTCTACAGCATATTCGCTACATGTTGGCGTATAACGACATTTTGCCGGACCCATTAAAGGGGAAATTAGTGCTTGATACACCTGAATTAATAATATAAATACCTTAGCCATTCCGACGTATGATTTCTGTTATACAATCTTCCATGGCCTTGCAAAGAGATGAGTAGTTCAACACCTTCGTATTTTGATAAACAAATAGAAGACTCATTGGTTTGGCAGGTGATTGAGTAACACTTTCTAATTTTTCTTTTTGCAGTCTAAAGCATTCTCTGCTCAAGCGTTTTAATCTATTACGCATAACTGCTTTACCAAACTTCCTTTTGGGCACAGCAAAAGCAACTCTTAATGGCTCTTTGCTTTCTAAATTGCTTGAGTAGTAAACCTTGTATGGCGTTAAAAAAAACGCTTGTCCTTCTCGGATAAGCGTTGTAATTTCTTTGGAATTTTTTATCCGTTGCTTTGATGCTAGCGTAAAACGCTGCATACTACTTCACGAATTTTTTATCCGAAACAGTCAATTTATGACGTCCCTTCTTACGGCGATTAGCAATCACTTTTCTACCGCCCACCGTTTCCATTCTTTTACGGAAACCATGCACTGATTTTCTTCTTCTTCTGTGCGGTTGGTATGTGCGTTTCATAATAAATAGTTTTTAAATGTCCCTGTTTTTTTAGGGATAGCAAATGTATAATTAAGATATTAGACTGCCAAAGAATTTAGAAAGTCTCGTATTTCTTGCCCACGTAAGTTATTTGAGAAGTTGTAGCGTTCAAATTGTCTGTTTTGGTCATTGTAATGGTCAGTTTATCGCCATTCAAGCTTCCTTCACCTCGATATGTAGTAGTCAATACGGTTTGCAACGGTATTGTCAATGCATTTTCACGTACTTGGCCATCAATTACCACAGCCGAGTCACGTATAGAGTAGAAGTACACTACATTTCTGTCCAAATTATCAGCATAGACGAATAATGTATCATCATCATCAAAAGCTGGTGGTGTAGAATTAATTAATTCTGTTTTAACCATGGCGTAATGCGATGCAAACTTATCATTGACTTTATCCTCGCAAAACTCGCCTTCGTAACCCAATACACATTGGCAATCCCCTCGATCACAAACTCCTCCATTCTCGCATTCAACGGCTCTGGCTTTACACGCATTGTATTGACAGCTCTGCATTCCAAACCCGATCGCACAGAAAAGAAATACATTCAATAGTAAAAAATTCTTCTTCATCTTCTTTAAAAATTATGGATTCGTGTACAATTCTCCGTTAAACACACAAGAGAATGTACCTGTATTGTTTTTTTCAGTAATGAATAGAGTGATTATCTGGCCAGAATCAACGTAACCTAGACCAGAATAGTCCGTACCATTCACTGATTTGGGTGTTATTGTAATATCTTGGTTGAGAATAGTACCTTCCAAAGTAACATCCTGCTGAAATAAATCATAAACTACAACATCATCTGGTCCAAGACCGGCATTTGGTGAAATAATAATAGTAGCATTAGTAGGAATTCCACCATTACAACGATAAGTACCGTCCCATGTACCAATAAATTTTTCGTACATTTTAGATTCGCACAATGCTCCGTCAAAACCATCTGCACATACGCATTCTCCATCTCGACATACGCCTCCATTTTTACAAATACGATCGCTACAAGGATCGTTACAAGAAGTCACCATTGTGGATAACGCTGTTGCACAAAAGAGAAAGACTGCGCTCATGACTATTTTCCAAGATTTCATACTGTTAACAAACATAACGAATCCTCACTAGAAATTAGCGGTACGCTCTTTATTTTTTTAAGGGATTCCAACCCTGTGCTTCTAACGGAATTTCATTGCCAGAATTGGTTATTAGCTTGCGTTCATCAGCATCAGGTGTAATATGACCAATCACAGAAATTTCTTCGGACAAGGTAATTTTTTCATATTCCGACTGCGGAATCGTAAAAAGCAACTCATAATCCTCCCCTCCATTTAAAGCTGCTGTTACGCTCGCCATTTTTAAATCCATCGCCATTTTTTGGGTATCCAAATGAATCGGTATTTTGTCTTCATACACCGTGCAACCAACATTTGACTTTGAGGTAATATGGAAAAGCTCAGAGCTCAAACCGTCGCTAATGTCCATCATGGCCGTAGGCTGAACTTTTTGTTCTCCGAGCCAAGTGATAATATCCTTTCGAGCTTTAGGTTTCATAAGTCGTTCCATGATGTATTCATGTCCAGCTAGATCCGGTTGAATTTCTGGATTTTCATTAAATATTTTCTTCTCGCGCTCCATTAGCATGAGACCCATAAACGCACCGCCCAAATCACCACTTACACAAATCAAATCATTTTCCGTTGCGCCATCTCGGCTTACGAAACCGCTTTCGTTCACTTCTCCTATCGCTGTTACACTAATAATTAATCCAGATTGAGAAGTGGTTGTATCGCCACCAATTAGGTCAACTCCATATTCACGACAGGCCAAATGCACACCATCATAAAGTTCTTCTAATGCTTCTACCGAAAATCGATTGCTAAGCGCCATGCTAAACGTAATCTGCGTGGGCTCAGCATTCATAGCATAGATATCAGAAAGGTTCACAACGACACTCTTATAGCCCAGGTGTCTTAAGGGTAGATACGTAAGGTCAAAATGTACACCTTCCACGAGCATGTCAGTACTAACAACCGTATGCTTCCCTAAATTTTCCAATACCGCTGCATCATCACCTATCCCTTTTATAGTTGAAGCATTATAGGTATCAAAATTTTTGGTAAGATGTTCAATCAGTGCAAATTCGCCCAATTCTCCTACATCCGTTCTTTCTTGATTTTCTGCCATTGGGCAAAAGTAGGCTCATCGATTGAAGAGTTGATAAAGCTAGACGGTTAATTTAACCGGCCAATCGCATTATAATCCGAACGATTACGGCGATAACTAAAATGATACGAAAGATTGTTTTAAAATTTAAGCCACTGCTTTCATTCCCTGAAGGAACTTCTCGTACCATTTTTTTATACGCCGCTTCAATTTCGGCTTTTGAATAAGATTTCTCTTTGAGGTTTTCGATAATTTCAGGATAACTAAATCCTATGCTAATTTGATTACCTACTTCTTCTTCTAATTCTGCATTATTCATCATTCAGATATTTTTGAAATTCTACTAATTTTTCTTCTAATTGATAATACTCAATATGACTTTGATGATTGATTTCGGCAATCATTTTTGGATGCTTTTCAGAGTATAAAATAAGTATTTCTTTACCCCTAAAATAGCGATCAAACGCACCAGTGGATATATCCAACTTGGCCGTACATTTTCCTTTATTCTTGGTATAAAAACTAATATTTACCCAGGCAGTTGTGCTTCGCTTAACTCTCATTTTTTTGCCATCCAACACGACCGCTTTTGCTAATATTCCATTTTTAATTAATTCATCTTTCTCAGCGTTCGTTCCTCTTGAAACTAAAAACCCTCCCAAAACAAAAAAGGACAATACACATGTAATTATTATGGCAACAGGAGAATTATCTAACCAAGGATATTTTTTGACATTGCGAAAGGCAAACCGAAACATCCCCCAAGCCATTAATCCAGCAAAACAAGCCGAGCCAATCAAGGTAAAAAAAACAGTGAATTGAGCAAAAGTGGCATCCGGAATAATAAAAAAGAAAAGTGCGAATGTCAAAGCCGCTAATATAAAAGGCAAATAAACACTGCTCAAAATAGGACTACTTTCTCGGTAATCTGTTTCCTCGGTTGTATTAATCTGCTCCATAGCCTGTGCTATATCAGCAGGTGCATAACCGCTAGAAATTAAATTGGAACGAATTTCATAATAGCTAAATCCGATAGCCATTTGATTTTGTATCTCGTCAATTAGGTTGTTCCGATTCATAGGGGCGATTTCAAATATAAACCTAATGAACCAATCTAATAATTTATTGCTGATCAACAAATTGTTTCTGTAACTAAAATTACCCACGACACATTACGCCCGACTCGTAACTACCATTTACCTTCGCATGTATGAAATTTTCAGTTATTGTCATCGTCTTGGCTAGCCTCATATTTTTTAGCACTTCTTGCAATCGAAATAATATTCATGAGAAAACAAATTGGGCTTCTTTCTTTGAAAAAAGAGGTATCGACTCAGCATCTTTTGAAATTTATGACAATACTCATGATCAAGTTTTTTATTACAATAAAGAACGAAACAGCAGACCTTTTTCGCCAGCCTCTACTTTTAAAATTGTGAATTCACTAATCGGGCTCGAGACTAATCTAGCCCCCGATATTGATTACATTATAAAATGGGATGGTATAAAGCGTTGGAACAAAAATTGGAATCAAGATCTTACTATGCAGCAAGCTTTCGATTATAGCGCAGTTCCCTATTATCAAGCACTCGCTCGAAAAATTGGGAAGGATACCATGCAAAGTTATCTAGACAGATTGCGCTATGGCAATAAAACGATTGGAGATTCCGTGGATCAATTTTGGCTCGATGGCAGTCTGAAAGTGACGCCGGATGAACAAGTTGGTTTTTTAAAAAGAATGTATTTTGACAAATTAGAACTCTCTAAAAGAAGCCAACGTTTGGTTCGTTCTCTTATGCTCAAAGAAAAAAACAAGGAATATAAACTATCGTACAAAACAGGAACCAACAAAAGTGAAAACGGATACGTTTGTCAGCTAGTTGGTTACTTAGAAAAAGTAGAATACCAAAAAAATGTAGAGACGAAAAAAGACGAAACAAATTATCGTCCATACTTTTTTGCCATGAATTTTGAAACGAAAAGCCAAGAAGTAGATTTTGCTGAGCTAGTAAAAACGCGTGTTGAAATAACCAAAGAAATATTCAGAGATTTAGAAATAATCAAATAATGATATCAGTACACGAAGCCAGAGCCTTATTAAAAGAACATTGTCAAGATTTTGGCACTGAAAGTGTTTCACTTTACAAAGCATTAGGTCGCTTTAGCGCAGAAGATATTATGGCGCCCATGGATATGCCCAGTTTTGCACAAAGCGCGATGGACGGTTATGCGCTTCGTTTTGAAGACGTTGAAAAAAATATTCCACTTTATAATGAAGGAGAAATTCAAGCGGGTGACACGCTGCTTTCAGCAGTAGATCCAGAGCATTGTATTCAAATTTTTACAGGTGCTCTCATCCCGCCTGGGGTAGATACCGTGGTAATGCAGGAGCGAATTGAAATAGATGGGAAAAACATTTTGGTGAAAGATGAAAATCTAAAACTAGGCGCCAATATCCGCCCCAAAGGTTCTCAAAGTAAGCAAGGTGATATTATTCTAAAAAAAGGTGATCAGCTTAACCCTTCCACTTGTGGTATGCTGGCTAGTTTTGGTATCGACAAAATAGCAGTTTACCGCAGACCAACGATTGATATTTTGGTAACGGGTGATGAGCTAAAAGGAGCTCAAGAAAATATAAAAGACGGTCAGATTTATGAGAGTAACTCATTTGCTCTAAAAACAGCATTAAATGCATTGCAATTTGATGATATCCGCATTCGCAAAGCAGCTGACCTTGAGCAAGATACCTTTCAAAAAATAGCCGACGGTTTAAAAGCTGATGTGCTTATTATAACTGGTGGCATCTCTGTTGGGAAATATGATTTAGTAGCATCGGCATTAAATAAAAATGGGGTTCAGAAAATTTTTCATAAAGTAAATCAGAAACCTGGCAAGCCACTTTACTTTGGGAAAAAGGATAATACAATCGTATTGGGTCTGCCAGGTAATCCCGGCTCTGTAATGAATTGTTTTTACATTTTTGTTCGTCATGCACTGGCTTGGGCCATGGGTTCCAATACTCAAAGTAAAAGTACCTTACGCCTAAAACTACAAGAAGATCTCAATAAGAAAAACAATAAAACGTTCTTCATAAAAGGTAAAATGCAGGGGGATACTGTAGAAATTTTAGACGGCCAAGAATCGTATAAAATGAATGCATTTGCCAAAGCAAACTGCCTAGTTGAAATCTCAGAAGAAAAACAACTCATGTATAAAGGCGAACTCGTTGACGTGCATATAATTTAAAAAATGCAAGAATTCCTTTTCTTTTGTTGCCTACCGATAGTCGCGTTTTTATATGCCACAGTCGGTCATGGTGGTGCAAGTGGATACCTAGCCCTGCTTAGTATATTTTCATTTTCACTGATAGAACCGCAGGCCGGATCATTTAGTGCATCGCAAATTAAAACTATTGCACTTACGCTCAATTTATTTGTCGCAGGAATATCATTTTTCCAATATTTCCGGGCTGGCTATTTTGATAAAAAATTATTTCTTTGGTTGTCTCTTGGCTCCGTTCCCATGGCCTTTTGGGGAGGATCTATTCAACTAGAAACTAAAATCTATTTTTATGCATTAGCCTTGTTTCTACTTCTAGCAGGAATTCGTCTTCTAACTCACAAGAAGAAAAAACAAGTTTCAGAAACGAAGCTCTACTCCATTCCATTGGTATTAATAGTTGGAGCTAGCATCGGATTTGTGGCCGGTTTGCTTGGCATTGGTGGTGGTATTATTTTATCACCATTAATTCTTTTATTCGGATGGAGCAAAATCAAAACAACAGCTGGGATTAGCGCCTTATTCATTTTCGTCAATTCGCTGGCTGGTTTGGGCGGTCAATTTTCATATGGCCTGGATTACCCTAGTACCATGCCGCTGATTATAGTTTTAGTAATTTTGGGTGGAATATTGGGATCATATTTAGGAGCCAAAAAACTATCGGCTTCCCGTGTTAAACAATTACTCGCTTTTGTTTTATTACTCGCTTCAATAAAAATATTTCTGAGCTAATGCAGTACACAATTTACATATTAGCTGACGGTAAAAGTTCACGTATGGGTGAGGACAAAGGACTGATAAAAATCAATGGTATAGAAATGATTGCGCACTGCGTTGAATTCTTGAGACCCCTTCAGCAAGAAATTGTAATTGTTAGCTCAAATAATAAATACAAAAAATTCTCAGACAAAATAATTGGTGATACTGTCAAAAATCAAGGTCCTGCTCAAGGAATCGTAACTGCTTTAGAAGACAGTAAAACAACTAACAACTTAATAGTCAGTTGCGATATGCCATTGTTTGATCATTCCTTTATGAGTTCTTTCGTTGAACAATCAGCTGGCTCTACTATTTGTTGTTTTGAAGATGACTATTTATTTCCTTTTCCAGGATGGTATTCTAAAACGATTTTATCAAAGTGGACATCGGAATTAGAAAAAGGAAACCATAAAATGCAAACTTTGATAAAACAGTTTGATTATAAAACATTGCCAATCAAGCAACATGAATTATTTTTAAACGTCAATACAACTGAAGACCTTCAAGAAGCAGAAAAAATATTAAAATGCTAAGTGTACTTTATTTCGGACCGATTCAATCGATTACTTCGCTCTCTAAGGAGCAACTGTCTTTAGTAACTAACTTAGGGGAACTGAACGAATTGCTTTGTACGAAATATCCAAAACTAAAAGATGCTCATTATGTTTTTTCGGTTAATCAAAAAATTTGTGAAACGGCGCAATTAAAAGAAAATGATGAGGTTGCTTTATTGCCACCTTTCTCGGGAGGATAATTATGAACTTAGAATTCATTACTCGATATCAACGACAAATACAGTTGCAATCTATCGGATTGGAAGGTCAACAAATGCTGGCTAATGCAAAAGTTTTAATCGTTGGCATGGGCGGCTTGGGTTGTCCTGCAGCACAATATTTGACCGGTGCCGGTATTGGCAAAATAGGATTAGTTGATGGCGACAAAGTGGCCTTACATAATTTACATAGACAAATTTTATACTCAACGAATGATATCGAAAAAAGCAAAGTTCTTGTAGCAAAAGAAAAACTGAACGCGCTAAATCCTAATGTTGAGATTCAATGTTATAATGAATTTATTGGCCAAAAAAATGTATTTGAAATTGCAGATGACTATGATATTATTTTGGATGGAAGTGACCGTTTTGAAACACGTTATCTTTTGGATAATTATTGCACGCTTACAAATAAAGTTTATGTTTATGGATCGGTATTTGAATATGAAGGACAAGTAGCTCTTTTTAATTACGAACGAAATAAGATTTCTTATCAATCTATCTTCCCAAAAGCGCCAAAGCAAAGCAATGTTCCTACATGCAGTGAAAATGGCATTTTGGGTTTTTTACCTAGTATCATGGGAAGTATGCAAGCGCTCGAAGTGGTGAAACATATTGGTGGCTTACGAGATAATGAAAACTTTGAATTAATCCATTACAACGGTCTGAATCAAGAAATTTATAAAACAGGCGCTACTGTAAATTCTAATTTCATGCCACCTCATTCCAAAGAAGACATTCTATCATTTGATTATGATGTATTTTGCAGTTAATGGCGAAAACAATTTTTGTAAAAGGAGCTATCTCGGCAGAATTTATTGGTAATAGTATTGCCAAACACCAAAGCAAAACAAGCATAGGTGCTCACCAGCTATTCTTAGGTCAAGTGCGGGCTGATGAAATAGATGGCACAGCCGTTGAGGCAATAGAATATACCAGTTACGAGGACATGGCTAATGAGAAAATGCTTGAAATTCGTGAAGATATCTTCGCCAATAACAGTATCACATGTATGCATGTATATCACAGTTTAGGACAAGTAAAAACAGGTGAAATTTGTTTATTCGTTTTTGTGTCTTCACCGCACAGAGCCGAAAGTCAGGAAGTTTGTAAAGAACTGGTCGAACGAGTAAAAAAAGACTTACCGATTTGGGGGAAGGAGTTGACAGCGGAGAATGAACAATGGAAAGTGAATCAATAATATGGTAGACATAACCCACAAATCAAATACAAAACGAACGGCCATTGCACAAGCAATTGTTCATGCTAGTTCTAAAGAGACTATTCTTGCTATAAAAGATAATAAAGTTCCCAAAGGAAACGTGCTAGATTTTGCAAGAGCAGCAGCCTTACTGGCTGTAAAAAACACAAGCAATAGCATACCCGACTGTCACCCTTTACCGATCGAACATTGTACGGTGGATTACGAATTAACCGAAACGGACATTATCATAAAATTAACCGTGGAAACCATTTACAAAACAGGCGTAGAAGTTGAGGCTATGCACGGTGCAATGATTGCATCATTGACGTTATATGATATGCTCAAGCCAATTGACAAAGAACTCATAATAGGAGATATGAAATTGCTGGAAAAGAAAGGTGGCAAAAGTTCGTTTAAAGATCAAGTTGGAGAAAATGTAAAAACAAAAATTATAGTTTGTAGTGATTCTGTTTCGGCTGGAAAAAAAGAAGATCGAGCTGGAAAAGCGATTGCGGATAAATTACAGCAATACTCTATAGTGGCCAATCAGGAAATAATTCCGGACGACCCAGTTCAAATAAAAACAAAAATTGAAGAAGCGAAAGAACAACAAGTAGATTTGTTACTTTTCACAGGTGGCACAGGGCTCTCTCCAAGAGATGTAACTCCTGAAACGATATTGCCCTTATTCGATAGAGAAATTCCAGGGCTAATGGAAGCAGCCAGAAGCTACGGACAAGACAGAACACATTACGCTATGTTGTCGCGGGGTGTTGCTGGAATGATTGGAGACATGCTCGTAATTACTTTGCCCGGTTCAACTAAGGGAGCCGCCGAAAGTATGGATGCGTTATTCCCGTATGTATTACATATTTTTAAAGTAGCGCAAGGATTTAGACATGATAAGAAGTAATTGTTTTTTTGATTGAATACTTAAACAATTAATCTAAACTATTTACCCATTCTTTTTTTCTTACTATTCTTGATCCAATCAATTTTATTTTCCCAATTGGGCTTCAGACGGATTGTCTTATTGAGTTCCAAGGTAGTTTCAGGTTGTTGCAAATTAGACAAATCGCCACTGTCCCATTTTCCATTGTTATTCTTATCATAGCGCAATCGTAATTTATAAGAACTTGGTTTTAGAAATTCAAACTTTATGGGTTTTTTAATTTCAGCAGAACGCTTCAATTCTTTTTCACCCTCATACAATAAGATAGTCGCACCGTCTTCATAGAAAGCCGAATCTACCTGAACCACAATAGAACCATAATCTTCTTTTCCCATGGTTCGGAATGCAATGGTATCAGCTTTTGAAGCAACTCCTGTTGTATCTTTTATAAATCCTTTTTGTAGGATAATGGAATAAGAGGAACCCAATTCCCAATGCGGTACAATTGTTATAATTCCTAACGAATCATCATAATCACTGGTCATACTTAAATCCAAAACATCATTCTCATAGAACCTAATTTTGTCTTTATTTATAATCCCCGGTTGATCTCCCAATAAGATTTTTAAAGAATCTTGATAATCTATTTTTTCACCACTTTTAATATTAGGCGAAAAAACAAAAGCTTGTGTTCCAGTTGCGACGGCCAATCTCTTCCTTGTTTTCAACTTACTCGTATCTTTCATTTTATCTTCAACGAAAGAATATAATACTAAGGCCGAGTCCTTTTTTGAAACATCTATTGTTTCTAAACGAAAGGCAATTTTCTCACCGATAGCATCATACACATAATTGCTATTTTTATCTTGCAGCGCTGTGAGTTTAAATTTTTTATTGGGCAATCCTTGAAAAGCAAAGCTTCCATTACTCGCCTTGGTCACATAAAGCGGACGCTCTTTTAGTAACGAACTATCTGGCGTTGAAGCTGGATATAACATAACCAATCCTGAATCTCCACGACCTGTTTGAGCATCAAAAATATTTCCATTTAAGGTCAAGGAATCAAAATACGAACCAGTACTAAACATAATGGAAAAACCACTTAGCTGATTGTTCTCACGAACATCACGAATAGCGTTGCCAAAATCAATATGATAGGTTGTATTTTTTTCTAGTAAAGAGTCAGGTAGTTCTACAATCAAACTTTTCTTCTTCACTTTTACTTTAGGTTGCTGTTTCGTAAGCGGACTAATCTGAAAGTTCTTTTGAAGATTATCTAACGTAATGTATTCATCAAAATCAATTACTAGTTTACCACCACTAAAATTGGTTAAAGAATCTACCGACTTTTTATTCAACAATTTGGGAGCCTCCTTGTCTCGTGGTCCACCTTGCGGTGTACCGATATTGGCGCACGATGCAAAAAAGAGCATGAACCCCAACAAAGCATATGTTCCAATTTTTTTCAACGGCACAAAGATGAAGGAAATGTTCCGAAGTATTGCTAATGATTATCTAAAATCAAGACTAGCTTACATCAAAGTCAATTACTACCTTTTTGCTAGTCGGGTGCGCTTGGCAAGAAAGAACATAACCATCCGCTACTTCTTCATCTTCTAAGGCATAATTCACATCCATTGATACTTCACCTTCTATCACTTTACACTTACAAGTACAGCAAACACCTCCTTTACAAGCGTACGGCAAATCAGCACCTTTGCTTAATGCGGCATCTAAAATTGTAAATCCTTCTGATCCTAGCTTTAAATCAAATGTTCTGTTATCCACCTTAATGGTTACCTCGCTTAAATCTGCATCATCTGCTGATTCGGATTGTACTTCTACCTTTTTTCCTACCGGTGCAGAAGAAGTAAACAGTTCAAATTTTACAGTAGATTTATCCATCCCATGTTCCAACAAATAGTCCTTGACCGAATGAATCATAGCTTCAGGTCCACAAATAAATGCTTTATCTGTTTTTTCTATAGAAAGAAGCATCTTGCACAGTGCATCACATTTTTCTCCATCAATCCGACCGTAATTTATTTCACTCTCTAGTCGCTCACGACTCAGCACATGAACTACTTGCAAGCGTTGTAAGTACTTATTTTTTAATGCTTCAATTTCTTCACGGAATATTATAGACTGAAATTCTTTATTCCCATAAACCAGAGTAAATGAACTTTTCGGTTCTTCTTGTAAAACGGTTTTAATGATACTCATTACCGGAGTAATACCACTTCCTGCTGCAAATGCAACATAGTCATTATCATTTGATGCACTAATCTCCGTAGTGAAATTCCCCATAGGTGGCATCGTTTCTAGCACATCGCCTTTTGCTAAGTTTTCATTGGCATAAGTAGAAAAAATACCGCCTTCCACTTTTTTAATTGCCACTCGTAATTCACCTTCATGAGGCGCCGAGCAGATAGAATAGGAACGACGAAGTTCTTCACCTTCATGCTGATGCTTAAAAGTGATATA
>CAYMFF010000068.1:0-15152 GCA_964389575.1 uncultured Chitinophagaceae bacterium
CCCATCAAATCAGAAATCTTTTCTTTCAACTCTTTGCGATCTACAATAAAATCTAAAAAACCATGCTCTAGTAAAAACTCAGAACGTTGGAAACCTTCTGGTAAATCTTTCTTTACCGTGTCCTTGATAATTCGCGGACCAGCAAAACCGATGAGTGCTTTGGGCTCGGCAATATTTACATCACCCAGCATCGCATAAGATGCTGTTACACCACCCGTTGTTGGATCAGTCAAGAAAGAGATAAAAGGAAGTTTTGCTTTTGATAATAAAGTAAGCTTAGCAGAAGTCTTTGCCATTTGCATAAGCGAGAATGCACTTTCCATCATACGGGCACCACCACTTTTTGAGATAATCATAAAAGGTAGTTTGTGCTTAATGGCATAATCAATACCGCGAGATATTTTTTCACCCACAACACTTCCCATACTACCACCGATAAATGCAAAGTTCAT
Organism: uncultured Chitinophagaceae bacterium; assembly: GCA_964389575.1. GTDB lineage: Bacteria > Bacteroidota > Bacteroidia > Chitinophagales > Chitinophagaceae > JAGNRR01. Next base: position 453 of record CAYMFF010000068.1, read on the forward strand.
ACAAGCCGTTACCAGTTTTTGTCCATTCACTTTTCCTACCGCCACTGAAATGGCATCATTAAAACCAGATTTTTCTTTAGCAGCAACCAATCGGTCTTTATAAGGTTTTAAATCTTCAAATTTTAATTTGTCTTTGGAAACGATGTCTTCAAAAAGAAGGTTGAATTTATTCTCGTCATACAAAATAGAAAAGTACTCAGGAGAATCTATTCTAAAATGATAATCACATTTGCTACAGAGCCACATGTTCTCTACAATTTCTTCTTTGGTAGCAGTGTTTCGGCATTCAGGACATTTGTTCCAAATACCTTCTGGCATATCTTTCTTCTCCTTGGTAGAAGTTCGAATTCCTTGCTTTATTCTTTTAAACCACGATGATGATGACATATTATTTTTTGTCCTTTGGTCTGACAAATGTAAAGAAAAAACAAGCAGATGGCATATCAAAGCCTTGCTAATAGTTTTTGGTTTATTTTTAAGAGATGAAAAGAAGTTTACTACTTGTATTGCTTGTGACTATTGGGTTGGGTGCCTATTCTCAAAGTCAACATAGTTGTGCTGCAGCTAAAACAAGTGCCTATCAGCGTATTTTAAAACGTACACGGGCTGGAGTAGCCGATAATGCACTCATGAATCGATACAATGTGCATTGGTATTTCTTAGATTTGAATATTGAGAGAAATTCAACCGTCTTGTCCGGAAATACGACCATTGCGGCCAATACTACCATGGCAACGGATACTTTTTGCTTTGAATTGAACAGTAGCTTAACTATTGATAGTATTATTTATCAAAATAATAATATCCCCTTTGTGCATACCAATACTTCTCATATCTGTTATGCCATGCCCAATAATACGATTCCGGCCAATTCAAATGTGTCTATGAAAATATACTATCATGGCGATGCTTCGGTAGTAGGAGGTAGTGCCATCGGAGATGGTTTTAGTACGGACACTTCACCCACTTGGGGAAACAGTGTGACGTGGAGTTTGAGCGAACCGTATAGTGCACGCGAGTGGTTCCCGTGCAAACAATTTCTAAAAGACAAAGCAGATAGCGTGACAGTATATGTGACTACGGACAATCAAAATAAAGTAGGTAGCAATGGTATTTTAAAAGGAATAGATCCATTCCCGAATAATAAAGTTCGCTATCGTTGGCACTCTAATTATATTACAGATTACTATTTGATTTCTGTTGCGGTTGCCAAATATGTGGAACATATAAATTGGGCTAAACCAACAGCATTGGCAGGAGACTCTATAGAAATTGTTAATTATATATATGATAATCCGGCTTGCTTACCCAACTTTCAATCTATTATAGATAGCACAGCAGTTATGGTAGAGTTTTTCTCGGACAAGCTAGGTCTTTATCCTTTTTATCAAGAAAAATATGGACATGCGATGGCGCCTTTTTCGGGCGGTATGGAGCATCAAACTATGAGTAGTATGGGCTTTTTTAATTTTGGATTGGTAGCTCACGAGCTTATGCATCAGTGGTTTGGTGATTATGTTACTTGTTCTACTTGGTCCGACATATTTATAAATGAAGGTTTTGCTTCTTATGGAGCCTATATGGCCACCGAGGAGTTTCGAGGATTGGGTTCAGCACGTGCGCTTATGCAAGACGTGCACGATGATGTTATGGCACAACCCGGTGGGAGTATTTATTTTACTGACACGAGTAATGTCAATAGAATATTCAGTGGAAGGTTGAGTTATGACAAAGGGAATGCTGTGATTCACAGCTTGCGATTTGAATTAGGAGATTCCGTTTTTTATGCAGGTCTTCGAAATTTCTTAACGCAATTTGCTTTTGGCAATGCCAGCATTGATGATTTTAAATTATCAATGGAAAACACTTCAGGTAAAAATCTAACTGACTTTTTTAATCAATGGATTTATGGTGAAGGCTATCCGATTATTAAAGCCTCTTATTTCTCTGATTTGAGTAATTTATATTTGAGAATTGAGCATGGCGTTTCTTCTAATACTCCAACTTTTATCACTCCATTAGAAATTAAATGTAATAGTATCTTGAATGGAGATACCATGATAAGAATAGATGTAACTTCTAATAATGATACTTATATCATTCCTATGAGTAAAGCAATTAATGGTTTAGAAATTGATCCGAATAATTGGATACTGAATCTGGATAGCACGATTACTTTGGACCCTAGTTTAATAAGTCTAAGTGCGAGTAATATAGCATTGAATAATGAGGTTTCAATTTACCCGAATCCAACAAACGATTTCGTCACGATAGAAAGTAGCTTTAATTCTCGTTATACAATTACGGTTCGTAATCTATTAGGTATGCCATTGCGCAAATTGTCAAGTAATCAATCTACTCAAAAAGTAGATGTCTCAACCTTTGCAAACGGTGTTTACTTACTTGAAATAAATAGTGAAAGAGGAACGGTTGTAAAAAAGTTGATTAAGCAGTAACTAAAGTACCTTGATCATCAGAATCGGTAATCACTTTCATTAGGTTGCCCGGCTCATTCATATTAAAAACGCATATCGGCATTTTATTCTCTTGGCAAAGCGTGAAGGCCGTTTTGTCCATAATTTTTAGATTCTTCTGTAAGGCATCATCATAGCTGATAGTTTCAAACTTTTTGGCATCTGGGTTTTTTTCTGGATCACTGTCATAGATTCCATCTACTCGTGTTCCTTTCAGGATAATATCAGCATTGATTTCAATAGCTCGTAAAGAACCAGCTGTATCTGTAGTGAAATACGGATTACCAGTTCCTGCACCAAAAATAACTACACGGCCTTTTTCAAGATGTCGGATGGCTCTTCTTCGGATATAAGTTTCAGCAACTTCCTCCATTTTAAGCGCGCTCTGCAATCGGGTGTAAATACCCTTTTTCTCAAGCATACTCTGTAAGGCCATACCGTTAATTATGGTGGCTAACATGCCCATATAGTCTCCATGTGCCCGTTCGATACCTGTTTCGCTTTCATTCATGCCACGGTAAATATTACCGCCTCCAATAACCAGTGCCACTTGCACACCGATATCGGTTACCTCTTTGATATCATTGGCATATTGCGAAAGAATATCAGGGTCCAATCCATAATTATTTTTTCCCAATAGGCTTTCACCCGAAAGTTTGAGTAATACACGTTTATATTTAGGCACCATTTCCAAAATTTGATGGCAAATATAAGGTTTGAGAAGTAAGACATGCAAACCACCGACGGTTTACTCTTCCTAAAATCAGAAAACCTCCCAAAAGGGAGGCTTTCTTTTCCTATTATGAAGAAATCTATTCTTGCTTCATTATACTAGACGTATAAATATGTTCATCCGTTTGTAGTTTTATAAAATAAATTCCTGTGGATTGATTTTTTAAGCTAATTGACAGCTTTTTTGTATCAATAAATTCGTAGCTAATAGCAATTTTTCTTCCTGAAACGTCCGTAATTAATAGGTTTTCAAACTTTTCATTGATCGGTAGCTCCATCGTAATATTTTTTGCTGTTGGGTTAGGATAAATATTTAATTCTTGCTTTTTAACATTATTTACTGAACTTGGAATAGCCACTGATATGGTTTTGCTGAAAGAATCAACACATAATACTTGATTCGTATCATAGCCGGTTACAGCTAATACCACAGTATAAGTACCTGCTGCTGCATAAGTATTAGATGGGGAAGGTGCGGTACTTACATTACCATCGCCAAAAGACCAACCGTAATTGGTAATCGTACCATTTGTAATCGAAGAGTTGTCCGAGAAGTTTACATTTAAACCACTTATAGATTCTGAGAAATTGGCGTTTACTACACATCCACTAGGTATTGTATTGGTCACAAATGCTGAATCGCAATCCGTAGAACAAACATTCTGCATGGCATCGAAAGCCGTTGCACAAACAAGATAAGCTCCTGGTGTTAATCCGTTAAAAATACCCGTGCTATTTGTTATGCTACCCGGGTTTAAGGTATACGTATACGTATAGGGTGCACTGCCTCCCGTTGCAGTTGCGACGGCCGTAATTGTGGTACCATTCGTGCTTGCCTGTACCGTGGTAGCACAACTACTCGAAGTATTTACAAATGCGCTATCACAGGCTATAGAACAAACATTTTGCATACCATCAATAGCGGTTACACAAACCGTATATAAGCCACCAGCCAAGCCGGGAAATACTCCAGTTGTGTTCGTCACATTTCCTGGATTTAAGTTGTACGAATAGCTATAAGGAGGAGTTCCGCCAGTAGCGGAGCCAATAGACGTAATTGTATTACCAGAAGCTGTTGATTGAATAGAAGCGGCACAAGTACTAGTCATTCCTATAAATGCACTATCACAATCTATTGAACAAATGTTATTCAAAGCATCAGTTGCGGTTACACAAATCGAATAAGCTCCGTTTGCCAAACCATTGAACAAGCCTGTCGAGTTGGTTACATTCCCTGGGTTCAAGGTGTAAGAATATGTATAGGGTGCCTGTCCACCGAGTGCAGTTCCACTGGCTAAAATAGTATTACCATTCACGATAGTTTGTATCGTTGTAGAACATGGAATATTATTACCTATTGTTACACTGTCACAAGCCACTGAGCAAGTATTTTGCATCGCATCAATAGCTACAACGCACACGGTATAAGTTCCCGGTGTCAGACCAGTAAAAACTCCGGTTGCGTTGGATATATTCCCTGGATTCAGGTTATATAAAAAAGTATAAGGTGCCGTTCCACCAGTGGCAGCACCAACAGCCACAATAGATGTGGCGGTGGATGTTGTGTTTATAGTAGTTGAACATCCAGAAGATTGACCAATCGTTATAGAATCGCAATACGTGCATATGATTGGAATATTACTTCCAATTTGAGAAATATAGCGTGTCAAACAAGCATTGTACGTGCCTGGTCCTATGTATGTATGGTTGGTGCTTATTGGCACGGGTAATGTATGTAATAAAGTGTTTCCGTCTCCAAAATCAAAACGAACACTATCTAAGGTATAAATTAGGGCTAGTGGCCAAAGGTGATTAAAAGTAACACTGTTGCCGCTTTGGGTATAAGTATAAGCACAAGCCGATTGTTGAGCATTTGCTTGATACAAGGTGAATGAAAGAGCTAAAAGGAGAATAATTTTTTTCATGATGTTTTTTTCTTAAAAAAGGTCTTCCAAATATAACAAAATTTAAGAGACGATTTTTTGGATTAACATATAAACGAATGTTTGTACTAGAACGTTAGTCGAAGCAAAAAAAACCCTGATATTAATATCAGGGTTTTAAGTTATTCAATAACAACGGATTGGGAGAATTGTTTTTTGCCTTTTTTTATTTTGATGTAATAAACACCTTTGGGCAGTTGACCTGTATCTATTCGTGTTTTAACTTTTTTAGATATGGTTTTATAAACTACTTGTCCAGTGGTATTGTACAAGTTTATTTTTTTCACTTGCTCATCTAAATCTTCAGCTATAAAGTAATCAGCTGTGGGGTTAGGGTAAATACTGAAATTAGATTGGCCTAAGTCTGATACTGCCAGTGGCCAAGCATTAGAGGCACAGCCATTTTCATATTTATAGGCTGAATCAGTTAGTCTTCTTAACTCATTAAAATTTGCATTGTTGACACCTGTGTCTGTATTCACAAATGCGAATGTAAATTCCAACGGAACAGCACCGGGTAAGAGGGTAAAAGGATGGCTAGATAATAAAAATCTTCTATCATCCGGAACATTGGCACATTGTACTTCGGAAATTCCGCCTACTATGGAGGGATCATCAGGAAATGCATATTGGCTGATTGCTTGGCTTGTATCTGCAGTGTTGCAACCTTTTCTAAAAGGTTGGCCACCTCTCCATTTTCCTGTCATATAATTGTAATACTCCGCTGTTGCTGAAGGGTCGCCAGCTTGTCCTAATCCACTGGTATAATATGTAAATGATCCGACAGGTGAACGATAGTTTGGAAGATCGTCGGGTTGTTGTATTATAACTGCTGCTTTTTGAGTTAATCCAAATGAATAACCAAAAGTGGTCTCATCATAGCCATCACCATTGTAAACGATGCCCATTCTTCTTACACTGTCAAAACCAATAAAGTCATCATAGGCATAACCAAGGTCCATATCATTCCAGAAAGTAATTACTGCACTGTCATAAATTGTTGAACTGAAATTGTTCAATTTGTAATTTAAAAAGGTCGTATTTTCTAATCCCGTTTGATTGCATGCATAAGCGCTTGCATGAATTTCTATTTTCAGAGGAAGGCCACCACTTTGTGTATGAGCCGCTGTATTATCATTAAAAACCCACCATAGCATTTGTTCTCCTTTAATATCTGGATAATCTCCGTCCAATGGATTGTACTGATTGTCACTATTCACATCTACAAAAGGTGCCATTTCACGATCAGGGATTGATAAAGGCAGGTTATTTGGAGTCTTGGCATATGTGCTTCTGCGGCCGGGCCAATAAAGAATACTGACCGGTGTATTAGCCACTGTATGAACACTCAGCATGCGGAAAGAATCGATAGTGCTTTTATTCACTTTCCATATTTGATTCCAATTAGCGGCCGTGTTCATATTTGAAGTTGCGCCGTTAAAAATATCTAGTGGCCCTGGATAATAATCGTTACCTGCTATCCGATACGTTTGGGCTGCTAGGTGCAGATTTTGGGTTGCTTGATTAATACCACCTACCCAGAAAGAAGATGCAAAACCAGAATGTATGCCACTACCTTTTGGAAATTCATAACTAGCTGTCTGTGCTACTGGATCCCAGAACATATCTCCATGAACCATGTATCGAGCTTTTACTTTATTAATGTCAAGATATTCTGCAGTATTCCATTGGGCCACAGAAGAAAAATAGGCGACGAGTGCAATTGCGAGAAGAAAGGAAGTTTTTTTCATAATAGAAAAGTTTTATAGGGTTTAAAAAATTTCGTTCTCTAGAGGTAAGTATAGTTTCAATTACAAAGTTAATAGATGTCATTTTTATAATTGTCACAGTTGTTTCCTGCTTTGATAAACTGCGTCAGTGTTTTGTAAAAAAACAAAACCCTTCTTGTACTACAAGAAGGGTTTCAAATAATTATTAAAAAAAGGATTTAACCTATAGCCAATCTTTTAAACTCTGTAAGTTTTAATGCTGCATTCGTGTCTTTTAAAAACTGCTCTACAGATTTACTTCCGTCTTTTACAAAAGGTTGTGCCATTAGTGTATTCTCTTTGAAGAATGCACCCAACTTGCCTTCTGCAATTTTAGAAAGCATCTCTTCTGGCTTGCCTTCCATTTTAGGGTCAGATTTCATGCTGTCCATGATTACATTTTTCTCGCGTTCAATTTGCTCTGGGCTCACGCTGTCACGATTCAATGCTACCGGATTCATAGCAGCAATTTGCATTGCTACATCTTTTCCAGCTTCAGCTTCGGCTTGAGTCATTCCTACTAAAACCGCCACACGATTTCCACCGTGATTGTATGCAGCAACATAATCTGCTTCTACACGTTCGAAAGTAGTTACATCAATTTTCTCTCCAATTTTTCCTACCTGTTCTAAGATTTTTTCTGATACAGGAATACCTTCAAAATCTGCATTTTTAAAATCTTCGATTGTTTTACAATCATTAGAAACGGCAATGTCAATCAATTGATTTCCGAATGCAATAAAATCATCGTTCTTAGCAACAAAGTCAGTTTCTGAAGTTACGTTTAACGTAATTCCAATATTTCCACTTTCATTTGTTTTTGCCAAAACGATACCTTCATTGGCATCACGGTCGCTTCTTTTTGCAGCTACTTTAGCTCCTTTTTTACGAAGGAAATCTACGGCAGCTTCAAAATCACCATTAGTTTCTTGTAACGCGGCGCGACAATCCATCATGCCTTGGCCAGTTTGTTTTCTTAATTTGCTAATATCCTGTGCTGTTATTGTGCTCATTTTATTATTTTATTTTACTTAATTATAATTTGAAGATTATTTACCTCCGTCTAATTCGTCCTGCAATTTTTTTAGTTCATCCCATTTTCCTTCTTCAGCCAATTTAGCTTGTTGAGGCCAAGTAGTTGGGTTGTGCATTTTATAACGATTACCAGCTGCTGCCAAAATATCTTTTAGCTGTTCTGGTTTAGCATATGCCATAGCTGCATAAGTGGTTACACCACCATCAATCATTATTTGATTAATCTTGGGACCGATACCTTCAATTTTGGTGAAGTCATCCACCTCGCGCTCTTCAACGGCAGGCTCTTCGGCCTTGGTTTCTTCCTTAGCTTCTGGAGCAACTGCGGCAACATCAGCTGTAGCATCTGCTGTTTTCGTTTCTTTGGTTTCTGCTGTCTTTTCTTTTTTCGGAGCGGCTTTTTCTGCTGCTTCTTGGGCATCTTTATCTGCTTCTCTTTCTTTAAGACCTTCAATAATAGCTGCTGTCAAATAGTTTGCTATAATCGCAATCGATTTAGTAGCGTCATCATTAGAGGGGATAGCAAAGTCTACTTTGTTTGGATCACTATTTGTATCCACCATACCAAAAGTAGTAAGACCTAATTTGCGTGATTCTGCTAATGCAATTTCTTCAAAAGAAATATCCACGATGAAAACAGCTTGCGGTGTGCGGTTCATATTAGCAATACCCCCGAGTACTTTTTCCATTTTTGTTTTATCACGAGTAAGCGTTAAACGCTCTTTTTTTGTAATACTAATGTTTCCATCTTCCAGCATTTTTTCTATGCTCTGCATTTTCTTAACACTCTTACGAATGGTAGAAAAGTTAGTAAGCATTCCCCCAAGCCAACGCTCAGTTACGAAAGGCATGTTCACTTTTTGAGCACATTCCTGTACGATTTCTTTGGCTTGCTTTTTTGTAGCTACAAAAAGAATTTTCTTACCGCTTTTAGCAATTTGCTTCATAGCAGCCGCAGACTCTTCAAGACCAACGATGGTTTTATTTAAATCTATAATATGAATTCCTTTCTTTTCAGAAAAGATATACGGAAGCATTTTGGGATTCCACTTTTTACGTAAGTGACCAAAGTGAACACCGGCTTCCAAAAGTTGTTGTTGTAATGTATTTGTTGACATAATAATTTTGTTCTTTCTTTAATTGTAAATGAAAAATGATTAACGCTTTGAGAATTGGAAGCTCTTACGGGCTTTCTTCAAACCAAACTTCTTACGCTCAACCACACGGGCGTCTCTGCGCAACATACCTGCTTTTTTCAAGGCTGGACGTAAATTTTCGTCTACCTCGCAAAGTGCACGGGCGATACCCATTTTGATTGCTTCTGCTTGACCTTTAATACCACCACCGGTAGCATTTACATTTACATCAAACTGACCGTTTGTCTCGGTTACTACAAACGCGGCTTCCACCTGATTTTGTAGATATTGTAGTGAGAAGTATTCTTTATAATCTTTACCATTTATGGTAACTGCTCCTTTCCCTTTTGAAAGATAGATTCGAGCTACGGAGGCTTTTCTTCGGCCTACTGTGTTGATTGCTTTTTCCATTATTTACTTATTTCTTTTTTGCTACGTTTAGTTCTTTTGGTTTTTGAGCGCCATGTGGATGCTCTGTGCCAGTATAGACGAATAGTTTTTTGTACATCTTGCGCCCCAATCTGTTTTTAGGCAACATGCCTTTTACTGCTTTTTCTACGATACGCTCAGGAGCCTTTTCTAGCATCTCTTTTGCGCTGCGACTTTTCTGACCACCTGGATAACCAGAATAGGTGATGTATTTTTTATCCTCCCACTTATTACCACTGAAAGTAATTTTTTCAGCATTAATTACAATTACATAATCGCCAGCATCCATATGCGGTGTGTAGGTTGCTTTGTGTTTGCCGCGTAGTACACTTGCAATTTTACTACAAGCTCTACCCACTGTTACGCCTTCTACGTCTACAATGTGCCACTCTGGTTGATGCGTTTCTTTTTTCGCAAATTTTGTTTTATAACTTAGATGTCTCATTTTTATCTATTTCTTTTTAACCCTCCCGACACTGCGGGTTTTTGGGAGCGCAAATGTAGTTTTTTTGTGGTATAAATACCAAATATATCAATTATAATTTTTTTATTATATGTTTTAAAGGACTGATAATCAGTATTAAAAAAGACAAATATTTATATTTGTAATGTAATATTACACTTTTTTCACATTTGTGTATAGTAGAAGTGCTTTTTGTTCAAAATATATTGGCAATTTCGGTTGCTTTTCATTCTAGTAGAAATTACTTTTGGCACTACAAAATAAAATTTATGAAAAGAGTATTATTGTTATTAGTAGCTACGTTTCTGGTAGCATCTGTTTACGGACAGAATATCCGTTCTAAAAATGGAGAGCGTGTTTTACCTCAGGCAGAAGATTGGTCCATCGGAATTGATGCGAATCCTTTCTTTTCTTATTTAAAAGGATTAATCGGTCAAGGTAACAATGCAACATCGCCTAGCGTGAATTATTTACTGGGTAATCAGATGATTACTGGAAAGTATTTTTTACAATCTGATTTGGCTGTAAGAGCATCGCTAAGAATTGGAGTGAACTCAAACACAAGAGCCAATATGGTGGGTGATCGCTCTTCTTCTGGTTCTACTACCTTCCCTGATTTACCACCAATGGTAGAAAACGAAATGAAAATGCGTGGCAGTGCTTTTGGACTGAGTGGTGGAATTGAAAAGCGAAGAGGCAATACTAGATTACAAGGTTTTTATGGTGGAGAACTTGGTTTCTGGACAAGTAGTAACCGACAAGAATTTAGTTACGGAAATGCATTGAGTACTAGTGCAACTGATCCAGTAAATGTTGATGGTGCAGATGCTTTTAGTGGTGCGAACAATTTAGTGAATGATACTTACGGAAACGCAGCTCGTGTTACAGATCGTGATTTGGGTAGCACATTCCAGTTTGGTCTTCGTGGATTTGTTGGTGCAGAATATTTTATTTTTCCAAAGATTTCGATTGGCGGTGAGTTTGGTTGGGGATTAGGTTTCCAGTCTACCAGAGGTGGCGAGACCACTACAGAATCAATCGATGCTGGATTAAATGATTATGGTACACAAACTATCGAGAATGGTGATTCTAATGGTTTCAGTTTAGATACAGACAATACGAATTCATTGTTTGGACCCAGTGGTTCTATCAGAATTAACTTACACTTTTAATCACTTGTAAAATTTTTAAAGAAGCCGTCCTAATTTTTAGGACGGCTTCTTTAATAGGGTTTAAGTACCAATAAGTATCGCTTCAACTGTCGAATAAATTACTCGACAAGTTCATAAATAAGAAAAGCCACTCAAAATTGAGTGGCTTTTGCTCCCCCTTCAGGACTTGAACCTGAGACCCTCTGATTAACAGTCAGATGCTCTAACCAACTGAGCTAAGGAGGAATATGTTTCTCTTGCTATTGCTAACTTGAGGAGTGCAAATATATACTTTTTGATAAATAAACAAAGAAAATATTACTCGTAAAAAACAGTTTTATAAGGATATCTTTCTCGATACAAATCTTTTACATTCTGCAAAAGGACATCGCGAAAGTTATGAATGTTGGTTTTCTCTTGTGCCGAGATAAATATACATTGCCCATTTAACCTCTTTTCCCATGATTGAACCAGCTCCTTCATTAATTGCTTTTTTACTTCTGGCTCTAACCATTTGTCAAAAGCTTTTTTCTCATATAAATCAATTTTATTAAAAACGATTAAGACTGGTTTTTCCGAAGCACCCAATTCTTTCAGAGTTTGGTTCACTACGTTAATCTGGTCTTCATAAGTTGGATGAGATAAATCCACTACATGTAATAAAATGTCCGCTTCGCGAGTTTCATCAAGAGTACTTTTAAAACTCTCTACCAGGTGGTGAGGAAGTTTACGAATAAAACCTACCGTATCACTTAATAAAAAGGGCGTACGATTGTAAACTACTTTTCTAGTTGTAGTATCTAGCGTTGCAAATAATTTATTCTCAGCAAAAACTTCTTCCTTGCTTAGCACGCGCATAATTGTACTCTTGCCAACATTAGTATATCCAACTAATGAAACTCTTATTAACTCACCACGTTCTTTGCGTTGGGTTTGTCCTTGCTTATCAAACTTGGCGAGTTTCTTTTTTAAAACAGAAAGCTTATCGCGTATAATTCTTCTGTCCGTTTCAATCTCTGTTTCTCCAGGCCCTCTTGTCCCAATCCCACCACCTTGTCTTTCTAGGTGTGTCCACATACCACGTAAGCGGGGCAAAATATATTGATATTGTGCAAGCTCCACTTGTGTTCTTGCTTGTGCTGTTTGTGCTCTTGCGGCAAAAATATCCAAAATAAGATCACTTCGGTCTAAAACGTGTTTGTCCAAGGCCTCTTCTATATTTAATATCTGCGAGCCGCTCAGCTCATCATCAAATATCAGAATATCCACCTCATTTTCATTAGCGTCGATATAAGCTTTAATTTCATGTAGTTTTCCCTTACCCAAAAATGTTCGACCATCCGGTTTCTCTCGTCGTTGCGTAAACCGTTTTACTTCAATGGCGCCTGCCGTCTCTGCCAAAAAAGCTAACTCATCTAAATACTCTTCAATTTGTTCATCAGTTTCGTATTGTTTTATAAGTCCAACAAGAATTGCCTTCTCGGCTTTTTTAATTTTCTTACTCTTATCTATCACTTAGGTAAAAGTAAGTAGTTCAAACTATATATTTTTTTAAATCATAAAAAAAGGGAGCTAATAATAGCTCCCTAATTAAATATTATTATTTCCAATTATCTTTTTTCAACCTTGAAATTATATTGCATGCCCGATTGGTCGGACACTTTCATTAAATACATTCCAGTAGTAAATTCTTTTAATGAAATATTGGTATTAAAATTATTACCATCTACCACGCTAAAGGTTGAGTACACTAACTTACCCGTCATGTCAAATAATTCAATTCGTAATTCGTTAAATTCTAATTCTGAAACAGAAAGATTTATATTATTTTTTGTAGGGTTAGGGAAAATTGTAATACTTCCTTTTTTACCAACATACAAACTAATTACGTCATGCAACTTAAATGAGCCATCAATATCAAACGATCTTAATTGATAGTAGTTATAAGCGGATAGAACTGGGCTGAAATGAATGTATTGATAGTTTTGGTTACTAGCAAATGAATTATTCCCTTTAGATAAAATTGTTTCAATTCTTTTCATTTCACCAGTTTCAGTCCCATGATAAAGTTCAAAATATTGATTATTGATTTCATTGATTGTTTTCCATTCGATATGATTCTTACCATCGATTGTTTTACCCGTAAGTACTAAATTTTCTATCGCAAGCGGGAAGTTCGAAGAGACCAAAATATGTAAAGTTGCCATTGCACATTCCTGAGGTGTGCCATCATCACAAGTTGTATATGGGAATTCTACAGGTCCCGTAAAACCATCTACTGGCGTAAATGTATACAAACCATCAGTTCCTAACACTAATGTCCCTTTACCCAGAATAGTAGTTGTTTGTGCAGTAACAGTTTGATTGTCTTCCTCAGCGTCTGTATCATTTGTTGCTACAGATCCGCTTGTAGGCGTATTTAAAGGTGTAAAATCAAAGTCATCAGCGGCAGCAGTTGTATTCGGAGCATCATCTCCAAATACTTGAATTATTTGTAATGCCGTTGCGCATTGCGCTGGAACTTGGTCATCACAAACTTCATACTCCAAGGTATCTATACCAATAAAACCAGGGTTCGGAGAATAAGTAATATCACCTGTTAAAGGATCAACCGTTACCGTACCATTAGAGGGAGAGTCTACCACACTAACTGAAGTAGGATCTAATTCATCATCAATGCTACCCGCAGCGTCATTATCTAAAGTACCTAAGGTAACCGGAGCATTTACTCCTGTAGAAGCTATATCTGTATTAGCCACTGGAGGATTATTTATAGCTTCATCAAGTACCGTTATCGTTAATAAAGTTTCTTGACAATTAGGCATGACCACCCCCGGCGCACAAACAGGCACTAAGAATTCAAAGACTCCAGGTACAGGACTCACAAAAGTATATGAACCGTCAGGATTCATAGTTGGAGTAGAGCCATCAGGGTTTCCTGTCGCCGCTGTTGGTGTACCATAGGTAGTTCCCGGAGGAAAGTTCTCATCATTTGTACTTACGTTCCCAGGTACAGGTACATTTACAAATGTGGCATTTACATCTGGGTCCGGTGTAATAGGATAGGCAATGGCGGTATCATTATTATTGGATAAATCGTTATCGAATAACGCTCCAGAAATAGAAGTTGTATTTACATAACTTCCTGTTGGGTTAACTGTTGCCGTAATAGTAAGAGTTTCTGATTGTCCCGGATTTAATGTTCCGATGTCCCACGTTCCAGTAGCGGAATTGTAAGTACCTTGTGATGCTGTAGAACTAACATAAGTAAATCCTGCAGGTAACACATCCTCCACTCTTGAACCGGTATCAGCATATATTTCAGGCGTATTGGCATTATCAGCAGTCAACGTAAAGGTTACATTAGAACCTACTACTGGTTGATTATTATCAATTACTTTATTAATACCCAAATCAGAAACGATAGAGGCTACAAAGAATTTACCATCTCCATGATCAAAAGTTGCAGCAGTAAGCGTTACTTTTTTAACTACAGAGTTTAAGGGCGCAATATCTGATAAGTAGAATAAAGCTATTCCAATTGTTGCACCTTCGCCTGCACCATTGG
>CAYMFF010000069.1:0-15078 GCA_964389575.1 uncultured Chitinophagaceae bacterium
GGTAATGTGCGCACCTTCTGTTCTTTTGATGTGATCTATCGATATTTGGTTCATCTTGGTTATAAGGTGCGCTATGTGCGTAATATAACCGATGCAGGACACCTTACTAATGAAAGAGGTGAAGGTGTAAACAGAATGGAAAGTGCGGCCAAACTGGAAAGCTTGGAGCCAATGGAAGTCGTCCAGAAATACACAACCAGTTTTCATAACATCATGAATTTATTCAATGCCAAACCGCCAACGATTGAGCCAACTGCTACAGGACATATCATTGAGCAAATTGAAATGATCGAAAAACTCATTGAAAATGGATTTGCCTATCAAGTAGAAGGCTCTGTTTATTTTGATGTAACAGCTTACAGTGAAAAATATCCTTATGGAGAATTAAGTGGACGAAAAGTTGAAGACTTAGTAGCAGGCTACAGAGACTTGGATGGTCAAGATGAAAAAAAGAATTCGATTGATTTTGCCCTTTGGAAAAAAGCTAGCCCTGAACATATTATGCAATGGCGCTCACCTTGGGGAATGGGATTTCCGGGTTGGCACTTAGAATGTAGTGTTATGAGTACCAAATACCTAGGCGCCTCTTTTGATATTCACGGAGGTGGTATGGACTTAAAATTTCCGCATCATGAATGTGAGATTGCTCAGAATAAAGGAAGTTATGATGCAGGCGGAGCGCGCTATTGGATGCATACTAATATGCTCAACTTTAATGGGCAAAAAATGAGTAAGAGTTTAGGCAATGCCATCTTACCAATGGAGTTTGTAACGGGTTCGCATGATTTATTAGATAAAGGATATCATCCTAGTGTGGTACGTATGTTGTTTTTGCAAACGCATTATTCTTCTGAGCTAGATATTAATATCAAAGGATTGCAAGATGCTGAGAAAGCATGGAAAAAACTTTTTGAAGCAAGAGAAAAACTAGCTGGATTTGAAGGAATAGCAACGTCAGGTACGAAGACCACGGATAAAATAATTGCGTTATGTCAGGCCTGTACTGACAGTATGAATGATGATTTTAATACGGCTAAAGTAATTGCTAACTTATTTGAACTAGCTGGAATTATAAATAGTTTGGCTGGTGGTCAAATTTTAAAAGATCAAATCCAAGCTTCTGATGTGGAGCTTATGCAAAATACTTTACAACATTTTCTAATAAATATTTTTGGCCTGCAAGAACCAGCGCATGCTCAACATGATAAACTTGATGATGTGATGAAGGTTGTAATCGCATTACGAAAGCAGGCGAGAGATAATAAAGACTGGGCAACGAGTGATAAAATTCGTGATGAATTACAAGCGAATGGCATTCAAATAAAAGATGGGAAAGACGGAGAAGTGAGTTATTCGATGGAATAATTATTTGCTCCAGCGTTTTCCAAAACGAGCATCTAAATACAAATTAATAAAAGTGGCTGTGTTATTATTAGTATTGGCCATGATATCAATTTTGCCAGGATATACTTCTAAACTAGTTCCTATTTCAACCCCCAGAAAAGATTTTTTAGAAGGAGCGAAGTCAAAGTAAAATCCAGTACGACCAGTAACTCCGGGCTTAATTTTCATTTCTCCAAAACCATTGGTAAAAAATGTACCACCGGCTATTGCATTTACTTGTGCTTGTTGGTTAAAGATGACATACAAATCTTCTTCATAATATTGGCTAATTCCTTCGTCGTAATAGTTACCTTCTTTTCTGGTAAGTGTTCCGTTTCCTTCGACTACCAAAACGTCTAAATAATAAGGCTTTAAAAATCCAAGAGAAAGTCCAGCTCCATAAGTCCAATGAATCACGACATTCTTTTTATCCAGTTTACCGCTTAAGCGTCTTTTTTGTCCAACGCCCACTTTAAACTGATAAAAATTATTAATCTTACCAAATTTGTAGGGTATGGGGGCTACTTCATTGGGGAAATAAGTTGCAAAAGGTTCATTGAGTTGTTTGAACTCTCTTGGGTTTCGTTTTTCTGAAATATCAGCCCAAATAAAATTGGTGCGCTTTTCATAGTTATTAATAAATCCTCGCTCCCACATAAGACTCCAACCATCTGTACTCATTCTAACTCCAATGGAGGCTTCTTCTGTAATGGGTGGTGCCTTTTTTCTTTTTTTAGGCCGACGATTCATTTTTGTAATATCTACATTTTGCGCCATTGCGCTTGATAACGGCAGAAATAGAATAAGAGTTAATATGTAGATTAGATAACGCAAGCTAATATTGTACTGTAAATTTAAGAAAATTATGGCAATGACAGCGCAAGTAGAGTATAAAGAAAACCTAAGAACAGAATGTGTTCATTTAAAATCAGGAACACAAATTGAAACAGATGCTCCTACGGATAATAATGGAAATGGTGAGCGATTCAGTCCTACAGACCTTGTTGCTACTGCTTTTGCCAGTTGTATGATGACGATTATGGGTATTGCGGTCCGCGAACGAAACATAAATATAGAAGGAACCATTTGTGAAGTAGAGAAGGTTATGGCCTCAAATCCAAGACGCATTAGTCAGATTAATGTAAAAATGATATTTCCCAAAGAAGAACAATATTCTGATAAAGAAAAAGCAATTATTGAAAAAGCCGCGTTGACCTGTCCAATACATTACTCATTACATCCTGATGTTCAGAAAAATGTAGTGTTCGATTATTCTTGATCTTGCTTATGAAGCGATTCTTTCTAGTAGTAGTTCTAATCTCCTTTTTAGCAATCGTTGGCTTGTTGTCATCTAAATCGTTTTTTAGTTCTTATGTCAATACGGACACATTAGCAAATAGAATTGGTTGTCGATTGTTTGAATTTAATTTAATCAATGCAGAAGTATTATCAAATTTGGACCTCAACAAAGTTCTAATTACAACTAATGATAAAATTGTTTTTAAAGATGGGAAGCAGATAGGTAAAGTGGGTCAATACTACGGTCATGTAGTTTTTGAAATATTTTATAACGATAAGCAACTCGCGGAGCTTGGACATTGGCGCAGAAATAATTGGTATACTAATCACTATAATTTTAAAATTGAACAAGGAGCTCACAATCTAAGATTGTCTTGTGATGTCGAAGGTCCAGATGCAATGCATGAATATTTTCTGAAACGATATATCTATAATGATTATGGCAGTTTATATAGCATAGAGTTTGTCAACAAACACGATTCAATTTATCGAACGGAGTACAAATAAATCAATTCATGATGGCATAGCCGATTCTACAATTCAAACATTGTTTGCTATCGCAGTAATTTGTTTTTAGTTCGATCAAAGCTTGCGAATCTTTAGCACTCTTTAATTCGAATCCTGCGGATTTCATAGCCTTCGTAATATTGTTTTTCTCAGGTTTTAATTCTTCTAACCAATGCATGGCACGATTGCAATACTGATTTTCTCCTTTTGATTTTCCGTAGATAAAAACAAATGGAATAACCGTATTGATAATTAGTAATTCTACAAAAGAACGACCCAGCCTTTTGACAGAGTCTGTTTCGCTACAGACGTTAAAGCGATAATGGGTATTCCAATATTCGCTGGCTTCTACATCAAAGAGTTTGATTAATTCTTTAAGATTTTTTGTTTCCAATATTTTGGATAAAAGATGCGATGATTGATAGAGTAACTTAGCTAACTGAGCCAAGCGAATGGTGGGGAAATTAGCAGGTCTGAGTCGCAGGAAGTTAATACGATGAACTGGAATATTTTTTAAACTGTAGAGTTGTTTTAGGAATGCGTATTCTTTTTTAAGCTCAAGAAAGTAAGGCTCATCAAAATCATTTTCTAAAAAACCTGCTTGCCCAAAGAGAATGGCTTCAATATGGGTTAATTGATTTTTGTGTTTTGCAAATAATTTGAGTGGTGTGTTTTCTGCTATTTTTTGAAAAGGTTCTTGATTGATTTTTAAGCCAAAGTTGCGAGCTATCAAAATATAAAAAACTGCTTCCCAATGATTATTTGTTTTTGATAATAGCTCTTCTATTATTTGCGTTTTGCGTTCTAAGCGTTCAATCAAAACGCGCTCCAGCATATGAGTTTTACGCAATTTGCCAATGTCCTTAAGATGTGTTTGACATGGGATTTGTTTGTCAATTCGCATCAGCTGTTCATAGCGCTCTAGCATAGAAGGCCGAATATGATTTTTTAGCTCAACAGTAGCGGAATCAGAGTCGACCATGACGTCGTTCTCATATACCACATGTAGGATTATTTTTTTATAAGTAGGATTTTCATCATGCTTATGACGAAGCCAATCACTGGCTTTTAGGTGCAGTTCAATATTTCCTGCCCACAAGGTGTCGCCTATTTTTAGTTTGGCATTTAAGAAGTCAGGTCCACTGTTGGTATTGAGTGTTCCAGTTTCAATAATTTGTAAGGGTTCACTTTCGGTAGTTTTTAGCTCACTTCTTTTTTCGATAAAACAATGTTTCCAAATGAATTGTAAAAGGTCTTCGCTAAACACGGATTGGAAATTACGAAAGTTTCGATTACGAATTACGTGAACTCATAATTTCTTTCATTTCTCGTGCTACTTTTTTAGCTTCGGTTGCCGCGGCCTCCGCAAAGTCTTCGCCATTGCTGGCAAAAATTATAGAGCGAGAAGAGTTAACTAAAATTCCAATGTCATCGTTCATGGCTACTTCAGATATAGCTTTTAAATCACCGCCTTGTTTACCAACCCCTGGTATTAGTAAGAAATGATTGGGAATTATTTTTCGTAAGTCACCTAAATGAGAAGCTTGCGTTGCACCCGTTACAAACATGAGATTTTCAGAATTGCCCCAATTGCTTATTTTGCCAATTACTTCTTCATACAATTTCTTACCATTGGCGAGATCTAACAGTTCAAAATCTTCAGCACCTTGATTTGACGTAAGACCTAATACAATGGTCCATTTGTTTTCATAATCTAAAAAAGATTGTAATGAATCTTTTCCCATATAAGGAGCAACGGTTACAGCATCGCAATTCATTTTTTCAAAAAATGCTTTTGCGTATTGATTAGACGTATTCCCAATATCGCCACGTTTGGCATCAGCGATAATAAAATGAGTTTCAGGAATCATCTTGAAAGTCTCTATCAAATTATGCCAACCTTTGGCACCTTGCGATTCATAAAAAGCCGTGTTTACTTTATAGCTAACGCAGTAATCCTTTGTTGCTTCAATAATAGACTTATTAAAAGCTAAGACATCGCCGTTTAAGTGAGCAGGTATTTTTTCAATATCACTATCTAAACCTACACAGAGGAATGATTGCTTTTGTCTGATTTGATTGATTAAAGTATCTCTATTCATTTATTAGTATTTCTCCATTTTATCATCTATCAAAGCATCGCCGCCTTTTTTTGCATGAAGCTTAATATTGATAATTAAATCCTCTGCTCCGGCCACAATGCATGAGTGCTTTATATCCTGAACTACATCCATTACCTCATCGTAGGTGCCTTCTAGCACAGTTTCAAAAGGACAGACCACATACTTTAATCCACTTTGGGCAATCACTTCGATAGCTTTGTCTATAATATCATATTTATCTTCTGTCGAAGAAAAAGGAAGGACTTGAATAGCAAGATTTATTTTGTCCATTAGTTTTTCATTTCTACAATTTGAGTTGGGTCCAAGTTAGCATTGCGAATGCTTACATGTTGAGCAACGCTTTCGGCTAATTGCATAAAAGAAATTTGCGTTACACTGTCTTCATCATTTAGCACTGCTGGTTTTCCTTCATCGCCTCCTTCCCGTATACTTTGTACAATGGGTATTTGACCTAAGAATGGAATTTCGAATTGATCGCACAAACGTTGTCCGCCATCCTTACCAAAAATGTAGTATTTATTTTCAGGCAATTCAGCTGGAGTGAAATAAGCCATATTTTCTACCAAGCCCAAAATAGGGACTTTGATTTGTGGCCCATCAAACATCATTATAGCTTTTTTGGCGTCTGCCATGGCTACCTCTTGTGGCGTGCTTACAATAACGGCACCCGTAACAGGAATTGTTTGTACCATAGTCAAATGGATATCTCCTGTTCCTGGCGGTAAATCAATGATTAAATAATCTAACTCACCCCAGTTTACGTCAGTTACGAATTGTTTGAGTGCACTACTAGCCATTGGGCCGCGCCAAACAACGGCCTGCTTATCGTCAATTAATAATCCAATACTCATGGCTTTTAATCCCATTACATCAATCGGTACAATTTTGCCTTTGCCTTCCACATCTTTCATCATGGGTCTTTCGCCACGAATACCTAACATTATAGGAATCGATGGTCCATAGATATCAGCATCCATTATGCCAACCTTAGCGCCAGATTTGGCCAGTGCCAACGCTAAATTCACTGAAACGGTAGATTTTCCTACCCCGCCTTTACCAGAACCTACCGCAATTATATTTTTAACTCCTGGGAGTACATCTTTTTTATCCATTCGGTTACTTCCAATTTCTACATTAAAGCGAATCGCAATGTCTAAATTTTCACCAAATTCTGCGGTCAATGCTTCTTTACAAGCCTTTTCTAAATGGCCTTTCATCATAGCATGGGCAACATTCAATTGAAAACTAACTTTCTTCTCATTTACCTGAATGTTGTTCACCATTTTCAAGAAAATAAGGTCTTTATTTGTTCCTGGAACTTGTATCTTACTTAACACATTTTGTACGTCTGGTGCTGTCATATCGGACTATAAACTTTTGTTAAGCGAAGATAGACCATAGGAATTGTACTTTGTGGTGAATTACTTATTGAATACTTTTATACAATCATGAAACGCCTATTTTTCATTTTGTTCGTTGCTAGTCTATTCTGCACTCAGGATAGTAAGGCTCAGTATGGATTTGATGATATGGTAGAACTCACGGGTGTTATAATGAGTTCGGATAGTTTACGTTATTTGCCTTACGTGTCTATAAAATTAGCCGGAACGAATCAAGGCGTTGTCAGTAATAAAAAAGGAGTTTTCTCCGTGATTGCTCCCAAAGGAACCAAGCTTGAGTTTAGCTGTATGGGCTATAAGAAAAAGATTTATGCCTTACCCGATTCGCTTTCTAAACCTCGATATTCGATTATTCAATTAATGACGCAGGATACGTTTTATTTACCGGTTACGGTGATTCGTCCGGTGATGAGTAGAGAAGAATTTGAACGAGCCTTCGTCAAGTTAGATATCCCACCGGATCGAATAGAAATGGCGCGAAGAAATACTTCAGTCAATACAATGAAGGCAATGGCTTTTCTTTTGCCTAAAGACGGTAATGAGCATTTAGATTATTATCAAAAAGCCGAGGCGGACAGACTGTATTGGAAAGGTGGTGCGCCACCTGGAGGAATATCGGCATTGCCTGGGCCCAATGGTCAGAGCACTTATGTGATTGATCCGTTGGCATTTGCTGAATTTTTTAAAGCTTGGAAACGAGGCGATTTTAAACGTCAGAAGTAATGCGCGTTTCGCTTACCTTTTTCTGTGTCATTCTAACTTTTTGTTTGAGTAGTTTTAAAATTAGTAAAAATGAAATGGAAGGTATCTGGATGTTTAATGCGTATACCGGTTATTACGAACAAATAAATTATCGACCAAGAAGCAGATCCTATTTTCATTTTAGAAAGGACGGTAAATTAATTTTTAAGCAAAGTCAAAATGCTTGTGGATCGCTTGAGGAGATAGACTCTACTAGCGGAAAATGGAAGATTAGTTCAGATACAACGATTACCTTGGAGTACACAACTTGCATAGATAGAACTTATGCCATTTGGAATGGTAGTCGGAATACAAATGGTAAACTAAGATATAAGCTCTTAGCTTTCGCGGGGAATTATAAATAGTTTGTCCCATAGTCTTGATTTTTAACAATCCCAAAGGTCAGTCACCCAAAAAATATTCCGAACTTTAAAGCTTATGAAGAAGGTAATTTTATTGCTCATTGCATTTATAGGTTTTGGACTTATGTCTGAGGCACAAACAATTAGCGAACGTGACACAAAAAAAATATCCAGAGATATTAATAAAAGTATAGAAAAGTTAGAGAAAGCGGTAGACAAGGCTGATTGGAAAAAACTTCAAAAAGCAGTCGACAGAACAGCGCGTGATTTAGAAAAAAATGCAGACCAAGTCGTGGAACTTGTGGAACGAGTTGATTTTAGTAAATTAATTAGTGTGGTGAAAAAAGTAGCTACTGAAATAGAAAACAGTGTAGACACCAAACAACTTCAAAAAACAGTAGAGGAAATTGGAGTTCAGATTGATGAGGCTTTCACACAGAAAAAAACGAAGTAGACTAATCGTAATTAGTGTTTCTTTTTACCTGGATTGGGTTTTATGAATTTTTCATTCTCTTTGAAATCTGTAAAACGAACCGGCGCTTTACCTTTTTTTACTCCCCAAATACCAGGTGGTAACTTGCCTGAAGAATGCGGATATTTAGCTAGTCTTTTTTTAAAAGCAAGACTGTCAGATTTCGTTGTGTAGTCTTGTTCGTAGATTAGCTCATCCAGCTGATACTCCTCAATTCGCTTGATTTCGTTAAACGGAGGTTTGTAATACACCCAAAAACCATGACGTACAGAACCTAATGAGGTAGGCACAATCTTTTCAGTGAGTTTATTCGTCACCGGGTCTTCAATCATTATGGTATCATAGGCTACATCAGTGCGTAGTGCCTTGTTTTGTCCAATACAAAATAGCCTGCCATCGTCATAAAACTTCTCCTCGCCATTTTTATAATTATTGTAGTAATTAGTTGCTCTCAGTAGTAAACCGTTTTTAGAATACATTTTCCAAACTCCATTTTTCTTATCCTCAGTAAACGCTCCGGTTTCATAAAAAGAATCATCCCCGAACCGACTTTCATTGTAAATACTCCAAAGTCCGACACGCAGACCATTTTTATTCGTTCGATTAATCGTATCGCCATTCATCGCAATCTCATATTGAAATGGCGAGCGCATTCCTGAGCTTTGTGCCAAAAGTTGACCACTCAGAAAAACAAGAATAAAATATATAACGATTTTTTTCACTGCTGTTATTTCCTTAGCTAAATTAGTTAAGCATTTTAATTATTATGTATAAGTTTTTCACAATTATCACCTTGCTGTTATTTAATAACGCACTGTTTGCACAAAATATTTCAACTGCGGTACAACGTTTACAAACGTTTGACAAAGTTTATAATCATCCGACCTATTTCGATAGCGTGAAGTTTAGATCAATAGGCCCTACAATTATGAGCGGACGGGTAGTAGACATTGATGTAAACCCAGCAAATTCTAACGAGTTTTTTGTTGCCTATGCTAGTGGTGGTGTTTGGCACACTGATAACAACGGACTTTCTTTTAAACCGATTTTTGATAATGAAGCAACGCATACTATCGGCGATGTGGCTATGAATTGGGCCGATAACATTTTATGGGTTGGAACTGGTGAGGTAAACTCTTCTCGGTCTTCTTATGCAGGATTGGGAATCTATAAATCCATAAATCGAGGAGCCAGCTGGGAGCATTTCGGTTTAGAAGAAACGCATCATATTGGTAAAATTATTTTACACCCAACTAATAAGAACACAGCTTGGGTCGCTGCTTTAGGTCATTTATATTCAAAAAATGAACAACGAGGTATTTTTAAAACAAACAATGGTGGTCGAACTTGGGACAAAACACTTTTTATAAATGATAGCACAGGTTGTGTGGATTTATTGATTAATCCTAACAATACGCAAGAGCTGTATGCTGCCAGTTGGACACGTTCGCGAAAAGCATGGAATTTTAACGGCAGTGGTAGTGGATCGGCTATTTGGAAAAGTCAAGATGGAGGTGTTTCTTGGAAACGAATGACAATGGGAAACAATGGTTTTCCAAAAGGGGAAGGTGTCGGAAGAATCGGGATTGCTATTAGTGATACGCATCCGAATATAATTTATGCGTTGCTTGACAATAATTTTCATCAAAAAGAAAGTGAGAAAAAAGACAAATTGAAAGCGAGTGATTTTTTAAATATGACCGAATTGCAATTCAAAAAATTGTCAAATAATAAATTCAAGGACTTTTTAAAACAAAATGGTTACCCAAAAAAATATGATCCTCAAAGTGTACGAACCGATATCGAAAATGGTGAATACACGATAGCGGATATTGGAAGATGGCGTTTGGCAGATGCAGATGCTAGTTTATTTGAGACGCCGATTTATGGTGCTGAAGTTTATAAAAGTGAGAATGGTGGAGCCAATTGGGAGAAGATGAATAAGGAATTGCTAGATGGCGTTTATTTTACTTACGGCTATTATTTCGGAACCATATCGGTTACGCCTGGCATTCATGATCGTGTTTGGATTGGTGGTTATCCGTTGCTTATGAGTACGAATGGAGGTAGAAGTTTTACTCAAAAAGATGGAGATAATTGTCACCCAGATTATCACAGAATTTGGATAAATCCTAACAATCCAAAACATATCATTGCTTGCAATGATGGAGGCATAAATATAAGTTATGATGAAGGTAAAAAATGGTCTTTATGCAATACGCCAGCTGTAGGTCAATTTTATACTGTGGCAGTTGATAATGCCAGCCCATATAATGTTTATGGTGGTTTGCAAGACAATGGAACTTGGACGGGTAGTAGCCGAACAAAAGAAAATACGCGCTGGCAACAACAAGGTCAATATGCTTATAAGCGATTGGGCGGTGGCGACGGGATGCAGGTAAAAATTGATACGCGCACGAATAATACATTTTATCTAGGTTATCAATTCGGGAATTATATGCGCAAAGGAGGCGGTAAAAGAATTTCTATTAAACCAGTTCATGATATTGGAGAAAAGGCTTATCGGTTTAATTGGCAGACACCGATTCTTTTAAGTAAGCACAATCAAGATATATTCTATTATGGTAGTAATAAATTCCATCGCTCAATGAATAAAGGAAGTGAGCTAACAAGCTTGAGTAATGATTTGACGACAACTACTAAAAAAGGGAATGTACCTTTTGGTACCTTAACTAGTATTTCGGAAAGTGCTAAAAAATTTGGCTTGTTGTATGTAGGAACTGATGATGGGAATGTTTGGGTAAGTGAAGACGTTGGATATCGTTGGAAAAATATTTCCGCTGGTTTGCCCAAAAATAAATGGGTTACTCGCGTTATCGCAAGCCAGCATATTGAAGGTCGAGTATATGTAGCGCTCAATGGTTATCGTGATGATGATTTTACCCCATATTTATACCGTAGCGATGATTACGGAGTCACTTGGAAAGCCATTGGTGGAAGCTTGCCTCATGAGCCTATAAACGTGATTAAAGAAGATCCTAAAAAAGCTAGCATCACATATGTGGGTTCTGATAATGGCTTATACGTTTCTACGGATAATAGTAATTCTTATGTGGTATGGCACGGAGGTTTGCCTAGAGTAGCAGTTCATGACTTAGCTATTCAAGAACGAGAAAACGAAATTGTGGTGGGAACCCATGGAAGATCAGTTTATATTTCTTCTCTTTCTTTAGTTCAAAAACTTGCTGATTACAAAGAAAAAGAAATTGCGCTTTTGCCTATTACCAATAAAAAACATAGCAGACAATTGGGCAAAAAATGGTCAAGTTTTGCAAAACCCTATTCTTATGAAATGCCTATTTCGTATTTTACCCAACAAG
This sequence comes from uncultured Chitinophagaceae bacterium, assembly GCA_964389575.1. GTDB lineage: Bacteria > Bacteroidota > Bacteroidia > Chitinophagales > Chitinophagaceae > JAGNRR01. The sequence goes on from CAYMFF010000069.1 coordinate 11,629, forward strand.
GTGGTGATGCAATTCTTCGAGTGCTAAATTCAAAAAAGAAACTCTTACTTAAAAAATTGGTAGTCGCTGGAAAAGGATGGAATACGTTTCAATATGATATGAGTCTTCAATCTGATTATAAAAGGAATTTAGATGAAAATGTTACAACAGCTGATGATGGTAAGATGTATTTGCCACCAGGCAACTACTTTATTGAAATAGAAAATGTTGATGGGCATCGGGCCACAACACCCTTACGAATTATTCAAAAAGATTAATCTACTCGAACAAATCGGTAGTTTTCAAGATTTCCATGATATACCAATGCTCATCAATTTCAACTACCCGTATCGGAAGTAGATGTTCTTTTCGATTATAGTTAAAAAAGATACTCATAGCTATTGGCTCAGCGGAGTCTCTATTCTTCTTTTTTCCTAATTTATAAGATCGCAAATCAATGCCACGAACGTTTATATTCTGTTCTTTTATTTGAGTTTGAATCTTTTCGAAATTTTCGCTAAATTTTGCATACAGCGGTTGTATATATTGATTGTTTTTTTCTCTGGCGTTTAGTCCAACGCTTTCTTTTGGTAAAATAGGATAGGCTGTATTTACATCAAGGAAACGATTTTCAATCTTTTTAATATCATTAGACTTTATGGCTTTGATAAAAGAATGCGCAATCTCAGCCACATTATCTTGAGCCAACAACGATGTTGATGCAGAAAAAACAGCAATAATTAAAAGAAGAACTCTTTTCATAATACTAAAGTTAGCGAATTCAGATTGGTAAAATTGATAATGAAATGAAAAATAACTATTTGTATTCTTCTAATAGTTTCTTTTCAGCAGCGATTTGTTTTTTCTCTATTCGTGCCGAAATTCTAATGCTAACCTCATAAAGAATCATAATAGGAATCGCTACAATTACCTGAGAAATAAAATCAGGTGGAGTAATCACCGCAGCCAACACTAGTACGATTACAATCGCGTATCGCCTGTGATCTCTTAAAAAACGTGGATTGACTAGCCCAATCCGTGAAAGAAAATAAATAACAATAGGCAGTTCAAAAATAAGCCCTGAGCCTAGTACTAAACTAAAGAGCGTATTCATGTAATCCTTAATCGTAAAATTATTCTGGATTTGGTCGCTAAGCTTATAGTTAGCAAAAAAGTTCACCGTGTATGGCGTAATAATATAGTAGCCGAATAGAATGCCAGCAAAGAACAATATAGAAAGCCAAAAAATAATTCCTCGGCTCATTTTCACTTCTTTAGAGGTCAATGCTGGTTTTATAAAACGCCAAAGTTCAAAAGCGACGTACGGAAATGATATAATAAAACCAAAAACAATAGCCGAGGTAATACTCATAATGAACTGACCACTGACTTTTAAATTTTGTAAATTCAAGCCAAACTCATCTAAACAAAGTCTGGGAAGGCTCAACTTTTCGCCCAGAATGCACAACCAACGATAAGAAGGAAAGTCTCCTTTCGAAGGTGCCAAAATAATATTTTCATAAATAAATTCAACAAAAAGGAAGGCGCCAATTGAGCATAATAGAATAGCAATAGACATCCTCAGTAAATGAGAACGAAACGCTTCTAAATGACCTATGAAAGTTTGGTCAGCTTTATTTTCTCCCCGTCCAAACAATGTGTTACTTTTTCTCTACGTCAATCTCAAACCCTATGGAGTAGGGAGCGTTTTTGGCATTACAAACGATGAGCGCATTTTTTCGTTGATTGCCCGGCTTGCCAGCACTATTAAACTCCAGTGTGATTTCACCAGATTCACCAGGTGCAATTGTTTCTTTCACAAATTCAGGTGCTGTGCAACCACAACTTACTTGCACATTAGCAATCATTAATGGTTTATCTCCTACGTTTTCTACGGTATAAGTATGTCTGGCTTTATCGCCTTCCTTGATGGGTTCAAACTTGTGTACTGAATCTTTTACAACAATTACCGTTTTCTCCATGGCACGCACTTTAGCTTCACGCTCCTTTTTGGCAGCATTCGGATCAGCAGGTGCTTCAGGAGTTTCTACATTGTCGGACGAAAAATCAAACATACGGGACAACTTAGCTGTGCTGATACCACTAACTTCTATCATAGCAATTGTAAGCACAGATAGAGTTAACAAAGTGAGTAATATGGTCTTAATCGTTGAGTTCATTTCGCAAAAATAATGGATTTCGTCCTGAATCTCATCTGGATGATTAGATTAGTCTGAATATCTATTTAGGCTTGTTTCTTTTCTCCTTAAAAAAGGTTTGCATTAATTGTAGGCAATCCTCGGTAAGTACATCCCGAACGATTTCTTTTTTCTTAAAGAATGGATGTGCTGTTTGCGCCAGAAAACCGCTTTTTTCATCTATGGCGCCAAAAACAATCGTTTGAATCCGGCTCCAATATAAGGCACCACTGCACATCATGCAGGGTTCAATCGTTACATACAATTTTGCATCTGGTATAATCTTATTTCCTACGTGCTCAAAGGCGGCCGTTAAAGCAATCATTTCGGCATGAGCCGTTGCATCGTTTAATCGTTCGGTTTGGTTGTGGCCTCTGCCTATAATTTTATCTTTCAGCACAACCACAGCACCTATGGGAACCTCATCTTGCTCGTAGGCTTTCTGCGCTTCGAGCAATGCTTGGCGCATAAAGTGCTCGTGCGAAAATGGATTTATTTTTTTGTCATCAACCATTCTCTAATATTCGTATAATATTGTCCATCTTCTCTAATTTCGTATTTAGGAAAATGATCTTCGGCAATATCCAGCAACTCATTAAACGTAACCGTTTTGCGTGATTTGTTTTTTAATCTACGTAGAAAACGACGTTTCGGAATTTTTGCTTTTTTTCTAAATACTTCAAATTCGCTTTCTTGAATTTCTTTGATAATGGTTGAAACCGACTTCTCAGCTTGAACGTCTTTTGCTTTTCCTTTTTTAGTTAGAACGAACTGAGCTTTTTCTTCACCAATAATTTTAGCTTTTATATCGGTCAATTTTAAATCATAGACATTGTTTTCGTAATTGAACTGAACAGATTCGCCCACTTTGATATCCTCTTTTTTTAAATTGCTTGCGCCGAGTAGAATATCCACCACTGCTCGTTTATGATTTACTTGTCCTAATGATATGCGTATCGGATCGCCATCACTTTCAATTACTTTGAATGTTTGCTCCGCCATTTCTATATTCAAACCTTGGGCAGGAATACTCAGTTGCTCGTTGCTGGTAAACAATGTTTTCATCACAAACCAACCAAAAACAATCATGATTAAAACTGAAAGCAGTAGCAAAATTTTACCTTTCATAAGAGCGAAGATAATTTTTTGACCATTGGGATTTTAAGGCTGAATGTTAAATGTTTATATTTATGGTTGAAATGAAAAATATACTACTTTTCCTTCTTTCTTTTCTCGCACTATTACAAGTCGATGCTCAAGTTGTTATTAATCC
>CAYMFF010000070.1:0-14109 GCA_964389575.1 uncultured Chitinophagaceae bacterium
GGAAAATTTGGGTTATCCGCCTAATACTGGTTACCCTGACGGTGCTGCTAAGCTAAGCGCTGATGGTAATTATTTGTTCTTTACCCGTTGTGATATGCGCAGTCCAAATGGTGTAGAGCGCGGCGGTTGCGACTTGGTTTTTTGTTATCGAAAGGGAATAGAAAACGGGAAAATAAAATGGAGTGCACCACAATATTTTAAATTTACGATTAACACTCCAGCATACGAGGGTCAACCTTGTTTGAGCAGTAATAATAAGGATTTATATTTTGTGAGTGATCGTGAAGATGGTTTTGGTGGTAAAGATATTTACGTCTCTCATTTTAAGAATAATTATTGGACAGAGCCAGAAAATCTGGGCCCACAGATAAATACGAAGGGCGATGAGACGACACCTTTCATTCACCCGGATAATGAGACACTTTATTTTGCCAGTAATGGCCATCCAACATTAGGTGATGCCGATGTGTTTATGAGTAGAAAAATAGTGGGCAATCAATGGCGAAAAGCAGTGAATTTAGGAGCACCAATAAACTCTGATCAAAAAGATGGTGGTGTGGCGATAACGGCAAAAGGAGATATGGGCTACATAGCTACCGAACGAGATGGAACGCGTGGCAAATTAGATATTTATAGCTTCGAATTATACGAAGGAATTAAACCGATTTCAACGCTTTGTTTGCGCGGTCAATTGTTTAATAAAAAAACAAAAGAGCTTTATAAAGAAAAGAAAATTACATTTTATGAGTGGCCTTCTTTGAAAAAGTTAAATGATGTAGTGAGCAACAAGGGTGATGCTAGTTATACGCAAGCGCTTCATATCGGCAAGCAGTATTTGCTGAGTGCATCACGAAACGGATATCGAACTTTTTATAAAAAGATAGACTTACGAAAAGATACTTTTTCTCGCAATGTGAAACAAGATGTTCGATTGCGTCAGCCAGGACTCATAGACACATTGGGTAATTATAAACTGTATTTAGATTCAGCAAACAGCCTAACTGATTCAGCTCAGGTGATTTTGAATCGTATAAAAAAAATGATTCCAAATTGGTTAAGCGATTCGGCAAATATCAAATTGTATATCAAAACATTTTATTACTACGGTGATGGTGATATGGATACAATGTCCCATGTTTATTTAGATGAACGTTTAAAGTTTGTAAATCAATTAAGGCAAGAGTTATTTCAATGTTCATTCCCGAAAGCGAATTCCGTATTACGGTATAAGCCCTACATTTGGCGCGATGAGAAAGCATTGCTCAATTATGTAGAGCTTAAATTTATTGAGTTTTATTAAGGTCTGAGCTTTTTTTATAGCGTTCCAAAGTACCTTTGCCTAGTATGTATACAATCATAGCAGGAACTAATAGAGAGGGGAGCAATACTTTAAAAGTAGCCAAAGAATATCAAAATTATTTTAAGTCTGAAGGTGTTGAAGCGCAACTGTTTTCATTGAAAGAAATTACGATGTTACACCGTGATGAAGCTTTTGAGAAATTAGAAGCAAAGTACATAACGCCAACAACAAAGTTTATTTTTGTTATGCCAGAATACAATGGTGTTTTTCCAGGAATTTTTAAATTAATGATTGATATGACGGAAATTAAACCATCATGGAATGATAAAAAAGTGATGTTGGTAGGGTTGGCTTCAGGTCGTGCAGGTAATCTCCGTGGCTTAGATGCTATGACTAATATGTGTAACTATATGAAAATGCAAGTATTGCCAAATAAAATTCCGCTTTCTGGTATTAATAATGAGTTGAAAGGTGATGTTTTTATCCAAGAAGGAACTATCCAGGCTATTAAACAGCAAATTCAAGAGTTTATTTCATTCTAAATTAAATGCAAAACAGAGCGACTCCTTTGCGATTTATTTTATTTATTCTGGTTCTAATTTTGGTTGAATACTATGCAGTAGTCTCGCTAAGGATTTCAACTCGGGAATTACAGCCAACGTATAAATACCTGATTCAAGGCTTGTATATTTTATGTGCTATTACTTGGTTGGTCGTTTTTTTTACCTTTTCGTCTTTACGAGGTTCTGATGTGGCCCGACCCCTGATGAATTTTGGTCTTGTTTTTTTTATGGCCTTTTTCTTCTTGAAAGTAATGATGGCTTCTTTTATGCTAATTGATGATATTAGAAGGCTTTTCTTTTGGGTGAGCAGTTTCTTTTATGAAAGTGGCGACTTGCCACTTTCAGTAGAAAACGGTATGACTCGTTCTGCTTTTTTACGTCGGGTTGGTTTGGTTTTGGGAGGTACGTTATTTGGTACTTTTTTCTACGGAATGATGAACCGTCATAAGTATGCTGTTAAAAAAGTAGCGATTGATTTTCCTAATTTACCAACTTCATTTCATGGTTTGAAAGTTGTACAAATTAGCGATATTCATAGTGGCAGTTTTACCAATAAGGCAGGCGTGCAACGTGGCATTGACATGATTAATAATCTGAAGCCGGACTTAGTTTTGTTTACTGGGGATTTGGTAAATAGTAAATCCAGTGAGATGCTCGGATACATTAATATTTTTAAACAGATAAGCGCTTCAATAGGTGTTTATTCTATTTTTGGTAATCATGATTATGGTGATTACTATCAATGGAAAACAGAAGAAGATAAAGCGGCAAACCTGGAAGAGCTAAAACAAATTCATAAGGCGCTCGGTTGGCATTTATTATTGGATGAAAATATTAATATTAAAAAAGGAGAAGACTTTATTAATATCATTGGAGTGGAAAATATTAGCTCTTCCTTTCGCAGTTATGGTAGTTTACCCAAAGCCTATCAAGGTGCAGAAAATGCACCCTTTAAGATACTAATGAGTCACGATCCTATCCATTGGGACAAAGAAGTGGTGACCGAATTTAAAGAGATTGATTTAACATTGAGTGGTCATACGCATGGTTTTCAGTTTGGGATAGAAATTCCTGGATTTAAATGGAGCCCGGCAAGTTTTATTTACAAGCAATGGGCTGGTTTGTACAAAAAAGAAAATCAATATATCTATGTGAATCGCGGGTTTGGTTTTTTAGGTTACCCAGGAAGAATTGGGATATTGCCAGAGATTACGCTACTCGAGTTGAATTCTACACAAGTATAAGCTGGTGTCCATTAGTAAAAAATAAACTTAAATAAAAAGTAAACTCCACATTCCGTCTCATCTTTGCGAGGTGAGCAAAAAGGGTAAAGTATTAGTGGCAATGAGTGGTGGTATTGATAGTACCGTGGCGGCGCTAATGCTTCAAGAAGAAGGTTATGAGGTGATTGGAATCACCATGAAAACATGGGATTATGCCACAGTGAACGCCAATGGTAAAGAAACAGGGTGTTGTAATATAGATAGTTTTAATGATGCTAGAAAAGCTGCTGTTGAGCATGGTTTTCCGCATTACATTTTAGATATCCGAAATGAATTTGGCGATGCCGTGATTGAAAATTTCATTGATGAATATATGGCGGGTCGCACACCGAATCCTTGTGTGATGTGCAATACGCATATTAAATGGCAAGCTTTGTTGAAACGGGCGGACGCTTTAGATTGCGAGTTTATAGCCACTGGTCATTATGCCAATGTGCGAGAAGAAAATAATCGTTTCGTTATCAGTAAAGGGCTTGATGATAATAAAGATCAATCCTATGTTCTTTGGGGATTAACGCAAGAGTGCTTAGGCAGAAGCATATTTCCCTTAGGTGGTTTTCATAAGCCGGCTATTCGTCAAATGGCAATAGATTATGGTTATCCGGAACTGGCAAAAAAAAGTGAGAGCTATGAAATATGTTTTGTGCCAGATAATAATTATCGAAACTTTTTGAAGAAAAATGTGGATGGTTTAGAAACTAAAGTCAATGGTGGCGACTTTGTCTTGAAAGATGGCACAGTTGTTGGAAAACATAAGGGGTATCCATTTTATACCATTGGACAACGGAAAGGCCTGGAAATAGCATTTGGTCATCCAATGTATGTAACAGATATAGATGCTGACAGTAACACCGTCATGTTGGGCGAAGAAGGTGAGTTGAATAGAATGAGAATGCAAGTGGGGCAAATGAACTACGGAAAATATGCTTCTTTTTCAAAAGACATGGAAGCCAAGGTGAAAATTCGATATAAGGATAGCGGAGAAATGGCGATTGTTAATGAAATAGAAGAAGGAGTTGATGTAATATTCCATCATAACGTTAAGGGAGTGGCTCCGGGCCAATCCGCCGTATTCTATGAAGGAGACGATGTAATAGCAGGTGGTATCATCACAAAGTCATATTTATAATAAAAGAAGAAAAATCACGTTAGATTGATTAATTTTAAGAAATACGAAAAATGAAGATAAATCACATAATACTGCTACTAATAGGTGTTAGTCTCTTTTCAGCTTGCCGAAAACAAGTGATACAACCTCCACCGAATGATTTAGGTTATGATTTTCAGCCATTGGAGAAAGGGCATTTTATCGTTTATGATGTCGATTCTATAATATTCAACGATTTTACCAAAACGATTGACACATTTAGTTTGCAACTAAAAGACGAAATAGGCGATGAGTTTACAGATGATGAGGGGAGAACTTCTTACTATGTAAACCGTTATAGGAGGGCGACGAAAAACGCACCTTGGGAAGTCGATCATATTTATTATATCACGCAAGATAATTTTAAACTGGAATGGAAAGAAGACAATTTGCGTTTTATCAAAATGGTATATCCGGTAAAATTAAATAAGAAGTGGAAAGGAAATACCTATTTACCAACACAAACAAATACAGAAATTAGCTGGATGGATGATTGGGATTATCAGTATGATGACGTTTTGGTTTCGTTTAATACGAGTTCCAAAAGTTATAAAAATTGTCACATAATAAATCACGCGGATTTCACAGAAGGTAGTCCAGAAAATCCAAATGCTTTTAGTGCAAGAACTTATTCAAAAGAAGTTTTTTCTAAGAATGTAGGAATGGTTTATCGTGAAATAACTCGTTGGGAGTATCAACCCAGCGGCGCAAAATTTAGAAAAGGGTTTACTGCCATTTTTAAAGCGAGTTCAAATAATTAAATTAAAAAACATGAAAAAAATTATTACAATTCTCATGCTTTGTTTTACTGCTCAATACACCAATGCGCAACAAGGTTTTGCATTTAGAGTAAATTTTTGTGATAAGGCAGGTGGTTTAACAATTGCTGATTCAAATTTATTTCTTTCTCAAAAAAGTTTGGACCGTAGAAGTAGACAAGGGATTGCTGTTGATGCTACTGATATTCCCGTGGTGCAGGCATATATTGACACTGTAATGAATGTTTCAGCCGCAGTGAAATTGCATAATCGATCTAGATGGTTTAATCAAATTGTTGTGATCACGTATGATTCTAGTAAGGTTAATGATATTGCGGCATTACCATTTGTTTGTAATGCAAAATTAGTAGCGAGATATTCGAACTATACTCCAAAAACGGATGGAGCTCCAACAGGATTAAGCGCGCGGAAAATTCCTCAGGTTCAACCCATTTCAAATAAAACTACTGGAGATCCTGCTTATTATGGTTTGACCTATCAACAAGTAAATATGATGCAAGCAGATTGTTTACATGATTTAGGGTATAGTGGAGAAGGTATGACCATAGCAATTTTAGATGCAGGTTTTCGTTATGCCAATACGCATACACAATTTGATAGTGTAAATAATTCAGGACGTTTTTTAGCGACTCATGATTTCGTGCGAGATACAACTTTTGTTTTTAGAAGTTCAGATCACGGAACCAATGTAATGGGATTAATAATTGGAGAAGACCCAGGTTCGTATATTGGAACAGCTCCTAAGTCTAATATTTATGCACTGCTTACTGAAGATATTTTTAGCGAGCAACCGATTGAAGAGGATAATTGGTTGAGTGGAGCTGAGTGGGCTGATAGTGCAGGGGCCGATATGATTAATGGTTCTTTAGGATATAATCAATTTGATAATCCGCATTCGAGTTACACTTATTCAAACGATTTAGACGGTCATTCTACCTTAATAGCAAGGACTGCAAATATGGCGGTTAGTAAAGGTATATTTACTTGTGTGGCTCAGGGGAATTCTGGCGGACAAGCTTGGCATTATATGCTCACACCAGCTGATGCGGATAGTGCATTTTCTGTAGGAAGTGTTGATGGTTCTGGCCAATGGGCTAATAGTGGATATGGACCGAACGCTGATGGGCAAACAAAACCAAATGGTATGGCTTTAGGAAGATCTACTGTTTTAATTGGTGGTAATGGTTTGCCAGGAGTTTCAAATGGTTCTTCATTTGCTAGTCCTTTGTTAGCAGGTGCTGTAGCTTGTTTATGGCAGGCATTTCCTAACAAAACGGAGTCTGAATTAAGACATTTAGTAATGCAAGTAAGTGACCGATATACGAGTCCTAATAATACGCATGGTTTTGGGGTGCCCAATATGTGCATGGCATATAATTTGACGTTAGGAACCGATGATTTTGAAAATGGATATGAAGGTAATTTTGATGTTTACCCAAATCCCAGTGAAGGAGCATTTTCAATAAGAGTTAAACAAAATATGTTGCCTTACAGTTTTGAATTATTTGATATTACAGGTAAAAAAGTATCTCAACTAAACAACATTAACAACCTAGTTTATACTAATAATTCGATGCAGAACTTACCAAAAGGAACGTATTACATTCAGTTGGATTCTAAGAAAGGAAAGCAGCAAGCTACCATTATTAATAAATAGAAATTAAATTAAGAAACTACTTCTTGATATTCATCTAGAAGAAATTCAAGCTGAGTCAAGGCAGATTTAGTAAATGGCATTTCTCTAAATTCTTCAATATCCAATATTTTTTGCATTAATTGGTCTTGTGCTTTCTGTCGCTCCCATGCCACAGAGTAATCATTGTTTGTAAAAGAAACTTGTTCGTAGACACTATTGAATTTTTCTGGAAAAATCTTTCCGATTTCTTTTTCTAGTTTTTTACGACGCAAGAATTCAGGATCAGCAATATGATCACTCATCTCATAAAAATTACGAATGGCTAAATCAGCTATTGCTTGACCATTATCTACACGAGCTTGATTGTATCTTTTTAATATCTCATCCCAGTTATCGTGGTTCGGATCCTCATCAATTAAATCAACTAATACACGTGCATCTTCAAAAGCTGCGTTCATTCCTTGCCCATAAAAAGGAACAATGGCATGAGCTGCATCGCCAATTATCAAACTTTTATTTTTATAAATCCAAGGAGAACTTTTTACAGTCACTAATGATGAAGTTGGGTTATTGAAATAATCATCTAACAAATCAGGCATTCTATCAATAACATCAGGAAAATATTCTTCGAAAAATAATTTTACATCCTCTTTCGTTTTTACAGTATTGAAAGATGGTTTACCATCAAAAGGAAAAAATAGCGTGCAGGTAAAGCTACCGTCAGTGTTTGGCAGAGCAATCACCATGAATTTGCCTCTTGGCCAGATGTGCAAGGCATTTTTGTTTATTTGATGCTCGCCATTTTCAGTAGGAGGGATGTGGAGTTCTTTATATCCATGATTTATATAAAACTGTTGATAGTTGTATCGGTCGGTTTTTGCATATTCCGTTCTTAGTGAGGAGAATGCTCCATCGGCTCCAATTAATAATTCTGCGGTATGATGCTCCTTCCCGGATTCAGTTTCAAAAGTTACTTTATTGGATTCTAAATCAACGTCAACGCACTTATGATTGAAGTGAAAAACGGTTCCCGCTTTTTCGGCTAGGTTCATCATGTCCACGTTTAGTTGCCCGCGACTAATGGAATAAATAGCCTCATTATTTTTTCCATATGCTTGAAAATTAGTTTCACCATTAGATTGATGAATCTCTCTACCATACATTGGGATTGCAATTTCTTCAAAACGCTCTTTAATTCCAGCTTTTTCTAGTGCAGTCCAACCTCTTTTGCTCATGGCTAAGTTAATCGATCGGCCAGCACTTAACTCTTGCTTCCGCATATCGGGACGACGCTCGAAAACCTGCACTTGATAGCCTCTTTTTTCTAACATGCACGCTAGTAACGAGCCAACAAGTCCAGCTCCTAATATTGTAATATTCTTTTTCATTTCTCTTAATTAATATTCTCTTTCTACCGTATAATTTATTAAATCGATTAAATGTCCTTTAGCTTCTGATTCATCTACTTCTGATAAAAGATTAATTGCTTCGTCTCGATACGAGATCATAGCATCTTCAGCATAATTAATTCCTTGGTGTTCTTTTACAGTATCAATAATAAAATTTATTTTCCCTTTATTCTTATTCTCATTCTTAAAAATCCGTTTGATTTTTCTCTTTGTACTCGAATCACAGTTTTGCAGAGTATATATTAAGGGTAATGTCATTTTTTTCTCTTTTATGTCATTGCCTGTTGGTTTACCAATTTTTTTACTCCCGTAATCAAACAAGTCGTCTTTAATCTGAAAAGCAATACCCATTTTTTCTCCTACTTGCTCCATTAATTTAGCTTGGCTTTCATTCTTGTTAGCCGAATAAGCTCCAGCTGCACAAGAGCTTGCTAGGAGAGAGGCTGTTTTCCTTCTAATGATATCAAAGTACACTTCTTCTGTAATGTCTAATTTTCGAGCCTTTTCTATTTGTATTAGCTCACCTTCACTCATAAGACTTACCGCGTTAGAGAGAATCTCAAGAATCTCAAAATCTTTATTTTCAATTGACAGTAGCAGTCCTTTTGAAAGTAAGTAGTCACCTACTAAAACAGCTATTTTGTTTTTCCATAATGCATTAATGGAAAACATGTTTCTTCTTTTATCTGCATCATCAACTACATCATCATGAACCAAAGTGGCTGTATGTAATAGTTCTATTAAAGATGCAGCTCTAAGAGTGGTGTCATTAACATCTCCAAATAGCTTTGCGCTTAAAATAACTAACATAGGACGCACCCGTTTTCCTTTACTTTTGACAATGTACTTCATTATCTTATCAAGTAGGGGAACTTTGCTTTGAACAGCGAGGTTAAAATTGGCCTCAAACCTCTGTAAATCTTGACTTAAGTAGCTTTTAATGTTATCCATTCGTTATGCAATATTAGTTTAAGTTATTTTGTTAAAAAAAATTAGCTTTTATACGAAAAAAAGAAAATCTTGCTTCTATATTTGCGCCTAAATTATTTCAGATAGATTTAATTATATTTAAATACTTATATTATGAAAACTCAGAAGTTTACCCTACTTACTTTATTATGTGCCTTGGTTGGTTTTACCACCTTCGCACAAAACACTACTACAGAAACGGGCACTATTTATCGTGGTGCAGGATATGATGTATTAGACACTGCACTTGTTCCAACAGGAAGAATGGAGCAACACAGAGATTTTTTGGATAATCAATATGATTTTCCTGCTCGTCCGCGTAGCCAATGGGAAATTGGTATTTCGGGCGGTTTGTTCAACGTTTCTGGTGATGTTAGAACAAAAACTCCTTTTGACGCTAAAAATCCTGGTCAAACATTAGGATTTGGTGTTCATGTGCGTAAAGCTTGGGGATACATAATCTCTACTAGATTACAATATTTACACGGTACAGCTTCTGGTTTTAACTGGCAACCAGCTACTGGATATTGGGGACATAATAACCCATGGCATAGATTGCCTAGTGCAACATTAGGTAGTGGAACTCCTTACTCTACTGGTAACGTTTCTGGCAATGGAACTGCTAATCCAGTTTATTATAACTACTGTACTGACATTGATGAATTGTCTTTACAATTGATTGCTTCATTCAATAATATCAAGTTTCATAAAGCACGAAATAAAGCAAGTGTATATGGTTTAGTAGGTATGGGTGGTATGTTATATGACACTTGGGTAGATGCTTTAAATAGTAGAGGAAATACCTATGTTGATGGATTTAACGCTATAACCACTAAGAAGCGTACTGGTCAATACGCAAATGAGCAACCTGACGGTTGGTTATGGAACTCTAATTCATATCGCACTCGTCAAGCAGTAAACACTGATTTAAAGAATTTGTTTGATGGTGAGTATGAATCTCCTGCTGAGCGTCATGGTAACAGACCTTGGTTTGGTGAAGATCGAACATTCAGAACTATACTTACTGCCGGTTTAGGTATTCAATTTAAGCTTGGACAAAGAGTATCTTTATCTATTGAAGACAAATGGTCTTATACGAACGACGATTTAATTGATGGTCAACGTTGGCAAGAATGGCCACTTCCTACAAACGGTGGTTCTGCTATGACTAGAGATTTTGATACTTATAACTATGCATCTATTGGTCTTAATTTACACTTAGGTGGACGTTCTGTTGAGCCATTATGGTGGATGAACCCATTAGATTATGGTTACAACGAAATGAAAACGCCTCGTGGAGGTGGTTGTGATATCGATACTGATGGTGACGGTGTTTCTGACTGTTTCGACCGTTGTCCTGATACTCCAGTTGGAGTTGCAGTTGATACTCACGGTTGTCCGATGGATACGGATGGAGATGGTGTTCCTGATTATAAAGATAAGCAGTTGATTACTCCTACTGAGTGTCAACCTTCTGATGCTGATGGTATTGGTACTTGTCCTGATCCTGAGTGTTGTGATGGTAAGCCAATGACATGTGGTGGAATTAATAACGGAACTGTTGCATTCTCTCCAGGTTCTGCGAGATTATCTTCAAGTGCTATGAGCCAATTAGCTAGCTTAGCTTCTCAAATGAGAAAAGACCCTACTTGTCAGGTAATTGTTACAGGAAATGGTAACTCTTCTAAAGTTGCGCAGCAACGTTCATGGGATAGAGTTAATACTATAATCAACTACATGGTTGATCGTCAGGGTGTTGATCGTGACCGTTTCATTTTCCAATATGGAAGAAGTGGTAATGGTAATACAGTTGATTATCGTTCTGCTAATCCTAGCGAAACGGGTCCTTCTAACTTGCCTCCTCCTTTCCCTAACTTAAGCAGATAATCATTTAAAATATTATTTGAGAGCGTCACGCAATAGCGTGACGCTTTTTTTATGCACAATCCTACAATTATAACATAAGCTCATTACATACTGCTATTTCATTTTTGTATCTTGCTAGACCCGCAAAACTGAAAATGAATCGCAGTATACTTCATATGGATCTAGATACATTCTTTGTATCTGTAGAACGACTAGAAGATAGTAGGTTGAATAATATACCTGTCTTGGTAGGAGGTACTGGTAATAGAGGTGTGGTTTCAGCAGCTAGCTATGAGGCTAGATACTTTGGGGCTCATTCTGGTATGCCTATGCGTATGGCAAGACAATTATGCCCAGAAGCTATTGTTATTAGGGGTAATGCGGGTACTTATGGCAAGTATTCTAAGTTGGTCACCGATGTGCTCAAGGATAATGTTCCTGTATTGGAAAAATCAAGTGTAGACGAGTTTTATGCAGATTTATCTGGCATGGATCATTTTTTTGGTTGTTATAAATATGCTTCAGAATTAAGACAGAAAGTAATTAAAGAAACAGGACTTCCAATTTCTTTTGGTTTGTCTCAGAATAAAACAGTGTCCAAAGTAGCAACAAATGAAGCTAAGCCAAGTAATCAACTCAGTATAGATTTTGGTCAGGAGAAACTTTTTTTAGCACCTTTGTCTGTCAAAAAAATACCATCTATTGGTCCTAAACTTTTTCAGCAGTTGTGTAATATGGGTATCAAAAAAGTAAGAACCCTGCAAGAGATGCCTCGTGAAATGCTAGAAACTGCTTTTGGTAAAACAGGTACTATGATGTGGAATAAAGCCAATGGAATTGACCATAGCAAAGTAATAGAATATCACGAACGAAAATCTATATCAAGCGAACGGACGTTTGGTAAGGATACAATAGATGTTTATAAGATGAAGCGCTTAATAAAAGCAATGGCGCAAGATTTGTGTTTTCAATTACGAAATGGTAAAAAACTAACTTCTTGTATAACGGTAAAAGTGCGTTACTCTGATTTTAATACACTTACGAAGCAAATTAAAATTTCACACACCGCAGCTGACCATACCTTGGTGCCAAAAGTGGTTAACTTATTTGATCGCCTTTATAATCGTCGTTTATTAGTTCGCTTAGTAGGTGTTCGGTTTAGTAGCTTGGTTGATGGTAACTCACAAATGAATCTTTTTGACGATTGGCATAAAACGGTTAGCCTCTATAACGCAATGGATGATGTTCGTAATAGATTCGGAAGCAGTAAAGTAATTAGTGCTTCTACCATGGGCGCTAAAACTATTGGAGGTATAATGAATCCGTTTAATGGAGAGCCACCTGTGGTACTAGCACATAGAACAGCATGATATGTATCTCAATTGTCATTCGCAATACAGTTTTAGATATGGCACAATAGCTGAGAAAGAGCTTTTGCAACTAGCTGAGCAGCATAATATAAAAACACTTGCTCTTACCGATATTAATAACACCTCAGCTTGCCTTGACTTTATACGGCGAGCGCAGAAAGCTGATGTAAAACCTGTTGTAGGAATAGATTTTAGAAACGGAGCACAACAGCAATATGTAGGTTTAGCAAAGAATAATAATGGATTTATGCAATTGAATACTTTTCTGTCAAAGCATAAAAAATCAGGAGAGCTGATGCCGGCGCTCGCCCCACAACTAGAAGATGTTGTAATCATTTATCCTTTTAAGCAATTAGAATTATTAGATAAAGAAATTCTATTGCCTAACGAATATATTGGTTTAGATATAACTAATTTAAATCGTTTTCGATTTTCAAAGTGGAAACATAAAATATCTAAATGTGTTGTGTTGCATTCGGTTTCATTTCGTAATAAAAGAGATTTTAATACTCATAGATTATTACGAGCCATTGATAATAACACCCTGCTTAGCAAGCTTGGCAAGGAAGAGCAGGGGAGTTTTGCTGATTGTTTTATACCGCCCAATCAGTTGAAAGAATATTTTAAAGACCTACCACAAGTAGTAAAAAACACAGAGCAACTTCTAGAAGAATGTTCTATCTATTTTGATTTTTCAGTAGAACGAAAGTCTCAGAACATAGCTACTTATACCGGCGATTTACAAGGTGATAAAGAACTTATGAATCGTCTGTGTCAAGATGGTTTACCGTATCGTTATGCTGCAATTACTCCCGAAATAAAAGCCAGAGTCAAAAAAGAAATTGACATGATTGCTCGCATGAATTATAATTCATTCTTTCTTACAAACTGGGATATTATACAATACGCAAAACGCAAAGGGTATTATCATGTAGGGCGGGGTAGTGGTGCCAACAGTATCGTGGCTTATCTATTAGGCATTACCGATGTAGATCCTATTGAGTTAGATTTATACTTCGAGCGTTTTATGAATCTGTATCGTAGCAGTCCGCCAGATTTTGATATAGATTTTTCTAGTCGAGATCGACCGGATATGACACGCTATATTTTTGATCGCTTTAAGGGCAATGGGCAAGTAGCTCTGCTAGGAGCTTATAGTACATTTCAGCATCGAGCGGTTACTCGAGAGTTAGGAAAAGTATTTGGTTTGCCAGATCATGAAATTGCTACGCTCAGTAAAACCGGTCAGGCAAATGATGATATTAAACAACTTGTGAATCGGTATGCAGGCTATATTCAAGATATGCCCAATCATATGACGGTGCATGCTGCAGGTATTTTAATTTCAGAAAAACCCATTCATTACTTTAGTGCTACGGATATGCCACCTAAAGGTTTTCCAACTGTTCAGTTTGATATGCATGTGGCTGAAGACGTAGGATTATATAAATATGATATACTAGGTCAGCGAGGATTGGGTAAGATTAAAGAAACGCTTGAAATTATAAAATACAATCGACCCCAAGAGCCTGAGATTGATATTCATAATACCAAACCATTTATGGAAGATGCTAAGGTGAATAAATTAGTAAGCCAGGCAGAATGTCTAGGTTGCTTTTATGTAGAATCGCCTGCTATGCGTATGTTGCTCAAAAAACTAGAGGTGGATACTTACCTTGGCTTGGTAGCTGCTAGCTCTATTATACGACCCGGTGTGGCTAAAAGTGGTATGATGCGCGAGTATATTCTACGGCATAAAAATCCTGAGAGACGTAAACAAGCGCATC
>CAYMFF010000071.1:0-10047 GCA_964389575.1 uncultured Chitinophagaceae bacterium
TTTAGAATATTGAATTATTAATAATTGTAAAGTGTTTTTACAAAATTTGAATTCAGATAAGCATAAATTTTATTGCAATATTTTACTTTCTATTTTTCGTGCAATCACATTGTTGTAATGCCAAGGATCGCGCCACTGCATTTGATTATATTCAATAACTAAACAGTCTAGAGGTAATATTACTTGAATATTGTTTTTGTTCAAAAACTCAATAAACTGTTTATAAACGTTGACTTTCTCAGGGTCAATTGAATAACTTTTTGTAGAAATTGGATGAGAGACAAATCTTACTTTGATTTCATTTTCTTTACAAATCTTTTTGATGTCTTTTAAAACTTGTAATTTATTTTTAAATAATTGTATGTTATTTTTTCTAGGAGAATTGTTTTGTTCAGAACAAGTTACTTTCTGATTACTGTATTCATATCCTAATTCTATATAGGCTCCAGTATCGTAGATGTCAAACTTTAAGTTGTGTTTTTGTTTTTTATTTTGCCATATAAATTTCAACATATTGAAATCGGGTATGAAAAATAAATATTGATATTTCTCTATCCCATTTAAACTGACAATTTTTCGAAGTAATTGTTTTTCGTGTAATTGATATTGTTCAAAAAGTGTATTTTCATCAATAAAAATTATTATTTCATTTAAGTTATGTCTAGTTGAAAAAATAGCTTTCAAATCTGCCAAAAATTCTTCTGCGACTCCCATTGAATAAGACATATTGTACCAATCACTATAAGCATTTGTATTGTTAAGTACACCACCTCTAGAGTCAGAAAAAATTATTTTTTCTCGTTTATTCTTTTTAGTTGCATGATTAATTTTTAGTACTCTCTGGTTTGGTTCAAAACCAATAAATTCCTTTTTTTTATCGAAGACACCATATACGTCTTTTTCATAATTATATAAAGCAACAATGGTTACCATTAATAGAATTGCAATTACTATTACACCAATATGTTTTAGAAACTTTTTCATTTAAAACTGGAAATATATAAACTGTTGGAAAGAGTCATCAAATACTATTTGATAACCTAAATAATATATTAAAATTGAATCAATGATAATAAATATTGTTTTTTTAGAATTTAATATTATGTCTTCCTTTTTCATGAATATGTACTCAAACAGAATAAAGGGAATAATGTAATACACAAGCTCTTTTCTAAACTCTTGGGGAAATGAAATAGATGTTAATTTTGAAATGTAATGGATTGAACTTGTGATATCTTCACTTCTAAAAAATATCCATCCAATAGTTACCATTAAAAATGTTAGGCTTACTTGAAAAACCTCTTTAGGCGAAGGCAAATATCTGTTTTGTCCAATAACATTTGTTAAATATTTACGATTGTTATTAAAGACGAAAGAGGGAAGAAACAACATGGCATGAAAAAGCCCCCAAAAGATAAAAGTCCAATTAGCTCCATGCCAAAAACCACTTACCAAGAAAATACAAAAAATGTTCCTTATAGAATTCCATTTCCCGTTTTTTGAACCACCTAGGGGAATATATAAATAGTCTCTAAACCAAGTGGATAGGGAAATATGCCATCTGCGCCAAAATTCACCAATATTTCTTGAAAAATAGGGGTATTTAAAATTGGTCATCAGATTAAAGCCAAAAAGTTTTGAAGTTCCAATTGCTATATCAGAATACCCACTAAAGTCACAATAAATTTGAAAAGCAAAATAAATAGCTCCTAACAGTAGTGTTCCACCTTCAAAAAGTTCATAATTATCAAAAATGTTGTCAACTATTGGTGCCAAATTATCGGCTATCGTAATTTTCTTAAACATTCCCCAAATAATCAAACGAATCCCTTTAACTCCTTCTTTATATCTAAATACCCGTTTATTGAGAATTTGTGGTAAAAGATTGGTAGCTCTTTCGATCGGCCCGGCCACTAGTTGAGGGAAAAATGAAACAAATGCCGCAAAAGAAATGAAATCCTTGGTTGGCTTTAATTTGTTTTTATACACATCAATAGTATAGGACATCGTTTGGAATGTGTAGAATGAAATACCAACAGGTAAAATTATCTTTAAAGTCCATACACTTTTTATTTCGTAGCCAAATGAACTAAATAAGTCAAGCCAAGACTCAATAAAAAAGTTATAGTACTTGAAAAAACCTAGAACACCCAAGTTGAAAATTACTGAAAGACATAGAAGAATTTTGCGATTTCTTTTCAACGCTTGTTTTTCGATGTTCAGACCAACCATAAAATCTATTATAGTAGAAAAAAATATCAGAAAAAGAAATCTATAGTCCCACCATCCATAGAAAAGATATGAGCTTAATAATACAAGTATATTTTGAATCTTTACACTTTTATTGAATACAAACCAATAAAGAAAAAAAACAACAGGCAGAAACAGTAAAAATTCGATGGAGTTAAAAAGCATTCAAGGAAAATTTGGTTTAAGCTATACCGTTAACGTATTAATAAATGGATTATTGAATAGAAAGCTTCATTGTTTTAAAGTCTTAGATAATTTAAAAGACTTGTTGGGTATACCTTGTTCTAGGTTTTAATTATATAATCACCTTGTTAGAGCTAAGGACTTGTACACGTTTTAGTAGTTGAAATCTAAAACTGTTCAGAAATTTTAGAGTTATTACAAACTGTAGAGTCTTTTGCGTAATTTAATATAATCAACAAGGGTCAATTAGACATTCTGTAAAAGCTATTTAAATTGATTGTATTTGGTGAAGGTAGAAGTCTTGTAGTTTTTCGGCATTTGTTTTTATATCGTACCCATTTGCAATAATCTCTTCAGTGCGATCATACCGTTTGATAGACTTCATTTTTTCTAAAGCAACCTGCGCCCATTCGGTATGGCTTTCTTTCAAATCTATGTAAGATGCCAAATCAGTAATATTAACTTCTTTAGTAATGGCAGCAGAGGCAACAATGGGTAGTCCAGATACTTGTGCTTCGACCATAGTAACAGGTAAACCTTCGAAAATAGAAGGGAATAAAAATAAATCAAAAGCCTGTAGCAAATTGGCTACATCCTTTCTGACGCCCAAAAAGTTGACTTTTGATTGTATTCCCAGTTTTTCAACCTCTTGTATCATTTTTGTTTTTAAATCCCCGTCACCCACTAAAATCAAAGTGCAGTTTTCATGCAATTTTAAAATTTCTTTGAAAATATGAATTAGAAAGATATGGTTTTTTTGAATTGCGAACCTTCCTATATGACCAATTACAAATTCGTTTTCTCCAATTTCGAGTTGATTTCTTAAAGCCCTTCTTTTTCCTAAATTTAATTTAAAGTCATTTAGGTTAATGGCATTTCTTATGATAGAAAAGTCGGTCGAATTTTTACCATACATATATTCACCCGCTTTTTCACCACAGGCAAAAAAGTGAGTGGCATGCTTCTTTATCCCGAATTTCAACACATATTGAGAAATGGATTTTAACCCGCGAACAAAGTCACTTTTGCTTAGAAACATCTTTTTTATGGAGATGTTCACTGCAATATGTGAGTGAATTATTCTCACTGGCACATGATATTTTTTAGCGTATTTTAAAATCCAATAGCTGTAAGAATCAATATGGGAGTGAATAATTTTATAGTCATTTTTTTTCAGGAAACTTAGTAATTCTTTCCTGTATTTGAAATGGTTGGTGATTTTTGGTACGCGATAAATAGTTCCCCCTAGGTTTCGTATTTCTTCTTCAAAAGCTCCTTCTTCTTCACGATGAACTAAAAAATCAAACTGAACCTTTGTTTTATCAACACTACGGTAATAATTCATTATCATAGATTCAGCTCCTGCTCTACCTAGACTGGTAAAAACTTGGAGTACGCGAATCGGTTTTGAATTCGTATTTTTTAATGAGATTTTGGAACTCATTTTTTCGCTAGCTAAGGGTTAAGATTATCTTTTTGGGAGCCTATTGTTCCATTAAAAATTTTCTTTATAGTATTTAAATCTTCTTGAGAAAAATAGTCGGTATCTTTTTTATTCTGATTATGAATTTTATTTTTCTTAAAATAGTCAAAGCATGCTTTATCATAACTTAAGTTTGTGAAATCTAGGATTCCTTTCAAGGTGTTCTTGGGGTCTTTTATGAAGTTACCGTATTCAACGTTATGTACATCAACTCCTAGTTTTTGAATCTCTTCATCTGTTGTGTCAATTATCTTTTTTAACTGAAAGGCTGTCATGGCAACAGGGTCTTTTATATTTTTTTCAGACCATTCAATTTCATCTTTTGAATAAGGGCCTTTCCACCATAATTGTTTGGCACCTTCTAACCCCCAAAAGTGTACTTTTAAAAGCGAGCTTATGGCAGGTATTGGTTTTCTATGGATGCGTACCAATTTGGCATCTGGAAAAATACTTAACAAATATTCCAGTCTTGATGGACCTGTTAATTTAAAAGCAAGGCGTTTTTTCCCTTGCCTATTTACCAACGAAGCAAAGAAATTCCTGATGGATATTTTACTTGAATTTGAAGCAACGGTGTTTAATAGAAAATCATAGCTAAAATCAATAGTATCACCTGTTATTTTATCCCACATTGCATAGTTTTCATCATTTCTGAAGGTAAACCAGGATAAAAATTCTACTTTATTCAACTGTTTCTTTTGCCCATGAAAACGCCATAATGAGTTATCAAAGAGCCTTCTCATATAATTGATGGAATCAAAATTTGGGTATCTCGCCTGATATTGCGACGGAAACCCCAAATCTTTATGCCGCATGCAGATTTCTGAAATTACCGATGTCCCGGATCTGGGAACACCAAAAAAAATTATTGGGGAATCTAGCTTTTTTTTTTTAGACATTGTTAAAGTTATGAAAGGTTACTAAACCAAGTTCATAAAGAAGTTTCTACTAGCATAACCGATTTAAAATAGAAATATTGTTATGTGACTGTTTTAACCAAAAGCCGTATAAATGTTCAGTATTAATGTAGTATTTCTTTGAATTGTAGACAACGTGGATAGGGAAGCTTGCAATACCACCAGTTAAATATGCGAAACTTAATTCTTATGGGGCTAGCCCCATAAGAATTAAAAACAATAACTTTAGTGAAGTTTTAGAAAACTAAGCAGTTCTATTTAGGGGAAGCTTACACTAAGCTATTCGATTAACTTATAAAATTTCATAATTCTATTAAATATGTACTTAAAGTAGTTATTATACATTAAAGAAAGTTATTTCAGAATTAACCAAAGATTGATAAATAATATTGATTTAATATTGATTTCTTTTCAAAAAATCTGATGCGTTTTAATAGGTTAGGTTTACAATCTAAAAGAAAGGAAGGATTTTTTATCACATATTTTAGGGCTTTTTGCATCAATTCAACATTATTGACGGGCGTTAAAATGCCATACTTTGTAATCATTATATCATCTTGCTTGGGGTTTTCTAATTCTAGCATTTCATCTGGCCCTGATTTACAATTGGTACTTATAATTGGTAATCCGCAACACATTGCTTCCATCAATACATTGGGAAAACCTTCGTTTAAAGAACCAAATAAAAACAAATCTGCGGTCTTTAAATACTGAAAGGGATTACTTTCGAAACCCATTAGGAAAACGCGATTCTCCAATCCAAGTTTTACTATTTTTTTCTCGAGTTCAGGTCGTTGTACTCCTTCACCAAAAATATAAAGTCGTAGATTTTTAAATGGTAAGACCGCATCTATTAAAAAAGTATGGTTCTTCTCCTTTACCAATCGACCAATACTCACTGCATTTATAAAATTTGAATCAAAAAAGCCTTCTTTTTTTTGAATCGTATTAATTTCATTAATATCAATTGGATTATAAATTGTTTTAGTACGTTGTTTTTGAGTACCAAAGTTGTCTATTAAGTCGTTTGCACTGGCTTTTGCATTACTGATTATCAAGTCAGCCTTTGGATAGAGCCATTTTACTAAAAAGCGATTGATTTTTGCCTGCGCGTGTGAACCTGAATATTGTATGCTTGGATAATTTCGTTCACTAATAATTAATTTATAGTTGTGATTGGTAAACCATCTTGCCATAATGTTAATGTAACAAGGTCTTGATAGCATACTAAAGGAATGCGTAATATGATTCGTTTTTAAAAATCGAGCGTATTTATAAGCTAAAAAAGGGAGCTTTAAAAGTTTTATGATTCCTGACTCTGAGTTCGATGCGTTATCTAAATGGTATATTTTGACATTTTTCGGTACGGCGTATGAGATATCAACCTCTGTAAGTACTAGAATTGGATTAATATTTTTTTTTGTTAAATATTGAAGGAGATGTGACGTCACTCGTTCAGCCCCTCCTCCGGCTAGAGAGTTAATAAAAACGGATATAGATTTTTTTTTCATTTTCAATTTTCAAAATTGATTTCGGTAAGTAGTTCTTATGTTTTTTGCCTTTTAACTACTGCATATTAGGCATTACAGATTTTATATCTAATAGTTCTCCAAAAGAGTTATCAAAACTTTTTGGCGTAAATTTTCCATAACCTGACTCCGAATGAAAAGTTAGCTCTCCAAAAAATATTTTTTCTTCAAGATTATATAAATCAACCCTTACATATATAAAGTCTTTAGCAATAATTTCAGCCAGTTCTTTCATTTTCATAAATGCAGGTGGTTTTGGATTTTCGAATGAATTGTCATAGACCCATTTACACGGAATTTTTCTCCAATCTGCATCATATAATACTCTTTTGTGATTTTTATGCCTATCCGAATCAACCTGCACAAAACTTAGTTTACCGTTAAAACAATGAAGTTTATAATCGGGTGGAATGTTGCCATTTTTATCTAATAGTAGTTTTTCAACCACAATTCTAGATTCGATGTTTTTATATTGCCATTCTCTGGTACTGTAAAAATGATTTTCACGCAAAAGAATTTTAAATCGTTGTTTCACTTTTCTCCAATTAACATTTTGTGTGTTTTGAACTATTAACACACCGCCGCTATTGTGATTAGTTTTGATAATTATAGGATAATCAGGAAGATTTTCGGATTTAAGATCATTCACATTTTGTGTTGAAAACACCATAGGAATAAGATACTTTTCTCCAATTTTATTTTTAATATAATCTCTTACTTTAAATTTATCAGCAGCAATTGTTAGTAAATCATCCTGCCAATAAAGTTTTAGGGCAGAAATTTTTTCATTAAGTGTTTTAGGGCTTTTAAAATTGACTTTGTAACCTAATTTCTCATAGAACTTCTTTGCAATAAATTTTTCATCTGAAACCTTTTTCAAATAGCTTTCGTATAACAAGAAAAGAGGATGAAGAAAATAGTAACCAAACCTAGTGTTTAAGTATATATTTCGAATAAATTTTATCATTTTAACAAGTTGATTATGACTTATAGAGAAATTTGTTTCAATTGGCAATTAACATATAAGTAATTTTATACAAAACGTTATTTTATTATTTCATAAAATAAATTTTCCCATTGCTTTCCAATTTCGTGAATGCTAAATTTTTCACATCCTTTTATTGCATTAGTGCCTAAGTTTAACCGCAATTTTTTGTCTTGCATTAATTGGGTAAGCTTAGTAATCATTTCAGACTTGTCTTGATTTTTTACCAGTATTCCAGTTTTTCCATCCTCTATAATGTCAGAAGGCCCAGAAATACAGTCATAAGCAATACAAGCAATACCTTGTGAGGTAGCTTCAATCAATACCATGGGTAACCCTTCAAAACGAGAGGTCAAAATATAAATGCCAGATTCTTTTAAAAGAGTTGAAATATCAGACCTAAAACCCAAAAGTTCAACATGTTCTGAAATGTTGAGGTCATTTATTCTTTTCTCAAGAAACTCTTTTCCGGTGGGACCTTCCCCAACAATTTTAAACTTCCAGTTGGGTTGCACAGCAATTGCTTCCTTAACAATATCCAATAAGTTGTCAAATCCTTTATGGTGATATCTATCAAGACTTCCCACAGCTAAGACGGTATTTGTTCTATGGTTATTCTGTTGTTCAAGAGCTTTGAAAGAACTTGGATTGTGAATTACTACAACTTTTTTATTCTTTTTTTGAAAGAAAGGTAAATCGTATTTGGTTAGCACTGTAACGGCATTCGCATATTTATATAAAAAATTCCAAAGTATTTTCTTTTCAAAATTGTATTTATTGGTTGTGTGGTTAATATGCTCGGTAACCACAATTGGAATATTGTATAAACGTGCAATGGGTATGGTGGCAAGACCTACACGGTCAATATGCGAACTAATGATATCAGGACGATTTTCCTTTTTTGAATAAAATTTCAGTAAATATAAGAATGCGCGAATCAACGTATAGTTAAAGACAGGAAGGTCTTTATGAAAGCGAAGTCGTTCTACTTTCCTGCTTACTTTATATTTTTCTTTACTTTCAAAGGTTAAAATTCGAGTTTGGTGTTTTTCGGAAAAATGATTGCCCAGTAAGCTTACCACACGTTCGGCCCCACCACTTTGTAAATTACCAATGATTAAATCAATTTTCATTTGCTTTATTCTTAGTTTATAGAACGCTTATCCTAAGTAAAAATTTCACCTCTAGAATACTCTTTTGACAATATGCCCAGAATTACGTTTCAGCTAATTTTGTTTGAAGTCTATTAATGTAAAGATAGATGACAATGCTATTGCATAATGTGACTAATGAGGTTGCTAATGCCAAGCCTTTTATACCCATGATGTCTATCAATAAATAGTTTAGTAAAATATTCAATAGGAGGCTAATCGTTGAGGAAATCACTAAAAAAGCATTTTTGTTTATGGATGTCAAAAAAATGTTCATTACGTTGGCTGCTAGATAAAAAGGTAGTTGTATCAAATACATTTGTTGTACTACAGATACAATAGCAGTATCACTGGCAGTAAAGGCTCCTCTTTCAAATACCCAGCTGATAATTTGCTCTGAAAAAATAATTAGTATTAGACTAACAATACCCATCAGTAATAGGCTTAATTTTAATATTTTAAGGAGCTCTTTAAACAGTGTTTTACTTCCTTCCAATACTTTTTTAGAGAAATGAGGTAACAGTGTGCTGGCTATGGTGGTGGTAATTAAGCCAATAATAACTATAGGTATTTTATATCCGTAGTTCAATGAAGCAATTGCACCTGCCATCAATTTACCAGAGAAGTATTGATCAACCACTGGGTTTAATCCATTAATCAAACTTGAGGAAACTTTTGCAGGAAGCTGTTTTAACAACATAATAGTATTTCTATTTTTAAAATCGGGCATCCCTATTTTAAGTAGCTTTCTTTTTAAAGCAAGTACCAATAGGTAAAAAAAGCTACAACCACTGCCGATAAGCATCCCGTAGGCCAATGTTTTTTCTTGTAATTGTTCTCTAAATCCGTAGATTAAAATAATTGTTACTAATGGGACAAAGAATGAGTTTAACGATGAGTAGAAAAAATCATTGGCCACATTCAATTGGGCATTAAGTAGGGATGATGTGCCCCAAAAGAGAATACTAGGTAGTAGAATCGAAAGTTGAATTTTAACTAAGCTGTAGAAGGTAGCATCCTTACCTGGAAAAAGATTCTCTAAGTAAAGGTCTATACCAAAATGAGTTGTTGACATCACTACAAGACATACACCAATAGTTATAATAAAACTCGTGGTTTGAAAAGTTTTGGTATCGGAAAACTCTTTGCTTTCTTGAACGTAATTTGGTATGAAAGCACCTTTGTATGCTATTAAAAAAACGCTTTGTATAAATGAGGGTACTAAAAATGCAATCAAGTAAGTGTCAACTAGCAATGAAGTCCCATAGGCATCTGCAATTTTAATTTCTTTAAAGAAAGCAACCGATTTTACCAATACCGTTATAATACCTACGGTGAGAATATTTGATATGAGTTGTCCTGAAAATTTACCACGAATCTTTTTTAGCAAACTAGTCTGAGGTTTTTTGTTCGAGGACATTCGTTTTAAAAGATTTGTATGGGTTTTAGAAAATCTACGTACTTAGGTAGCACTAGATTCTGAATTAGCAGTAATAAACTCAGCTTCCTTTTTGT
Source organism: uncultured Chitinophagaceae bacterium (assembly GCA_964389575.1). Taxonomy (GTDB): domain Bacteria; phylum Bacteroidota; class Bacteroidia; order Chitinophagales; family Chitinophagaceae; genus JAGNRR01. The sequence goes on from CAYMFF010000071.1 coordinate 10,014, forward strand.
TAACTTGAATAGCTGTCCACATTAATATAAAAAG
>CAYMFF010000071.1:10147-13716 GCA_964389575.1 uncultured Chitinophagaceae bacterium
GTCTCCGTTCTGGAATCTTCATCTATTCCGTCAATTTGGGTAACATTTTCACCTGAAACCAATGCAGCCATTTGTTCTAGTCTAGGACTTTGAACAGGTAAAAAATCATTGAAAGCAACTAGTAGCGCTAGCGAACCAAAGCCCAAAAGAAGCATTTTGGCATTTTTCACGTCCAATTTTATTGAAATAAGATTCAAAAGAACCCAAATAATAATGAAAGTTCTTGAGAAGGTCAATAGACCCAAGATGGTGAAAAACAACTTGCCGAATAGCACTAATTTTTTCGGCATACTATAGCTTAGTGCAAACCCAAATAAGCAAACCATTCCGGCATTATTTGGATCCATATAAAAACCACTAAAACGTCCATAATCTCCTTCCGGGTTTGGAAACAAAAATATATTACCCAAAATGGATAAAATGCCAATCACTAAAAAGATCCATATTTCTTTGGCTGTAGTTCGTTTCATAACCTCATACCCCCCCCAAATAATAATAAAGTACTTTATGATAATGACCACAAAAGAATAAATATCTACCATATAATCTTGTGAAACAAAACCACTGATTAAATAATAGATTCCCCCCATCAAAAGCATCTCATTGCAATTTCCTGTTTTACCACAAAGTGCTACATACAATAGGATTAATCCATAAGAAGCATAGCTTAATAGCGATGAAAGTGCACCATTGATATAAACTAGGGTAAACGCTGGAAAATAGAAAAGAATTAAAAAAAGTATCGCATAGCGAATAAGGACGTAGTCCTTTAATTTTGAATACTCCATCAGGCGTCCAATTGGTTAAAAAGACGCTTCCACTTGGCCATAATACTTGGTAAATCATAATCTTTCACCGATTTGGGAGCATTTGCGGCCAAATTAGTGCGAAGTTCATCGTCAGCTACTAATCTTTCTAATTCTTTTTCAAAAGCATCGGCATTTTGATTTTCTATCAAAAGGCCATTTTTCCCATTTTCAATCAAATCCCGTGGTCCTGAGACACAGTCGTAGGCAATGCAGCACATACCATTGCTTAATGCCTCCATTAGTACCATGGGTAGTCCTTCAAATTTTGAAGGAAGCGCAAATATTTGTGACTCTTGCATGAGCTCTTGTATGTTGTTGCAAAAACCAGGTAGTATCACTTGATTTTCAATATGAAGTTGTTTTCTTAGGGTATCAAGAATTTCAATGCCATTGCCTCCTCCGCCTGCAATGGTAAGGGTCCAATCGCTATGCTTTTTTAATATTGGGGCTGCAATTTTCAAGAGACTCTCGAATCCTTTTACATCAATTTTTTTCATTGATCCCGCTGCGAAAATATTTTTTTTTCGTTTAGAAAAAGTATTTATCTCTTTTGGAAGTATAATCGGATTGGGCATCACAACAACCTGACGATTTAGTTTACTGTAAAAATCAATATCGTAGGAGGTTAAAACGGTAACGGCATTGGCCTTAGGATACAATAATTTTCTGGACCATTTTGATTTAAAATATGGATAAGCTTTATGGTTGTTATGTTCGCTAACAATAATTTTAATGCCAAATAGTTTAGCGATGGGAATCGCTATGAGGGCATTTTCAGGCATAAAGACTATAGTATAATCAGGTCTATTGATTTTTTTCTTGTAATGGTTAAATAGATTCCTCCAAGATCTTAAAGTGTGGTTTTTTGAACGGCCTTGGTGTAATTTAACCCTAGTTACCTCCGAAGCAACTTCGTATGCAGTTTTATTATTAAAGGTTATTATGGAAATGTCATTAAATTTTGAAAAACCATGGGCTAAGGTAACCATGACACGTTCAGCACCGCCACCAGCTAGCGAATTTATTATAAAATCTATTTTCATTTTAATATATTTCAGTGTCATTTAAATGACACTAACCTAAACGCGTAGGTAATGAAGTCTAGTATGATTGTAAAACAAATTCTTTAATAAAGAAAATGAAGTTAAAAATACATACTTTGAGTTTAACCTGATTAATTAAGAATATGTAGGTTAAACATATTATAATAGCTGTAAAAATAGTTGTTTCATAAAATTACTACTAACTAGGTCACAACTTAATGTTATTGTTACAGAGAGCTATTAATCCACAGATTGGATTGATTTAATGCGAAGACTAATTACCACTAAATTAAATTGTTTTTCTTTTTTAAGATGAACTAAAATGTTAAATAGCTACAGATCGGTTTTGAATTAAGCTTGGCTTTATTTATTCTCGTAACCCATAGTTAAATAGTAGAAAAATTCTTCGATGTTAGTATAACCATTTTCATTATGGTCTCCTGAAGCATTTTTATCTAAAGTGCCAAATACTTCTATTTCCCAAGTATCTGACATCCCATCAAAATCCGTATCATAATTATCTAATCTTCGCGTTTTTGTTTTTATGGGTACTGGCACTTTTTCATAAAAATTTTGACTCCCAGATTGTGAATAATACTCATTGATTAATTGTTGATCCATTGTTTCTCTATGAATACTATTACCTACATCATTTAAAACTGCATTTTCAATACTCTGTTGGTCATTATACCAAGAATTTATTAGGCTATTACTTATTTGTCTTTGATTTTGATTATTTTTTAATAATCCAGGGCCAAAAGGTTTACTACCATTCCTAAAAGGCGGTAAAATAATATTTTCGTTAATATAAATTGTTTTGGTCTCTACTTTGCCATATTGGGGGTCAGGGAATTTAAAATATTTTATTACGTTCCATCGATGACCATTACTAAAGGGTTTATAAATATTAGCAATACCATCAACAATATTACCCCAGCTGATTTCCATATTGTTTTGGCTGCCATAACTTATATTATTAATAATTTCTGCACTTTCATTATTGGCACCGTAACCAATTAAAGGACTTCGGTATGAGCATGGAGCAAAATAATTTTCAACTATAGAAATATCATAAGTATAATATCCTCTCATAAAATTGTAACCCCCACTCATATCGCCATTACTCTCAATCCAGCCCTTACCTTTGCCTAGTAAGTTTTTTGAAAAAGTAATTTTGTTAGTATTTCTAGAAGCATCTTGACCACCAGTCACAAAATTGATGGAATTTCCATGGGTAATTGTGCAATGATCAATTATGACATTTGACTGCACATAGCCATTAGTTCCCCAGTTTCTTATTCTTAACGAAAAACCGGGCGTATTAGTTATCGGAGAATTTGCTCTAAAAGTAATGTATCTTACTATTACATTAGACGTATGTATATCTAAATATCCGCCAGTAATGGTAATACCGGGATAAGGTGCTGTTTCTCCGGCAATAGTAACATTTTCTAAGTCATTATTCTTATCATATTCTGATGATCCCAAAGGTAATCTAACAACTTCTGAATTTGAAGTATTTAATTTTATGGTACCTCCCACATCAAAAACTATAATTCTCGGGCCTGGTGTATTTAATGCTTCTCGCAAACTACCGGCACCACTATCGTTTAGGTTAGTTACATGTATGACTTTACCGCCACGTCCGCCGGTGGTATACTTGCCAAAACCCATAGCCCCTGGAAAAGCTAGAAGTTCACCCATGTCTTGCGCTCCT
>CAYMFF010000072.1:0-13003 GCA_964389575.1 uncultured Chitinophagaceae bacterium
TGGTCAAAAATATTAAACTAGTCCATGATGACCCTACGCATATTGAAGGTAAGGTGAACGGTACGATTATTTATATTTTGACAAAGTATTTGAAAAAAAACTAATTAGAATATTTACTAATTTTTAGTTTTAGAAATGATTATCTTTTATTACTATGTAAAACCAGTTAAACTGCTTATTATTGAGTTGTAAATCAATCTTTTGAAGTTTTTTAAGGAATCCATAAAAAGTATGAAAACTAGTGGGAGCATTGCACCTAGTAGTAAATATTTGATTCGTAAGTGCCTCAAGTATATTGATTTTGAGACCGCGAATGTTATTCTAGAGTTTGGAGTTGGCGATGGGGTTATAACGGAAGAAATCTTAAAGAAAATTAACCCAAACTGTAAGGTTATTGCAATTGAAATCAATGAGAATCTTTTTGATTATACTCAGAAAAAGTTTCAACAACATCCCAATTTAGACCTAGTGCTAGGTTCTGCTTTTGACTTTGATCAGATTTTGAAAGACAAAGGTGTAGATAAGATAGATTATGTCGTTTCCAGTTTGCCATTATCATTATTTGAGAATGGAGAAATTAAAGATTTATTTGAAAAAGTCCCTAATTATTTAGCGGAAGATGGAGCCTTTATTCAATATCAATATACCTTAGGCAAATACCCTTACTTAAAAAAGATTTTTGAGAAAGTGAGTATTGATTTCACATTAATGAATGCGCCACCTGCGTTAATTTTCACTTGTTTTATAAGCTAAAGGAATCTCTGTCTTGCTGAAACGGTAGCTTTTTTCTAATCATTTGTACCAACTCAGTATCGAGTGTGGTCGTAAAAATGTCTTCTGTATTTTCTTTGTAATAAATAGTTTCGCCTAATGGGTCATAAATACTGCTACATCCATTGTGCACCAATTCTGTAACGTCTTCACCGATTCTATTTACACCAATAGTATAACATTGGTTTTCTATGGCTCTTGCTTTTAGTAAGGTGTTCCAGGCATCTATTCTTTTTTGCGGCCAATTAGCTACAAACAGAATCGCGTCATATTCATCGTCTTTTTGCTGACGAGCATACACGGGAAACCGCAGGTCATAACAAATTTGTAAAAGGATGCGCCATCCGTTTACTTGTACAATTACTCGTCTTTCTCCGGATGAAAATTGATCTTGCTCTCCGCCTAGTGAAAAAAGGTGGCGCTTATCATAGTGCTGTATTTCGCCAGAAGGTAAAACCCAAAGTAAGCGATTGTAATTCTTGAATTTTTCTTGAATCATTATGCTGCCAACAAGGATTATCTTATGTTCTTTGGCAACTCGGACCATCCAAGCTACGGTATCGCCATTCATAGTTTCTCCCAATCTGTTTGGGTCCATTGAAAAACCAGTATTGAAAGTCTCGGGTAGGATCACTACTTGCTTTTTCTCTTGAATAGATTTTATTTTCTCTTCAAACATGGCAAGATTTCGGGCTTTGTCTTCCCAGTGCAAGTCAGATTGTATGAGTGTAAACGTAAGTGCTGCCATAGTTTATACTTTTTGGAGTAGGGGGTTAATTTCTTCGTAGGTAAACCCTTTCTGCACAAGATAAGCTTTCATTTTGGTCATTCGACTAAATTTATTTTTATCTGTTTTCAAGGATGCTTTTTTTTGGTCAAAGGCTTTCTTTAAATTTTTACGATATTCTTTGTCGTCTATTTCTTCAAGCCCTTTTTTTATGCAGTAGGCTGAGACGTATTGTTTTTTTAAGCCTTGAATTATTTTTTGCCGTCCCCATTTTTTTACTCGAAACTTGCCACCTGCATAAGCCCGAGCATATCGTTCTTCGTTTAGATAATTTTCTTGAATGAGTGTTGAAATTAAGTCTTCTACATCGTCTTTGCTTACGCCACCAATTTCATAGAGTTTCTTTTTTACTTCATGATGACTTCGCTCTTGATAAGCGCAGTAGTATTTTATTTGTTCTTCTATGGTGCGGTTGCTCATAGGACTATTGCACAATCTTCAACTTGGCGTAATTAAGCATAATCTTTTTGTTGCCCAATCCGCCAAAACTTATTGTAGCAATACGATTTGCCTCTGGTCCCTCTAGTTTTTCAATTTTGCCAATGCCAAAACGTTGATGCTTTACTTTCATACCTTCCTCCATATCGCTCGGACTATCTGGTTTAAAATTAGGATCGCCACTTGTCTTTTTTACAAGATTGGGGTTGCTCGTTTTTTTCTGATTAATGAATGTGGTCATGCGGGGACGCTCACCAGCCATGGCTTTGTTGCGTGCTTTTTTTGCTTTGCTCAAATCTACATGAGCCTCTGGTAATTCCTCCAAAAAACGACTTGGTTCATTAGATACCAATTGCCCAAAACGATAGCGGTGATTCGCATAGGTGAGCCAAACATTTTGCTCGGCACGGGTTACAGCTACATAAAATAAACGGCGCTCTTCCTCCAAGTCATCCTTGTCATACATACTCATCTGGCTTGGGAAAAGATTTTCTTCCACACCTACAATAAACACATTAGGAAACTCCAAACCTTTACTAGCATGAATTGTCATTAGGGTAACTACGTCCTGATTTTCAGGGTCTTCTTTATCGGCATCTGTAAGTAAGGTGATTTGTTGTAAATAGCTACCTAAGGATTTATCTAATAATTCTCCTTCGTCATCTGGTGTTTCGGTAAATTCTTTTATAGCGTTTAAAAGTTCTTGCACGTTTTCGTAACGACTTAAGTCTTCTACAGTTCCTTCTTTATAAAGTTCTTTTACAATGCCTGTTGCTTTACCTACTTCCTCGGCTACATCGTAGGCATTCTTTTTTTCTAGCTGTACGCGAAAAGATTTTATCATAAGTACAAAGGCTTCAACGGAGTTAGCCGTACGCCCTGTAAAGCCAAACTCACGAATACGCTCTAAAACTTCCCAAAAAGTAATGTTCTGCTCCGCGGCCAAAACGGTAATCTTATCCGTAGTTGTTTTTCCAATACCACGAGTCGGGTAGTTAATAATTCGCTTAATGCTTTCTTGGTCTTGAGCATTTACGATGACACGCAGATAGGCCACGAAATCTTTAATCTCTTTTCGTTGGTAAAAAGACAATCCGCCATAAATTCGATAGGGGATATTATGTCTGCGCAGATTTTCCTCAAACGAACGACTTTGTGCATTGGTACGATACAGAATAGAATAATCTTTATTGGCAAAGTGATTGCGCAGTTGATCTTCTTTAATCGTTTCCGCTACAAATTTTCCTTCATCATTATCCGTAAAGGTGCAAACTAATTTTAGTTTATTTCCTTCGCCTTTATCTGTCCAAAGTTCTTTTTTAATTTGATTAGCATTATGCTCTATTACGGCATTAGCAGCCATTAATATGCTTTTCGTGCTGCGGTAATTTTGTTCTAGCTTAATAATTTTTACATCTTCATAATCTTTCTGAAACATGAAAATGTTTTTTACACTTGCCCCACGAAAAGAATAAATACTTTGTGCATCATCACCCACGACACAAATGTTTTCGTGTCGAGCGCCTAATAGTTTTATAATGTGATACTGCGCTGTATTGGTATCCTGATACTCATCAATTAATATATAACGGAACTTATGCTGATACTTCGCCAGTGATTCAGGTTGTGAGGTCAATAGCAAATACATATTCACCAAGAGATCGTCAAAATCCATGGCGCCATTCTTAAAGCATTGCTTGCTATAATACTCAAATATTTTTCCCAGTTCCGTTCGTTTGGATTGGTAGTCTTCTGTTTTAATATCCGGGTCTGCTTGGTAATCTTCCCAAGTGTATAAACTATTCTTAGCCGCTGAAATTCTATTATAAACGATATTGGGCTTGTACAATTTATCGTCCAGGTTCATTCCTTTTACAATACCCTTAATCACAGATTTGGCGTCGTCTGTATCGTAAATCGTAAAATTACTAGGATAGCCAAGTTTCTCCGCTTCTGCTCTTAGGAGCCGTGCGAAAATGCTATGAAAGGTTCCTATAAAAAGACTACGAGCGGAGGCATTGCCCAGTATTTTTTCAATCCGCTCCTTCATTTCCTTGGCAGCCTTATTGGTGAAGGTCAATGCCAATATTCTAAAAGGATCAACCCCTTGATTAATCAAATGTGCAATGCGCGTGGTGAGTACTTTAGTTTTTCCACTGCCAGCGCCCGCCACAATCATAATAGGTCCTTCATTATGAAGAACAGCCTGCTGTTGTGGAGGATTTAACTCCTTGATATAATCTTGCATTGTATAGCAAATTTACAGGCTCATGCTGTTTTATAATTTGAATTTGTTCAGTAGTTGTAAACAATGCTACCCCATATTGTCATTGCGAAACCCGCCTGCCGGACGGGCTGGTTTTACAAGGAGCAGCTTGCCCTGAACTTGATTCAGGGAACAGAATGTTTGGAATCCTCGGGCAACACACTTGGCGTACTGCGTTTGTCGAGGATGCTGAACAAACGAAGCTGCGCAACGTTTTTCAGTATGACAGATTGTGCTGGATTTATTTAATCAAAATAAGAGTAATCCACAATTCAAATTTTGAGTTTTACGATTTGATTTTTTGATAGCTAAAGAAACTATCTTTGCACCACCAATTAGTTATGTTCAGTCAACAAAAAAAATTAGGAATTGTAGGCGGTGGGCAGTTAGGTAAAATGTTGCTGACCAAGTCTAATCAGTGGGATGTTTACACCAAGGTTTTAGACCCCAATGAAAATGCCTCTTCAAGAAATTCATGTACCGAATTTGTGCAAGGAAGTTTAACTGATTTCGATACCGTTTATAATTTCGGGAAAGATTGCGATTATCTTACTATTGAAATTGAGAACGTGAATACTGATGCATTGCAAAAGTTAGAAGACGAAGGTAAAATCGTGCATCCAAAACCGAGTGCCGTTGCTATGATTAAGGATAAAGGTTTGCAGAAACAATTTTATGCTGCGCATAAATTTCCTACCTCACCTTTTGAATTGTTTGCGGATAAAGCGGATATTCTCAAAGGCTTAAATTCGGGTAAGATAAAAATGCCTTTTGTACAAAAAAGTAGAACAGACGGTTATGACGGAAAGGGAGTGCACGTGGTGCAATCTGAGAAAGATTTAGAAGATATGATGAACGTTCCTTCTATGGTGGAGGAGATGGTAGATATTAAAGAAGAAATATCAGTAATTGCGGCAAGAAATAGCAATGGCCAAGTGGTGAGTTATCCGCCGACTGCCATGATTGTAAATCATGATGCAAATTTGTTAGACGTATTACTTTTTCCTGCGGATTTAGATACTTACCTACAAGATAAAGCACAGAAAATGGCCGAAGAGCTAATTGAGAAAATGGATATTTGTGGTTTACTGGCAGTTGAATTTTTTATTTCAAAAGATGATGATTTAATCATTAATGAAGTAGCTCCAAGACCTCATAATTCTGGTCATCAGACTATAGAATCTTGTAATACAAGCCAGTACGAGCAACATTTGCGTGGTGTGTTGAATTTGCCTTTGGGGCAAACAACAGTGCATCTGTCTTCGGCTATGGTTAACCTTCTGGGAGCGCCAAATCATACAGGCGATGTTGTATATCAAGGATTGAATGAGGTGCTTGAAAAAGAGGGGATTCACATACACATTTATGGAAAAAAACAAACGAAGCCTTACCGAAAAATGGGGCATATTACCGTTACAAACAATAATTTGGAGCAAGCAAAAAAAATAGCATTATGGGTAAAAGAACAAGTGCAAGTAAAAAGTCATCAGCCAGTAAGCCAGTAGTGGGTGTTATCATGGGCAGCGATAGTGACTGGCCTATTATGAAACAAGCTGCGGCTATTCTAAAAAGTTTTGGAATAAAGTTTGAAGCCAAAGTAGTGAGTGCACACCGCACACCGAAGTGGATGGCTGAGTATGCGGAGACGGCAAAAGATCGTGGGATTAAAGTAATTATTGCTGGAGCAGGAGGAGCAGCACACCTGCCGGGGATGGTCGCTAGTTTGACTCCCTTACCCGTAATAGGTGTTCCAATCAAAAGCTCTAATAGTATCGATGGTTGGGATTCGATGCTTTCAATTTTACAAATGCCCAATGGGGTGCCTGTTGCCACGGTTGCGGTTAATGCTGCTAAAAATGCTGGTCTGCTAGCTACTCAAATTTTAGGCACAGCCGATGAGAAAATCTCTGATAAAATGATGGCGTATAAAGCTAAAATGGAGAAGGAAGTTTTGGCTAAGAAATTGAAGTAGAAATATTCTTTGCATGACATGCAACTAGATCCACAAAGTAAAATAGACTTAGAATTCGACTCGGTATGTGAGTTGCTGGCAGACTATTGTAAATCTAGCAAGGCTAAGGAGTTGGCACTGAATCTACGTTATTTTCCCGATATAAAAAGTCTGCGAAAAGAGTATCGATTGCTTGAGGAAATTCAAACGATTCATCAGAGCGAACATTTGAATTTACCACACCCAAACTCTGAAGATATTGATGGTGCACTAAAATTGCTGCGGGTGGAGAATGGTGTGCTCATTTTAGCTGAGCTTATAAAAATTTATATGCTTTGCGTAGGAACGAAGCAGCTAATTAAATTTTCAAGAGATAATAAAACAGAAGCGCCACTTGTATATGAAGCCTGCGCGCATATCGATAAGATAGACGATGTGCTCAACATTATCAAGGGTGTTTTAAACGAGAAAGAACTTTCTATTAAAGATGATGCTTCTAAAGCATTATTTGCCATTCGCAACCAACAACGTTCTAATCGAAAAGAAATTAATAGAAATTTTGATAAAGCACTGCGACATTATCGTGGGGAAGGTTTTTTGGATGACACCGAAGAAACACTCTTAGAAAACAGGCGGTTGCTTTCTGTGAATTCTTCTTACAAAAAAAGAGTAAAAGGTCGAATCGTAGGAATGAGTGCCAAGGGCATGGTAACCTATATTGAACCTGCTGTGAATACAGAATTAAACCGAACGCAAGATCAATTACGAATTCAAGAACATCAGGAGTTGCATTTGATTTTTTCTGAGATAACAGATCAATTACGCTCGCAGAGTAATAATCTAAAAGCGTTTCAGCGTTTGTTAGTTCGCTTTGATGTTTACAATGCCAAGGTTCGTTTTGCTGATGAGTATAATGGGATTAAACCCAAAATCAATACCACCAAAAAAATGTACTGGGAGCATGCGATTCATCCTTTACTGAAAATTAAAAATACAGAACTCGGTTTGGAGACGATTGGTCAAAAAATAGAGTTGGATGAAGAGACAAGGTTCTTAGTAATTTCTGGTCCGAATGCAGGAGGAAAATCTATTACGTTAAAGACAGTCGGCTTAGTACAAATGATGTTTCAGTCGGGTCTGTTTTTGCCCTTGGGGAGCAGTAGCCAATGTTGTTGGTTTGATACTATTTACTCTGACATAGGTGATAATCAATCTATAGAAAATCAATTAAGTACCTACAGCTACCGCATCAATCGAATGAAATTTTTCTTGGAAGAAGCAAATGAAAATACACTCTTGCTTTTAGATGAATTTGGAAGTGGTTCTGATCCTGAATTAGGCGGCGCCTTGGCAGAAGTGTTTTATGAAGAGTTGTATAGCAGAAATACTTTTGCCGTCATTACTACACACTATGCCAATATAAAAATTCTCACGGGCACATTGCCACATGCTGTTAATGCTTGTATGCTGTTTGATACCAAAAGTTTAAAGCCGCAGTATGAGTTATCTGTTGGGCAGCCGGGTTCTTCTTTTACGTTTGAAGTGGCGCAGTATAATGGCATAGCACCTGAGCTTTTAGAAAAGGCAAAACTGAAAGTATCAGAAACTAAAATTAAAATGGATAAGCTCACTGTAGCCTTACAAAAAGAAAAGTCAAAGTATAAAAAGTTTAATACGGAGAGTTTTCAAGCAAAGAAAGATGCCAATAAGGCGATTGCAGATTATGAGAGCAAGCTAAAAGCCTTGACTGAAAAGCAGCAAACGCAAATCAATTATTTTGAACAGCGCAGCAAATTTGTGAGTATGGGTACAAAAATTTACGAGCAAATAAAAAAGCACGAAAAAGCAAAGCCTTTAAACACCGCCGTAAATAAAATTGTGAGTATTGAAAAGGCAAAATTGCGGAAGCTTGAAAAACCTGTGGTGTTAGAAAAAAAGATAGAAGCACCTAAACTGCCGAATAGTAAATTAAATAAAGCAACCGTAAAAAAAATTGAAAAAGAAGTTGTCCAATCCGAAGAAAAGATTGTTGAGCAACCAGCAATACGAATAGGAGATGCAGTACGTTTTAAAAACCAAAGTAAAACAGGCAAAGTAGTAGAACTAAAAGGAAAAAAAGTAAGTGTGATTATTGGGAATATGACTTTTAAAACTACTTTGAAGGAATTGGAACTGTATGATGCACTGGGCTAATCCTTCTTAAGTCTAAATTCATCAACAAATCATTTTGATGTATTTTTATAGTCAATCAGTTGGCTATGAAAGCGATAATTATTTTCTTACTTAGTTTTGGCTATTATAATGCAGTTGCCCAAAATGTAGGTCTAGATTGGGTGAAAACCTATGGCGGTTCTTCCGTAGAAACGGGGAGTATTCTGCGCAATGATTCTGAAGGTAATCTATATGTCGTAGGAAAATTTATGGGTACCGTAGATTTTAACCCGGGTCTGGGAGTTGCGAATAAAACGAGTAATGGAGGGATTGATATCTATATTTTAAAATTAGATAGCAACGGAAATTTTCTTTGGGTGCGCACTTTTGGTAATGCAAGCCAAGACATAGTGGAGCATGCGCAAGTAGATAAAACTGATAATATAATCGTCACGGGTCGTTTTTTTAATAGTATAGATTTCGACCCTGGACTAAGTGTGGATTTGAAAACATCCAACGGCGCTTCTGATATTTACATTTTAAAACTTGATGACATGGGTAATTATGTCTGGGCAAAAACTTTGGGAGCAGCCGGTCATGAAACCTCTCGGGGTTTATCTATTTCTAGTTCGAATGATGTTACAATTGCAGGTCGTTTTATAAATACAGTAGATTTTGACCCTGGCGTGGGCGTGGCAAACGAGAGCGCACTGGGCGTTGATATTTATATATTACAACTAGATGCAACTGGAAATTTTAATTGGGTTAAAACACTACAAGGACCGCAGAATAGCTCGGTACAGGTAAATGATATTATGTATGATAGAAACGATAATCTTCTAATGAATGCATCGTATAAAGATTCTATCGATGTAGATCCAGGTCCTGGAACACAGTATTTAGTTGATACGGTTGATCCTTTGCAGTTTAATTTATTTATGCTCAAACTAGACCCAAACGGAAATTATGTTTGGGCTCAACAGTTTGAAAATGTAGTGGGCGGTAGTGTAGGAGTTTCGAAATTGTCTTGTGACTCTGTTGGTAATTATTACTTAGGCGGTCTTTTTTATGGCACAGTAGATTTTAATTTTGGTACAGCAGTTTATAATATCACTACGCCAAAAAATGCTTCTTATATTTTAAAAGTAGATTCTAATGGGAGTTTTGTTTGGGCAAAACACATGGGTGGTTTTTCGGGTATCTCGCCGGAGTATGAAAGTGTTTTTGGAATTGCGATTGATGCACAAAGCAATGTAACCTTATGCGGTTCGTTTAAAGGTTACGAAGATTTTGATCCCGGTCCCGGTGTTTTTTACTTAGGCATTCCCAATCAAATTTCTCACATTCATGCGTATATCATGCAACTAGATAATAATGGAAGTTTAAACTGGGCAAAGAATATAGGCGAACAACCTTCAGCAGCTTCGGCTAATGGTATTGTGCTCAATACAAATGGCCAGTATTACGTGACGGGAGAATTTAATGATAATACTGATTTTGATTTTAATAGCGGAGTTTATAATGTAACACCTCAAGGCGATTGGGATGCCTTTGTTTTAAAAATAAACGACTGCGCCCATAGCGCAACCACTGATGTGATAAATTCCTGCGAACCGATTGTTTGGATTGATGGGCTAACTTATTCGGCTAACAATTCTACGGCTACACATACCCTTAGCAGTGCCTTGGGATGCGACTCTGTAATTACCTTAAGTTTTACGCTATCAACGGTAGATACTAGTATCACGAAAACGGCGGACAAACTCACCGCCAATGCAAGCGGCGTGAGTTACCAATGGCTTGATTGTGATAATAATTTTGCAGCATTGGTAGGAGAAACCAATCAATCTTTTACACCCAGTACGAATGGTTCGTATGCAGTGATTGTAAATAATGGTTCTTGCAAGGATACTTCTAATTGCTATTCATTTGTAGCCTTGTCTACTGATGATTTTATAAAAGAAGCTATTGTTGTATTTCCAAATCCTTCACGAGGCCAAGTACAAATTGAGACCGATAAGCCACTGACCTTCCGATTGTATAATCAAGTAGGGCAGTTAATTATGACGAAAGAATTTAAGGGTTCACAAAAGACGAATTCAATTTCTATTGTTGGTATTGCAAAAGGGTTATATAATTATACACTCAGTGATAAATCAAATCATCTTTCTCGCGGGAAATTGGTTTTGGAGTAGAGCACTTATTGTTGAAGATTAAGAATACATTATTTTTCAGAATGACAGACCTAGGGATACAAATTAAACCTTGTACTCCTGTGCCCGCTAATACGGGGCAAGCTATGCTGTCCCGCTAAGGGCGGGATCAGTATCCTCGACAAAATTGGATTGCTTATAATTCATTCTCCGCAGTAGTCTCTGTTGAGCCACGCTAAAGGTGGCAAGCTATTGCGAAATAGGACTCTGCGGTTTGTGTGTTGCCTCCGAGTCCTCTTCGAGAGACCTTTAGATTAAAATTACAGAGATAGTTAATTTTGTGGAAGAAGAAGGGGTGAACTTTCGAGAGACTAGGATACTGACCTACTCCGTGTATTAGTCCCCATCTTCCTGCCACGTAGCTGTAGGTCTATTTAGAATACAAAGTCAAATTTCAAACTTTATAAAGGTCTTAGACAGAGCTACTTTTTTTAACTGTTAAAAACAAAAGTATGAAACAAAATCGAAACATCATTGGCGCAGACATTGCCAAGCTATCCATCGAACTTTATTGTTACAAAACGAAAAGCTCGATAAGCATTGAGAACAACGAAAAAGGTTACAGCCAATTTCTAAAATGGATTAAAGAACAGAAGTTATTACAGAAAGATATTTTTGTTGTTATGGAGCATACTGGTTTGTACAACTATTGTTTTGAGAATTTTTTATTCAAAAAAGAAATCAGTTATCACATTACCAATGCGCTAAATATTAAAATGTCATTAGGGATAACCCGGGGTAAGTCTGACAAATTAGATGCCATGAGGATAGCCCGTTTTGGTCATGATAAGAAGCTGGTATTAGAAAACTCTCCAACAACAAGTAAATCTATCAAACGCTTACAAATGCTACAATCTACACGAGATCGGCTAGTCAAGCAATGTGCCGGCTTGAAAAATGCTGTCAAAGAATATGAGCATATACAAATCCCTCAAAAAGATATAATTCTTAAAAGTCAATATCGAATAATAGTGGTTATGGGGCAGCAAATAAAAAAGATAGAGGAAGAGATTGAAAAGCTGATTGCTACAAACGAACTACTAGCCACCAATTATAAATTACTCACAAGCATCAAAGGAGTTGGTCCAGTACTTGCCACTGAGACTATTATCAAAACGCGAAACTTTACCAAATTCGCAGATAGTAGAAAGTTTTCTTGCTACTGTGGAACCGCACCTTTTGAGCACAGCTCTGGGACAAGTATTCGTGGCAAAACAAGGGTCAGTTCCTTAGCGGATAAGGGGATGAAAAAACTTTTAACCACAGCGTCTTTTACTGCTATCCAATACAATCCCGAAATGAAAAAATATTATGAAAGACGCATAAAATCAGGTAAGTCTCCAATGAGCACGATTAATATTATCCGTAACAAAATCATTGGAAGAATGTTCGCTGTTATAAAAAGACAAACACCTTATGTAGAAATTTACCAGAATGTTGCTTAAAATTTTGGTTAGTTTTTAACCTTAGAATACTCGGAGGGGAAGAGCTTGAGTGAGTTGGAGGTTTATGAAGCACTGAGTTAAGAAAACAACACTAATCTAGCACTCTTGTCATACTGTCCCGCCAACGGCGGGATCAGTATCCTCGGTCAAATACTTTGCTAGCAGAAAACAGCATAAGTTGCCAGCGCACAAAACAACGCCTCAAACTTGCGCTAGAGGGTGAAAGCTCCAATCAGCATCGGTTTATTTTAAACATTACACACTGTTATTCAAAAAACGCACACTGACATTCAAAAAACGCACACTGTCATTCAAAAAACACACACTATCAGTAAAACAATGCACACTATCATTCAAACAACGCACACTGTCAATCAAACAATGCACACTATCATTCAAGCAACGCACACTGTCATTCAATCAATGCACATTCAGGAGCTAAATGTAGTTTTTTGAGCTGATTGTAGTTTATCACGCCAAAGCGTGAGTAACTGCAATCGTTACTTGAAGAATTTGTTGATTAGAAATAAGAATGATGCGCCCCGCCACGGCGGGGCAACGGAATGTTTTATAAGTGTTTTGTAGGAAAAAGTATAGGCTCACGCTAAAGGTGACATAAATTAAATCTAGTACTCTTGTCATGCTGAACTTGTTTCAGTATCCTCGACAACCATACTTATCCTCGAAAACTGTTATTGTCGAGGATTCTGAACAAATTATCCTGCGGAGTAATTTTTCAGAATGACAGACCACGGGACACTAATTAAATCTAGTACTCTTGTCATGCTGAACTTGTTTCAGTATCCTCGACAACCATACTTATCCTCGAAAACTGTTATTGTCGAGGATTCTGAACAAATTATCCTGCGGAGTAATTTTTCAGAATGACAGACCACGGGACACTAATTAAATCTAGTACTCTTGTCATGCTGAACTTGTTTCAGTATCCTCGACAACCATACTTATCCTCGAAAACTGTTA
>CAYMFF010000073.1:0-12942 GCA_964389575.1 uncultured Chitinophagaceae bacterium
ACCCCCAGCCGAGCACTCTACCGAACTGAGCTACTTCCCGAATTGAGCGCAAATGTAATTCTAGGTTTTAGAATAAATAGGCAAATTGCGAAAGACTTTTAGTAAAGAACCGTCTACAAAACATTGACATGAATATTCTTCATTAGTTATTTCTCTTGAAGTAAATTCGCTACTCAACGTTAAATAAACTTATTATGGAAAATCAAGGAGGAGATATCAGTAAATGCCCATTTATGAGTGGCGCAAAAAGACAAACTGCCGGAGGAGGAACCTCTAATAGAGATTGGTGGCCGAATGCGTTGAAATTAAATATTCTACGTCAGAATGATACCAAGGTAGATCCTATGGGAGAAGATTTTGACTATGCGGCAGCATTTAAAAGTTTAGATTTAAAAGCATTAAAAAAAGATCTTACTGATTTGATGACAGATAGTCAAGATTGGTGGCCAGCAGATTATGGTCATTATGGTGGCTTTTTTATACGAATGGCTTGGCACAGTGCGGGTACTTATCGAGTGCAAGATGGTCGTGGCGGAGCCGGAGCGGGTACGCAGCGTTTTGCACCATTAAACAGCTGGCCTGATAATGGCAATTTAGATAAGGCGCGTTTATTACTTTGGCCGATAAAGCAGAAGTACGGACGCAAAATATCTTGGGCTGATTTAATGATACTAGCAGGAAATGTGGCGATAGAATCTATGGGTGGAAAAACATTTGGTTTTGCAGGTGGCCGTGCGGATGTATGGCAGCCAGAAGAAGATATTTATTGGGGAAGTGAAACAGAGTGGGGTGATAATGAAGCGCGTTATGCAACAGAAGAATTAGAAAATCCGTTGGGTGCTGTAATGATGGGATGGATTTATGTAAATCCTGAAGGCCCTAACGGAAATCCTGACCCATTGGCATCAGCTAAAAATGTTAGAGAAACATTCAAGCGTATGGCAATGAATGACGAAGAAACTCTAGCTCTGGTAGCAGGCGGTCACACTTTCGGTAAAGCACACGGTGCTGCTGATCCTGGAAAATATGTAGGTAAAGAACCAGCGGGTGCTGCCATTGAAGAAATGAGCACAGGTTGGAAAAATACATTTGAAAGCGGTAAGGGAGATCATACAATTACAAGTGGTATCGAAGGAGCTTGGACGCCCAATCCAGATAAGTGGGATCATGATTATTTTAGAGTATTATTAGATTATGATTGGGAGTTAACGACAAGTCCTGCAGGAGCAAAACAATGGAAGCCGACAGAAGCTTCAAAGGCTGACAAAGCACCTATGGCGCACGACAGTTCAAAAGAGCAAGACTTGATGATGACAACGGCAGATATGGCATTAAAAATGGATCCCATTTATGCTAAAATTTCTCAGCGCTTTAGAGATAATCCTGATGAGTTTCAAGATGCCTTTGCAAGAGCATGGTTTAAATTAACGCATAGAGATATGGGTCCTATTGATCGTTATTTAGGTGAGGAAGTGCCAAGCGAAGAATTAATTTGGCAAGATCCAGTTACGAAACCAACGTACACTTTGACGGATGCTGATGTTGACAGTTTGAAAAAATCAATTTCAGAAAGCGGTTTGTCTATATCTCAACTAGTAAAAACAGCATGGGCATCAGCTTCTACGTTTAGAGGTTCTGATATGAGAGGCGGTGCAAATGGTGCACGTATTCGTTTGGCACCACAGAAGTTCTGGGAGGCAAATAATCCAACGGAATTAAATGTTGTATTAGCCAAATACGAAGAAATTAAAAGTGGTTTTGATAACGGCGACAAATCAGTTTCTATGGCAGATTTAATCGTTTTGGGAGGAAATGTAGGAATTGAGCATGCTGCTAAAAATGCAGGTCATTCTGTAAGCGTATCGTTTACACCTGGGAGAGGAGATGCTACGGAAGAGCAAACGGATATTGAATCTTTTGCAGTATTAGAGCCACAAGCTGACGGCTTTAGAAATTACCAAAAGAAGAATACAGGACTTTCTGCTGAAGAAATGTTGATTGATAAAGCAAACCTTTTAAATCTAAGCGCTCCCGAGATGACAGTTTTGGTAGGAGGTCTAAGAGTTTTGAATACCAATTATGACAACTCGGATTACGGAATCTTTACAAGAGAAACGGAGAAGCTTAATAATAACTTTTTTGTTAACTTGTTGGATATGACGACTACTTGGGAGGCTACTTCAGAAGATGATACTATATTTGCAGGACGAAACCGAGCAAGCGGAGAGGAGTTGTGGAGAGGCACTCGAGCAGACTTAATTTTTGGATCGAATACTGAGTTAAGAGCAATTGCTGAGGTTTATGCAAGCGAAGATGCAAAAGATAAATTTGTAACTGATTTTGTAGCTGCTTGGACAAAAGTTATGAATGCAGATCGATTTGATCTGAACTAAGATATGGTAGTGAGAAGTTAAGGAAGTTTAAATAGGGGTTTATACTTTATTCTCATTACTTAGCCCTCGCCTCTGGCGAGGGCGTTTTTATTAAACTTCTTTTTTTGAAGACTTTTTTCGTTTGTATATTCTTTATTTTTGAAAAGGATGATTAGGTTACTCATATACAGTCTGTCTATGCTTTTGTTTAGCTTGAATTGTCTAGGGCAAGTTGATTCAGGATTAATCCTATTGCCAAACGATGTTGTAGTCAAATCAAATCAGCCTGTTTCCAGAATGGTGGTTTATAAAAGCTCTTTTTTGGATAGTTTTAAAAGCGAATATGTAAGGTTAATTTATCACTTTGATACAATTGGTAGGATAATTACTGTAGAGGATTATCATAAAGGTCAGTTAGAACTTTTAATAGTTCGCGGTTATCAACAAGACCAGGATTATTTGGCCTATGAGCATATAATTCCAATTGGTCAGGGTGAAAGGATTTTTAATCATTATAGCATTTCTGATAGATATCAAGTAATGCCTCAAATTTCCTTGTCTTATTCATTAATGTATACTTATAGAATGAATAGCGATGGTCTATTTGCTGAAATTATAGATTATACTTTTCGTAAGTTTATAAATAAAGAAGAAGGTTTTAAACAAGAATTGAAAAAGAATGCTGTTTCAAAATACCGATTCGAATATTTCAATTAATTGGAAGGGTAGTCCTTTAAAAAATTTACAAACTCAACTGTTGCTTTGGCTCGGTGGCTAATTATATTTTTTTCTTCTTTACTTAGTTGGGCAAAGGTTCTTTCGGGAACAGCATTTGCTATAAAAATAGGATCATAGCCAAAACCATTTTCACCTAATGGAGTTGGTACGATTACTCCTTCGCAAATTCCGGTGAATGTATAATGCGTTCCATCTTGAATTAAATGGATAACTGTTTTGAAATAAGCTCTTTTGTCATACGTTTTCGAGATGTTTTTAAGTAATAAGTCAATATTTGATTGATCTGTGGCATGCTCGCCACTATAGCGTGCTGAAAAAACTCCCGGTTCGCCATTGAGGCCGTTTGCAAATAGACCAGAATCCTCGGCAAAGCAATCCGTTCCAGTGATTTTTTTGAGTTGTTCAGCTTTCGTTTTAGCATTTGCTTCTAATGTATCAAATGGTTCTGTCAAAAGGATATCCTTTCGGCCTTGCTCGCGGGCAATATCTTTCAAGGATTTGATGCTGAAATTGTTGCCTAATATGGCTTGAATTTCTTTTACTTTATTCTGGTTACCCGTTGCAAATAAAAGTTCTTTCATCTATAAAGAGAGTAGTTTTTTTAAGCCATTCCAAAGGGCTTGTTTAGCATCAGAAGAAGATATTATTTTGTTTAAATTATTAACTACAAGTACTTCAATATCATTTATTTGAGTCGCTTTGTATAAAGTGCTGCTAAATATGCTTGATGTGGTATCTAGTTGCGCTCCGAAACAGATTATTTTATCTGGACGTATTTTATTTATGTACGGAAGTAAATTGTACTTCTTTGTAATTTTTAAAAGGTAAATATCCTTTAAACTTAGGCCTGTAGCTTGCAACATTTTATCCAATAGAATATGCTCTTCACTTTCGGGTAGGATATCATCAATAATGATTAATATCTTCTTCTCAAAGTCACCAGTTGGATCGGCATTTTCGGGAGTCTTAGGCTCGATGTGCAAGAACTCGTCTTGATACATTAAAAGGCTGGTTGGGCTCAGTTTTTGGCGCATAGCTTTAAGTTTAGCTTTCATTTATGACTTCTATTTTGTATATTTGCGACACTTCAGAACAAGCTGGAGGGTACAAAAGTGACAGCAAAGTAGCTCTGAATCTCGATTTTATCGCTTTTTGACACGCAAACTAATTAACAGACTAATGGATACAGCCTTAATGAATATAGATATAACAAAAAACACCGAAAGTAAGATTGAACAGTTCGACGAGAACAACATAAATTTTGCCAGAATATACACGGATCACATGCTTGTGGCAGATTTTGAAGATGGCGCCTGGAAAACACCACAGATTATTCCTTTTGGGAATATGAGTATGCACCCAGCAACAACTTTTATACATTATGGACAATCGATTTTTGAGGGTATTAAAGCTTACAAAAGTGAAGATGGTTCGGTAAATATTTTTAGACCAAAAGATAACTTCAAGCGTTTCAATATTTCTGCCAAAAGAATGGCTATGGAAGAGGTGCCTGAAGAGATTTTTATGGATGGATTGAATGCCTTGGTAGATTTAGATCGTAATTGGGTACCAGGTCCTGATGGAACATCGCTTTATTTGCGTCCTTTCCTATTCGCAACCGATGAATTTATTGGAGTGCGTCCGCCCAGTAAGTTTCGTTTTATGATAATAATGACACCTGCTGGTGCTTATTATAATAAAGCAATTGATATTTATGTGCAGGACGAATATGTACGTGCCTTTCCGGGTGGCGTTGGTTTTGCCAAAGCTTCTGGTAATTATGCCGCTGCTATGCAACCTACCGTTGAGATTCAAGAAAAAGGATTTGATCAGAACTTATGGTTAGATGGTATCGAAAGAAAATATATTGAAGAGATCGGAACCATGAATGTGTTCTTTGTTATAGGTGATACGGTATTGACACCATCACTAGAATCTGGGACTATTCTCAATGGATTTACACGGGCCAGTGTATTAACGCTCTTGAAAGAGAAAGGTCTTACGGTTGAGGAAAGAAAAATTTCAATTGATGAAATTGTTGTAGCTAGTAAGCAAGGTCTTTTAAAAGAGGCTTTTGGTGCTGGAACGGCAGCTGTTATCGCGCCCATTGCATCTCTTACTTACAAAGGAGAGAAAATGGAATTGCCAGCTCAAGATACTTGGACGGTTTCTCCTGGAATTAAGCAAGAACTTGCTGACATTCGTTATGGACGTAGTGAGGATAAATATAATTGGATGTTCCCGGTCGGAGTCTAATTTTGTTTATTACAAATGATTAAAATCGGTGTTTTTGGTGCTGGTCACCTCGGCAGAATCCATGTGCAACAATGGCAAGAAGTTAAAGGTGCAAAAATTATTGGCTTGTACGATGTGGATACTGAGAAGTCTCAAAAAGTAGCAGCTGAATTTAATATCCCCGTAGCAGAAAATTTGGATCAACTAATTACGGATTGTGATGCCGCTGATATTGTCAGTACAACGAGTACGCATTTTGAATTGGCTGAGCTCGTTCTCAGAAAAGGGAAGCACATTTTTATAGAAAAACCAATGGCTGCCTCATTGGAGCAAGCTAAAACAATTATGGACATGAGTGCTGAAGCGGATGTGAAATGCCAGATTGGTCATGTAGAACGTTTCAACCCGGCTTATCTCTCCATTCGGGATAAGAAAATAGAACCACTTTTTATAGAAGGACATAGATTGGCACAGTTTAACCCTAGGGGAACTGATGTTTCCGTGGTGCTAGATTTGATGATTCATGATATTGATATTGTGCTTTCGTTGGTAAAAAGTGATTTGAAAAAAGTATCCGCCAGCGGTGTAAATGTTATAAGCGATACGGCAGATATTGCCAATGTACGCTTAGAATTCGCCAACGGCTGTGTGGCTAACTTAACGGCTAGTAGAATTTCGTTGAAAAGTATGCGCAAGATTAGAGTTTTTCAGCGTGATGCATACATAAGCCTTGATTTCTTAGATAAAAAGACCGAAATAGTCACGATTTCAGACGATGACGGTAAAAAAGGTCCGTTGGATTTCCCAATCGAATTACCCAATGGCAAAACCAGAAAAATTTCAGTAGATATTCCGCCAAAAATGGAGGTAAATGCCATCAGAATGGAATTACAACAGTTTGTTGAAAGTATTGAGAATAATACACCACCGCCTGTTACAGCGCGAGATGGCTATCAGGCTATGGATATTGCCTATGAAATACTTAAAAAAATTAATGAAGCTCTGAAAAAATAAATACCTTCATTTTTCGTTAGATATAGAGTTGTATGAAGAAATTGTTGTTTGGTCTCCTAATGCTTTTAACAATGTGGAACTTCTCGGGATGTAATATTATCAATCCTGATGAGCCAATACCTTATTATATTACCATTGATAGTTTTGATGTTCAATCAACGAATCCCGGGTATCATGGTAGTGTGAGTGAGAATATTTCCGATGCTTGGGTTTATGTCAATAATTTCAACGTTGGTAATTTTCAGTTGCCAGCAACCATTCCTATTGTTTTAGAAGATGATAGTGCCAGTGTTTCTGTTTTCGGCGGGATAAAAAATAACGGTCAAAGCGCAAGCAGAAGGCGGTACCCTTTCTATGAACCGTATGGCGTACAATTAGGTCAATCCAATACGACTCAACATATTATTCCGAAAATTAAGTATCGAGATAGTATGGATTTCAAACTAGTTGAAGATTTTGAAACGGGAAATTCTTTTGTACCTTATACAACTGCCAGTCCTGATACTGGATTGGACAGAACGAATGATCCGGCATATTTGTTTGAAGGCGCTAATTCTGGATTGATTTTTTTAGATGGTATACGTAGAGATTCACGCGTAATAACAGTGCAGAACTTTCAGTTCAATCAGGGTAAGGAAGCTTATATGGAACTTGATTATAAGTGTGATATTCCGTTTACGGTTCAAATTCAATTAGTTACCAGTGCTAGCTCGGTCATAGTGTTAGATTTGTTGTCAATTAAAGCTCGTACGGATTGGAATAAAATTTACATTAATCTGACTGAAATTGGCAATACCTATCTAGGGAGTACCGTTAACTTTATGCTCAGGACTAATTTGACACCTGGTCAGACATCGGGTTATGTTTCAATTGATAACCTTAAAATTATTAGTCAGTAGGTAAAAGATGAGGAGAGAGGTAAAAAAAGCTTTAATACGATACGCTGTTGCTGATTATATCGCGGCAGCATTAGCTTGGCTATTATTTTTAGCGCTTCGCAAAAACGAACTAAAATTTTCGTTGGACATTTCCATTTTCAATTCATTTACAGCCAAAGATTACATTTTAGCTTTTTTAGTTATACCTATTACTTGGTTACTATTTCATTTGTTCTCTGGCGCTTACTTTAATCCTTATCGAAAATCTCGAGTCAGTGAAATATTACGCACCCTTATAATATCGGCTATTGGTGTTGGATTAATATCTGCCTACGCAGTATTTAATGATTTGAACATTCATCCTAATTATTATGTCAAGGCGTATTTGGGCTATTTATTAATCCAATTTATTGTTTCTTCTATTTTTAGAACGATTGTGCTTAATGGTATCAAACGTGATATCAATAAAGGTCGATTTGGATATAATACTTTAATTATAGGAGGGAATCAATTGGCCGTTAAGTTGTATCAAGACATACGAAGCAATCCCGTCAAATTGGGTTATTCATTCAAAGGATTTGTATATGCCGATGAAAATGGAACGAATGGTTTGTCTTCGCATTTGCCCAAGCTGGGCAGTATCACGGAGCTTGAAAGCATTATCGACAAGCATCAAATTGAGGAAGTCATCATTGCTTTAGATTCTAGTGAGCATCATCGTTTAGAAAAAATTCTTTCGGCACTTTCTCATCGAAAAGTAGTTATAAAAATCACTCCAGATTCCTATGATATCATTTCTGGCTCAGTGCGAACGAGTAATGTATTCGGAGCCGTGCTAATAGAAATTTATCCTGAATTAATGCCTGATTGGCAAAGAGTATTTAAACGGGCGTTCGATATTTTAGCTTCGGCCCTAGTCTTAATTCTATTGAGTCCGTTGTATTTATTCTCAGCTATAAAAGTTAGAATGTCTTCGCCTGGATCCATCTTTTATAAACAACAGCGTATCGGATTGTATGGCGAACCTTTTTGGATTTATAAATTTCGTTCCATGCTAGAAAATGCGGAAGATGCCGGTCCACAATTATCCAGTGAAAATGATCCACGCATAACAAAATGGGGACGACTGATGCGCAAATGGCGTATTGATGAACTTCCACAATTTGTGAATATTCTCAAAGGCGATATGACCTTAGTAGGTCCACGTCCTGAGCGTAAATACTTTATTGATATCATTTCACAAACGCACCCGCATTATCGTTATTTGCATCAGGTGAAACCTGGGCTTACGTCATGGGGAATGGTGAAATTCGGCTATGCCGAAAATACAAAGGAAATGATTGAGCGAATGCGATATGACTTGCTGTATATCAAAAATTGTAGCATGGGCTTGGATATAAAGATTATGCTTTACACCATTTTGGTTATCTTGCAGGGTAGAGGTAAATAAACTATGCGATTTTTTAGTACGATTATTTTGTGTGTTTTGCTAACACACTCAGCGAACGCTTATTGGCAACAAAAAGTAGATCATAAAATCAGGGTAACGCTTGATGACAACAGCCATATTTTAAGAGGCTTTCAAGAAATGGTTTATACCAATAATTCTCCGGATACCCTGGAGTATATTTTTATGCATTTATATCCTAATGCCTACAAGCATGATCACACAGCATATGCTAAACAGAAAGTAGAAAATGGTGAAACTAAATTTTATTTTAGTGACAAATACGAGAAAGGATTTATCGATAGTCTTTCGTTTAAAGCAAATAATTTGCCGTTGAATTATAGCAAGTATAACGACAATGAAGATGTCGTTTTTCTAGAATTAGTAGAGTCTTTATTGCCCGGTCAGTCCGTTACGATTGAAACTCCATTTCGAGTGGTTATTCCAAAGACTTTTTCGCGTCTAGGGCATGTTGGTCAGTCGTATCAAATTACACAATGGTATCCCAAGCCAGCAGTCTATGATAGAGATGGTTGGCATATGATGCCCTATCTAGATCAAGGAGAATTTTTTTATGAATATGGAGATTATGATGTTGAAATTACCTTGCCAAAGAATTATGTGGTAGCGTCTACTGGTGATTTACAAACCGCCTCTGAAATTGCATTTCGAGAAACCAAAGTATCAAAAAATAGTAATCAGGATAAGATCAAAGAGCCGCAAAAGTCAAAGACAATTACAATAAAGCAAATAAATAATAAAACCGAACCCACAGTACAAATAGCAAGTAGTAATGAGTCTAAAACAATTCGTTTTACACAAAAAGCAGTACATGATTTTGCCTGGTTTGCAGATAAAAGTTTTAAGATTAAGAAAAAAGAATTTCAATTGCCTTCGGGTAAAAAATGTACGGCATTAGCCTATTTTACTCCTGCCAACAAATCTAAATATTCCAGCAGTGCATTAGCCTTGGCAGAAACCACCAAGTTTCTATCAAAAGAAGTCGGTGAGTATCCCTATAATCAAATCAGTGTGGTGGACGGGCCGCTGTATGCAGGTGGCGGTATGGAATATCCAAATATTGCTATTATCGGAACTATGCCCAATGATATAATGGTCAATTTAGTTTTAGTTCATGAAGCAGGACATAATTGGTTCCAAGGAATTTTGGGAAGTAATGAAAGGGTGCATCCTTGGCTAGATGAAGGTGTGAATTCTTTTTATGAAGCTAAGGTTGTAGAGCATTTGCGTAAAATGAAAATACCGGTGGCACCAAGCGGACATAATGATATTATGTATCAGTTAGCGGGTCATATTCATCAAGATCAACCCATAGAATTGCCCTCAGAAGAATATACTAACTCAAATTATGGTGGAGTAGTGTATGCCAAAGCAGCCAAGTCCATGGCTTATTTAGAAGACTATATGGGAAGAGAGCCTTTTCAGTTAGGAATGAAAGAATACTTTAAAACCTGGAAACAAAAACATCCAGGTCCAATAGATTTGCGGGCCGCGCTGGAAAAGCATTCGAATCAAAATATTGGTTGGTTTTTTACGGACTATATCCAAAATAAAAACCCCATGGATTATATCGTTGAATCGGTCCAGACGCAAGGCGCCAATACGGTGGTTCATGTAAAGGATAAAAAAGGTTCCAATTATCCAATGCCTGTTTTTGCAAAACGAGGTGATTCAATTATTGAAAAAGCATATACCGTTAATAGTGAAGCTTTGCTCATGAATTATGGCAGCGATGTTCATTATGTGTTGGACGAACAGAAAGTAGTGCCAGAAATTAATCATAACAATAATTCGTATCAGCCCAAAAGTCTATTTAAAAGAAATGGAATGCCTAAACTAGGGATTGGAACTACTTTTTTAAAGCCAGGCGTGAACAAAGCTTATTTGATGCCAGCCTTTGGTTTTAATAATTATGATCGTACCATGGCAGGGTTGGTCTTGCACAATTTAGCATTACCCAATAAGAAATTTCAATTTGCCGTGGCGCCGATGTATAGTTTTCGTTCCAAAAGAATAAATGGCACAGGTGTAGTCGGGTATAGTTTTTATCCGAAGCGTAATTTTTATCGAGTGACAGCATCATTGCGAGGAGCTACTTTTAGTGCCGACTCAACCATTCGTAATATTCCAAACGCAATTTACCCGCGTTGGTATAAACTAAATCCGCGCATGGATTTCGAGTTGCCTAGGCCAAGTTTGCGGAGTCCAGTCAGCAGAAAAGTTGTGCTGAATTACTTTCATACGGGAACTCAAAAGTTTGAGTTTAATCAAGACCCAACGGATAGTTTGTTCAAAGCCAGTATTGGTTCTTATGAAAAGCAAAATTTATTTAGAGTAAACTATATTCATAAAAACGATAGAACCTTCAATCCGTTCAGCTATAATTTTCAATACGAAACGACCCGCGATATTAGTAAGCTAAGCGCAGAGGGAAATATGAAGATTGATTATTTTATGCCTAAAAAGGCGTTTTATATTCGAGTATTCGCCGGTAAGTTTTTCTATTTGAATGATGAAACTTCTTTCTTTGATGTAGAGCCTTATTTCTTGAATGTCACACCGACAGCACAAAATGATTATGCCTATGAGAATGTTTTCTTTGGAAGGAATGAGCAAAGTGGTTATTCGAGCCAACAGGTAATGCATAAAGAAGGTGGTTTCGCAACACGGACCACGTTCTTGAACAATCCATTGGGGCAAACGGACGATTGGCTTGTTTCAGTTAATCTGCGAAGTGATATCCCATTGAAGTATAAATGGTTACCTCAGTTGTTTTTCAACGCGGCCTCTTTTGCTAACGCTGGTAATCTAAATCCTAGTGGCAATAAAATGCTTTTTGAGGGTGGTCTTCAGTTTAATTTAATCCAAGATATAATCCGCGTAAATATTCCACTTGTCTTAAGTAAGGATTTTAAAGATTACACAAAATCAATTTATTCCAAAAATCGTTTTACTCGTCAGATTTCGTTTTCTATTTCTACTGATAAACTGGATTTCTTACGCACGCAAGATGCTTTGACTGGTTTGGTATTTTAGCTTAATCGTTACAGGAAAATATGAGGTTCATGTAATGGTGGGTCCAGTTTGTGTGTTGACCGTATGTATTACACTTCTTGTTCGTGTTAGTTAACCTTTTACACCTTGTTCTAAATCTTCTAAGTCTATCACAATCGTTTTTGCCCATAAGTCACCAAGTCTTTGATTGTATTGAGTATTTTTAATTAGTAAAATACCTAACAATCCGAATGGCCATAGGTCTATCATATCCACAAGATGTCGTTTAAATGATTGTCCAAAAGTTAACGGTTTTCTCAAATCATTTTTAGGAGCCACTCGTAGTTTGAGTAATTTATTTCCAATAGTTGCTCCAAAATATTGCTCCATAAAAATCATAAGTCCAAACCAAACTAGGATTATAGAAAATCCAGGAAATCCATTTGTTTAATATCCGCCTTCGCATGTGGCTCCCCGAAGAAGTACATAATTATTCCCACATAAGAAAACATTAAACCATAGTCAATCAAACCAGCCAAAGCCCTTTTCTTAAGATTTGGTTTAGTTATTATTTCCCATCTTATTACGACTGACGGTTAAGGCTATAAGGAGTACGGACTTAAGAAGTGTGCACTCCTAGCAGTAATGCTGTTAGTCAAAGCTTTGCTTTGGCGGTTTTCGGAGCTGATTTTTTCAGTTGTCGTGTTTCCCGTATTCTTTATGAACTGATGTTGTAGGCAGTATCCATTTATTTCTATTACTTTCTTTTGAAGTAATTATCACAACCGTCTATATAACTATCGTTAAATAATACTCTGTCGTCGCCAATTAAAATTCGACCATTAAGTTGTCTAATACTTGGGGTAGCTTCGATAGCAAACAAATCACCATCGCCTTCAACAACTTTCCAATTTGAGGTTTGGGCTAATTGTCCATCTTCTTTTACTAACAAGGTGCTATCAGATTTGAATTCAATTGTTAATCCTATAAATTCATTACTATTAGCATCTTCTTGATTTGCCCAACAATTAATAAATTCCCATTCCCATTCGCCAATTAAGCTGTTTTTTATCTTGAAGGCATCCCATGTTTCTTCGTGATGGCAATCCCAAATTTTATCTTTCTTGATTGGTGGCTTTTCAGCTTTATTGCATGAAAAAAATCCTAACAATAATAATGTTGAGATGACTAAAAATACTTTATTCATTTTTTGGGTTTTTAATATAACGCAAAATATTCTACA
>CAYMFF010000074.1:0-12242 GCA_964389575.1 uncultured Chitinophagaceae bacterium
TAATTGTCTTGTTAAAAAGAACCAGCTTCGTATTATATTTCTTATGAAAATAATTTGTCAGGATAGCCGCTTCACGTTCGCCACCACCACCTGCTAGTGAAAGTATTAAAATAGAAATTTTTCTGTCCAACATAAGGCCACAATTTATAAACTTTCTATCTTTTTGTAGAGAATACGAAGGCTTTCTTTGAAAGAATTTAGCGAATACTTTTTTCGAACTGTCGAAATTGCACTTTCAGAAAGGTACTCCCATTTCTCTTCTGAAAACGAAAGTGTTTGAGTGACAGATTTATCAAATGAGTCAAATTGATTTTCTGAAATCAATCCATTTATCTCATTCTTTATTAGATGACCACTCCCATGAACATCAGTAATTATTGGAACCAAACCATATGCCATTGCTTCGAATAAAGAGTTATTGCCAAAGACAATATTCGCGGGTAACAAAAAGTACTTTGCACTTAAATAAACAGCAGATAAATCATCAACATAACCAAAAAGTTGAACATTTTTTAGTCTCATTTTTTGTATTTCTTTTCTTTTCTGTATTGAGAATTGATCATTTAAAAAGCCATAAATAGCAAAATTTGAATTAGCAAACTCTTTCTTCCGGGCAAGTGTAATCACCCAGTCAATATGTCGGTCGGGAATTACTCGATTGACCCAGAGATAATCAACTTTATTGTCCAAAAATCCAGTTTTTTCTTTAAAATCATGATGGCCAATACTGTTTGGTATAAAATTCAAATTCTTGACTTTGAGTTTTTCTAAATACTGAAGCATGTAATACTCTTTATACCAACAAATGTCAGCAAGTTTATATTGCACATAAGATGAAAAGCGCAACAGTGAAAATCGATTTTTCTTCTTAATAAATTCATTCATAGCGCCCCGTTCTATCAATAAGATTTTAAAACCAAAAATCTTAGCTATTAAAGCATAAACAAACCCAAATCGTCCTCCACCAAAGAGTTCTATATGATTTACATAATTCTTATTTTTTGAAAAATAGTTATAGACTTGTCTCAAACGTTTGAAAAAGTTATTTGATAATGGAATCACCGAATTCGATCTGCCAACTATTACTTGGCTATTAACTAGCCCCTCGGTAACAAAATAGTCAATATGCATGCCAAGTTCATTTATTACTTCTATTTGTGTAATATTCTTTCGCTTTACTTCGCTAAGAAATGAAATTATTTTTGTTCTTCTTAAAGGTTCTTCTATCATGTTGAATAATTAACATATTATCTAATATTAAAGCCGCGGCCTTTTTATTATTTTTAATTTACAATATTAGTCACTATAGGCAGCTAAATTTTTACGAAAAAATCATGTCCAGAATTCGAAATGGTAAAAGCTAAATATTGAAACAATTATCAATTTAGGCAAAAAGTATGCAATACATCAACTTTAGGTTACTAGATCATGGTTGCGGCAAATTTGACTAAAAACCAAAAAGACAGAATTGAAGGTAAGCGTAGCTTATCAATAAAATTTATTGCAATTGATTCTTAGACCTAAATGTGTCTATAAAAATTATTACTTTATTTTTCATTTATTATTTTGATACTTTGCATGGTGCTTAACACTTTATCTTTATTCAATACTATTATACAAGCTACAAATTTCATCCAAATCTAATACGGAAATAGGTAAACTTGGCAGCTCAAGTATATTCTCGGTCAAAGACAAGAAATTGGAATCTTGATCTGTAAACCTGAATGCGGAACCTTTCTCTATTAAATCTTGAAATGTGCTTATCCCTATCGGATCTATAATTATTGAATAAACCCCTAATAAATTTGCCTCAATAATAGATCCAGAATACTTTGATATATGGATATCGCTTTGATATAAATACTTCACCAATGAAGCTCCGGGCGGCAGTAACTGAATTTTATCTGCATATGGCAGGGCAGCAATTTTTTCTTTTAACTCATCTAACTCATTTTCCCAGATGGGGTGCGGCTTGAGATACCAAAGAAAATTTTTAGCCGTTTGACTCATAAGTGATAACTCAAACTCGCCCAAAGAAGGGAACTGCATGGTATATAATATATTCCTATTTCGATGCTTTTTATTAAATTTACCAGACAGTTGACTGCTAAGCCAAGGTTGACCTCCGGTAATTACGCTATGATATTTTTGATTCTGCGACCAAGTGTTAATTTCATTGGCTGATTCTAAATTCCACACCCAAAAATATTTTGGCAACATATGATATCCTTCCAATGGAATCTTGGTAAAATTCGAATAAGCCAAATGTAAGTTTCCTTGTCCACCATGTTGAATATCAACAGTAGGAATTGATAAATTTTTACAGGCAGCAAATAAACCATAGATCTCAGTACCGTAGTAACTAACTGATAATACCTTCTTTACCCCGATAATGGGGAGCAGTTTCGTAAAAAAAATATTGGAAGCCAATGTATTTTTTAAACTACTCAATACGATACTCTTCGCCCTTAAAAGGTCAATTTTGGCGTCCTTGCTTACTCTTTCAATTATTGCGCTCATAAGCTCCTGAGTATCGGATTGCAAAGCAATTTTCTTAAATTTAAAACGAAGTAATTCGAAGAGTATAAATGACTTTACATTTAAGTTGTATTGGTCAACAGGTAGTATCATTTCCCTTGTATTTAAATAACTGTCAGTTATGATATGCTGTTTGTTGTACAACCGAAATGGATACAAAAACCTATTTACACTAATGCCATCATGAATCAGATGTTGGCTTTTATCACCAGTGAATAAAACATCCATTTCAACCTTACTTTTTTTCAAAATGCTTAACTTGATTAGTTGAAGAGGATAGACGGCCAGCGTTAATAAATATGATAAATAGCGCTTTAGTCTCTTACCGGAAGTATCGGAAGATGAGGAGTCAGTATAAGTAGAAAAAAAAAGAGTAAATAATGACCTTCTCATTAATGGCCAGAAATTAATCCCATTCACCTTTAGTAATGAGGTATCATATTCCGATTCGATTTCTACAATCAGTTCTATAAATTCTTTACGTGTCATACAAAATTACTCAGTATCCTAAATTAAAGCTTCTTTGAAATTTTAAATAATGCCAAACTAGCCAAAACCAATACCACTAGACTGATAACTAGTTTTTGATAAATAACAATATCTCTCATAAAATATACTATTATACTCAATCCAATCTGCAGGCTAATCCATATCAAAGGATAAAATTTTACAGAATTAGCTTCCTTAAACGACTTGAAGACATAAAATATGTAACCTTGTAATAAATAGGTAAAATAGGTAGAAAATACGGCGAATACATAACCATAAATTGGTATAAATATTAAATTAGCAACGACATTGACAATCCCTGCTGTAAGTGTAACCTTAAATAATTGATTCGTTTTGTTAAGAAAAAAAAGCTTTTTTAAGCTTCCGGCGCTCATTGGTCTATAAGCTTGAGCCATTATCAATATTATTGTAATAGGATACAAAGTTGCTAAACTATCATTTTTTATCAATAATTGAAATATCTCTTTCAACCAAATACATGAAATAAAGCAAATAAAGAGAATAAAAACCTGCCATAAAAATACAATGTTTCTTGCCTTAAGGTCCTCTTCATTTTTATAATACTCTAGCATATATGGGTTAACAGCAGTATTGATTGCAGTATTAACAGAACTATAGAGATTTCCAAAATTTGCGGCAAAACTATAACTCCCTATTTCAGGAGTTGATACATTCAGTCTTTCCATCACTATACGGTCAGATGATGATTGAAAATAACCTGCGATATTATGCGGAACAACTGGTAAACCTATTTTTAAACAATCTCTAATAAATCTCCACTTGAAACAAAAAATTGGCTTTACTCTTTCCCTAAAATTTAACGGAAGCCAATATGACAAATTAGCTATTGTAATGCTAAAAAAAGTAGACCAAAAAAAACCCAAATACCCTAATTTAAGAATTGCAATTGTGTAATAGTTAAGAACCACTGCAAGGGACCCAATAATGGCTGCTCGGATCCCTACTTGAAAAGGCTTCTTTTTTAACTGATATAACAATTGGCCTAGACTACTTGTCTGCCCAAAAAAAACAATTGGAAATATATTTAGAATTATTATTAACCAACGATTTTCCACTGCCTCTTTAGGTATAATGAAATAAAGCACTAACCCAACCAATAAACTAAAAGCAAAATTCCAGATATATAGGAACCCATAAATTTGTCCCCATATTTTTACAATATGATTGTTATGCTTAAAAAAAGTATTGCTTAATACTACCCTCAAACCGAGATCTTTTAAAGCGGCTAGCATCGCTACGTAAGATGTAACAATTCCAAAAATCCCGTAATCTGATTCAGATAAAAAAGGAGTAATAAAAGGTAAAATTAAAAAACTTGCCAAGCGCGGAATTTGCGGTGCCAATCCATATATTACACTATCAGAAAATATTTTTTTTATCAAAATTATTTAGAATAGCTTAAATTTTGTAGTGCAAAATCCCAATCTTCCTTTGATTCTAAATTTATACTTTCAATAACTTCATGGGGAAATTCAAATTTTTTTGACTTGACATTCTTCAATATATTTTGACAAAAAAAACGGAATGTTAGTTTATGCAAACCGGTTCTGTTCAGAATCCTGGTAATCCTTTTTTGCCGTAACCTATTTAAAAAAATAAGTGTTCTGAATTGAAGATTTGATTTAATTCCAACATTGGAGTTCTTAACATTTGTTGGCATATCAAAGGAAGACTCAATTCCCATGAATTTGGCAAGCTCTTTAGAAAATTCTTGGAAGTTACTCATCAACGTCCTCTGCTCATAAATAAACACATCATTAAATTGGCTCCTTAAATATTCAATTCGATTTTGGTAAAACAAGTCCTTAATTTTAATTAAACCGGTATCATTCAAATTAAAGATATAATCAAATGACTCTGTGCCACCTTCATGTACATATTGTTTATAGATCGATTTAATCAGAGCACCTGGTTTCCTAAGACCAAAAATGATTTTAACATCCTTGCCAAATATTTTCTCAATGGTTTTCATATTCCTAAAAAAATCACCTAAATAATCTCCGCCGAACAAATTACCCGAAAAAGACTCATCAGAGAACAAAACAATTTGCCCATCCTTATATTTTTGTAGTTGACGTATGTTATTTGTCCCTCGAATTAATAATAACTCATCAGAATTTACAAAAACCTCATTCTGCAAATAACTTGTACCTGTCTTATGCAAACCAACGTGAAAAATAACATTCCTTTCTTTAATCATATTTATTCATTACAAATTCAGCATACTCAAAATCTTCTAAAGAATCAATATCAATAGAGTACTGCCTTTCCATTAAGTAAACATACGTCTTTTCCGAATAGTACTTTCTTAGTCGAATTAAATCAGATCTAAAAACATAAATTGCCCCATTAGGGTAGTATGTTTTCTTAAGCTCTTGGCGATTAGATAATTTTTCGTTAGTAAATATTGGTGAAATTACTCCGTTTGAATCAACATATTTGTGCCAAAATATTGAATGATGTTCTTCACAAAAACTAATAACGGAATCCGCTTTTTTAGTTTGAAATAAATCAACGGCTTTGTCAATGTCTTCAGCTGATCGTAATGGAGAAGTTGGTTGAAGAACGAGGAAATTATCATGGACTTCACCGTATTCATTCGCTAGTTGATCCAAAGTATAGATATAAGTGTCTATTGATAGTGAAGTGTCACTGGCTAACTCAGCAGGACGCATAAAAGGAACTTCTGCTCCAAACTCCAAAGCCACCCTAGCAATTTCTTTATCATCAGTTGATACTAAAACTTTAGTTACATGTTTTGAGTTAAGAGCCTGTTCAACTGTGTGTGCAATTAATGGTTTACCGGCTAACAATTTTATGTTCTTGCCAGGCAACCCTTTTGATCCTCCTCTTGCAGGTATAATAGCGAGCATTTAGTTCTAAAATTTTATCTGATTAATATCTCTTTGCGCTTTTTCGTAGTCAGCAGGTTTGCCCACATCCAACCAATAATTAGAGAGTGGGTATGAAATTACATTTTTATTATCAGCTAGGGCTTTGTCTAATAAGTCAGTGGCATTGTAAAATGTATTCTTTGGGATTGACTCTAGTATTTCTTTTTTGAAAAGATAAATTCCTCCATTGGAGTAATAGGTATAAGTAGGCTTCTCTTTAAAGTCTGTAATAACATTGTCATTTGTTTCCAGCACTGCGTAAGGTATATCTACCCGATACGGAATACTTACTATAGAAATATCAGCATCATTATCCATAAAGTCTAAAAAGAAACGCTCGTAATCAAGGTTGGTCAGCAAGTCAGAATTTGTAAGTAACACATAGTTATGTTGGAATTCTGAAACCTGAGATACCGCTCCAATTGTACCCAAGGGTTCATCTTCACCCAGATATTCTATTTTGATATTTTTGCTGTCGCCCTTACCAAAATAATCTATGATTTGTTGACCCAGATAACGGATGGAAACATAAAAATCATCAATCCCATAAAGTGCCAACCGATCCAAGTTGTGCTCCATAATAGGCTTGTCGCCTACGGGTAATAATGGCTTGGGTATCGTATCCGTTAGTGGTGCTAAGCGCGAGCCACGACCCCCTGCCATAATAATAGCATCAACCGGCAGGTAGGATTTGAGCAATCTAAAATTAATTACATTGGTTACCACGCCGTCCTCATCAACGATGGGGAGTATCTTAAAATCACTCTTTCTATACTCTATTACCTTGTGAATATCGTACTCATTCTTTTTTATTTGTTTTGGATTCGCCTGAATAATAAGATCGACTTTCTCTGCAGTGCTAATATCTTTAATCAGTGCACGGCGCACATCGCCATCAGTTAAGGAGCCGATGAGTTTATCATTATCGTCTACCACAAACAGTATCGCATCGCTGGCCAATGTATCTAACTGCACCAGCGCTTCCTTTATAGCGGTGCCACTTAGAATTAAATGTTCTTTATAACTTCTCAAAATATTCTTTTATCGTATTAATTATTTGTTCCGATACATTTGACTTACAATATACATTATTACCCTCATAGTCTCCCTTTCTAGCTGCTGTTTGTACAGTTTGTATTATCTCGGAAGACGTAAAATTACAATTCATTACATTATCGCTTTGAGATCGCCCTTTTTGTCTATCACCAACGTTTACAACATATTTGCCAAATGAAGCCGCCTCAATTATTCCGCTAGAGGTGTTCCCCAATAAAAACTGTGCGTAATGCATTGCATTAAAGTAATGCCTTTTTCCAAAATTTTCAATCAGGCTTACTTGAGTAGGAATTGTTTTTTTCAATTTCTCTAATTGCGCACGATACACTGAGCCTGCCGTATCTGCATTAGGCATAGTGATGACCAAGTGAATATTTGAAGAAATTTTGTACAGTGCATCATACATCTCTTGAGCAAATTTAACATTTTCATCAGCTCTGATAGTTTCAGGATGAAAGGTGATGAGCACATACTTTTCATTTGGGATATTAAATTTTTCTTTAAAGAAATCCTCTTTATCAAATTTTAATTCTTCAAAGGCATCTAAACTAAGCGCGCCTACATTATAAATTTCATTAGGAGATTTGGTATACTTCGCTGCTTCTACTTTGTATTCTTCTGTAGAAGTAAATAAAATATCAGACGCTAAACTTATTTGATGCCTGTATATATTATCTATTGCACCCAATGTTGTTTCACCCGCATGAAGATGAGCAAACTTTATATTGTAAGGAACCCCAGCTTGCACTGCCGCGTTCATTTCATACCGATCACCTAATGCAATCACTACATCAAATTCATTTTGATTATAAAAGTTGGCAAATACATTACACACTTGGGCATAGGACTGAGCAATTGATACCGTATCGTCCGTTTCTAGCAATCCACCAAGTTCATGCAACTGACCATAGTTATCCGTACGAATATGCTCAATCGTATTACCAAACTTTGGCATAACATGCATACCAAAAACAATAATATGCAAATCAAAAGTGGCGTCATGGCTTAACCCCATCAACAACGATTGATAAATACCATAGTCAGCTCTTGAACTTGTTAATACTCCAATTTTCATTTTACATCTTCTTTTTTAAGGAGTGAAAATGCATCTAATTTTTTAAGAACCTTTTTACCTAGAATAGTATCTATTTCCATCGGGCTTATTCCATTACCGGGCCGGAGGCAAACCAAGTCTTTCAACTGAATTTCTTCTCCAGCATTCATTTCACGCGCGGTATGAATACTTTTTCGGGCAACCGTTTTATTCTTTTTTTCACTCACACTAGGTTCCTTAATTCCACTACCATCTATTGCTTTTTCAATATTACGAATACCAGCTACCATTGCTTTCAGCTCAGCTGGCTCCAGCGATGCTCTATGATCAGGACCTTCCAAACTTCTATCTATCGTAAAATGTTTTTCTATCACCACTGCACCTAAGGCTACCGCGGCAATAGGAACTTCAATACCTAATGTATGATCTGAGTAACCAACCTCCACGCCGAATGTTTTTTTAATATCAAGCATAGCAAGTAAGTTTACGTCTTGCATAGGCGTAGGGTACTCCGTGTTACAATGTAGTATTTGTATGTTATTTTTCTCTATGCCAGCTTCTTTTAAAACATCAACCGCATCTTGTATTTCTTTTTTATTAGCCATTCCTGTAGATAGAATAATAGGCTTTTGCTTACTAGCTAATTTTTGCAAATACGGCTTATTGGTTATTTCACCGGAAGGTACTTTGAATAAGTCTATGCCCAATTCTGTAAGTAAATCGACACTTTCTAAATCAAATGCAGTAGATAAAAACTTTACCCCTTTTAATTTGCAATAGGCTATCAATTCATGATGATCGGCTTCTGAAAGCTCTAATTTTTTGAGCATAATGAACTGACTCTCTTCTTTCTTGCCCGTATTATCTATTTGATAGTCTGCTTTTTGAGCATCTTCGCTTACCAAGTTTTTTGCTATGAAGGTCTGAAATTTTACATAATCTACACCGGCATCCGCTGCGACATCAATCAACTGTTTGGCTATGTTTATATCGCCATTATGGTTAACCCCTGCTTCCGCTATAATTAAAACCTTATTCATTCTTTACCTCCTTTTATTTTTGCTGGTACGCCCAAAAGCAACTGGTCATGCTCAATATTTTTTGTCAACACACCGCCCGCACCTAAGGTGTTATTATCACCTAAAGTTAAATACTGCAGCACCGTACTATGGGCACCAAAATTATTCGCATCAACACAAACTACACCTCCCGATAAAATAGAACCAGGGTTCAACACATTATGGCTGCCCAAAACCACATCGTGGCCGATCTGTACTCCTCTATTGATATAGTTATTATCTCCAAGCACAATATCTACCGTCAGCACGCAAGCTATTTTTATAATATTCCCCTTCCCCATGCGCACCGTTTTATGTACATCAACATTCGGATGAATTATATTGGGAAACTGAAACCCTTGATATTTATTGAAAATATTTTTTCTAACAGCAGCCGTTCCATTGGCGATAACTACAGCAGCTCCTTGTTTCTCTTTTAAAAAAAAAGTTTCTTCGTAAAGCGAATAGGCCTCACCAAAAAATTTGATCTCGTCATTTTCAGGCTTTACATCCACAATGCCTTCAAGCCTAAATTGCGGCTTCGATGCATTAAGCTGTTCAACCAATTGAATAATTTCTTTAGCTGCACCTCCGGTTCCTATGATGTATAGCTCAGTCATTTAAAGTATTACAGTACTTGGCAAATTTACTACCCTATCCGCCAACCACATCGCATTTTCTAAGCCATCGGTTTGGCAATGTTCATACATAGGCAATCGATTCATCAATTCCCAAATAGGGCGCGTCATCACCTTGTTTTCATTCGTCTTTTTCAAAAAAACATCTCGCGCGACTCTGTCATTGAGGATGACGGCATTTAACCAATAGTTCGATTTGGTATCTTTAGGTTCAACGACAAATTGTAATCCGGCCTTTTCGCAAAAAATTCTATAATCTTGAGCAAGCTTTCGTTTCCGTTCTATAAACCTTGGCAGCTGCTCCAACTGCGCACATCCTAAGGCTGCATTTATGTTGGGCATTCGATAATTGTATCCAATTTGGTCATGCACATATTCCCAAGCATGCGGCACTTTGGCTTGCGTGGTCATATGTTTTATTTTTTTGGCTAAAGCTTCATCGTCGGTTAAAATCATTCCGCCGCCGCCAGTCGTCATTACTTTATTTCCATTAAAACTTATAGCGCCTAGTTTGCCAAAAGTGCCCGTATGTTGGTCCTTATAATAACTGCCCAAAGATTCTGCCGCATCTTCTACAACCACGATACGATGCTGTTTGCAAAGAGCTACAATTTCATCAATTCGAGCTGAATGACCAAAGGTGTGCATGGGCACACAAGCCGTAATTTTTTTTCCAGTGCGTTTATTCACGCAGTAGCCATCCTTTTGCGTTGTCTCTTTTTCAAGAAAAGATTTTAGGGCTGCGGGGCTTAAGCCCAGCGTGTCTTTATCTACATCCAAAAAAACAGGTGTGGCATTGCAATAGTTAATTGCATTCGCCGTGCTGATAAACGTAAGCGGTTGGGTAATGACTTCATCACCCGTCTTCACACCAGCTGCTAGTAAAGAAATTTGAATGGCCGCCGTGCCGTTTACCGTTACCACGGCATGTTTAGCGCCCGTAAAGGCAGCTATTTTTTCTTCAAATAAATCTACAAATTTTCCTACGCTAGATACAAAAGTAGAATCAATACACTCGTTTAAATATTCTTTTTCTTTTCCGTTGAAGGTTGGTTCATGGAGCGGTATAAAAGCCTCTGGCTTTTGAAATGTAGTTCTAATGAATTGTATAAGCTCTTGCACCTGATCCATTCCCTACATTTTTGCGTCCAAATACTTGCCCGTTTCTTTATGGTCAAAGTTTGGAATCATCTCATTAAATAAATCCACAAGCGCTGCTTTATGCCAAGCGTTTGCTGCTTTCATTTTGCCTATTTCAGCTTCAAACTTTTTCAGCTTTTCTAGCTCAATATTCAACTCATTTTTAATAATGCCTAGCTTTTCAAAACGCTCCAAGTCTAGTGTTTCGTTTTCTGTAAAAAACTCTTCAAAATCTTTTTCGCCCGTCGTATCACTACTTGTAAACAAACAAGGCCATTTTTTTTGTTTAGGTAAGGTGCTCATAAGCGCTCTGGCTTCTTCTTCGCTTTCGCACAAATGGGGTTGGTAACCTATATTTTCTAAGTACTTTACCGCAATATCCGAAAACGAAATCAAATGCAAAGCCTCACTCAATTTTGGAAAAAACACATCACGGCTTTCGCCAAAAATAGTAGACATTAAACACAACTCGCCAGACTCCTGCGGAGTGACGAAATAACGTCGCACATCATTAGGCGCTACAATGGGCTGCTGTTTTTGTATACGCTGATTAAAGCCGTGCAACAAAGAACCATCACTAAAAGCTACATTGGCAAAGCGTGCCGTAGAAATCGGTACATCTTGGCTACGGCGCATCAAGAACATTTCCATAATACGCTTGGATGCACCCATCATATTTACGGGGTTCGCTGCTTTATCGGTCGAAACACAAAAGTATTTTTTTGCACCAGCAGCAATAGACTGTAAAATGGTTTTTTCGGTATTAAACACATTTACATCTATCATACGCATCAGCGTATAAGGGTCCTTCTCGCTGCGCACATGTTTCAGCGCAGATAGGTTTAATACATAATCATATTCCCCATCTGCTTTTATAAAAGCATCATAAACTGCCGAGCCACAATCCAAGGCAAAGGTTTTAAACTCTCCATCAATATAACCAAAACTGCTACGAATATCGCGCACCAATTCCACCATATTATTTTCGCTGATATCTACCACATGCAGTTTTTTAGGATGGCGCTTAAAAATTTCTTTTGTTACAGCCTGCCCGATAGAACCTGCTCCGCCTATGACCAAAAATTTGGATGCTCCTATGCGTTCTTTGAGCTCTTGTTCGTTTTTATTTATATCGTTTACAAACAATAAATCGGTTCGGCCTATGAGAGATAATATATCCATGCTAAACGGTTTTACGATACATTCTTTCAATCATTTCCACCACCTTCAAGCCTTCCAAGGCGTTCACGGTAATTGGTGCGCGCCCTTTGAGCACATCCACCACGTTTTCAATTACATAATGATGATTGGCAGCACTACCTTTATAAGCTCC
>CAYMFF010000075.1:0-11810 GCA_964389575.1 uncultured Chitinophagaceae bacterium
CTGTCCTCCCGACAAAAAAGGGTAGCAATTGCTACCCTTTTTTAATTTTAATACATGACTTTAAAGGAAATGAAGTGTCTAAAGCGTAATCTGTCCAACATAAAAAAGAAACAGTTCCTCTTTCTTTATTATTGGATAATTACTTTCCGAGATATTGCTTGATCCTGATGTTTGATTCGCAATAAGTAAACTCCTTTAGGCAAAGCGCTTCCATCAAATATTGCATTTCGCTCTTTTGTTTGTTGCATGATGATTGATTTGCCTTCAATACTGAATAACTCAAGATTTACAAAACCATTGAAATCTGGCAGTTCAACATTGATAATACCTGATGTCGGATTCGGGTAAATCGTAATAGCAGATAAATCATATTTATCGTTTAATCCAACAGCCAAATTTCCCGTTGAACAATCAAAGGTCAAATTATCCTGCATAGTACCATTACCCAATTGTCCACTAAAATTACTGCCTGCCGCACAGATTACGGTTCTACCGTTTTTCATAGCCAATCCATGCAAACCAAATACTGAATTATTAGCGAACAAACCTTCCGCTCCCTGAACATCCTCCCAATCTGTATCCGTGCCTACTTGCGTGACAGTACTCACATTGATGGTATTACCTTGTCCCAGCTGACCAGAATTATTAAACCCCCAGGAATATAATCCGCCATCATTTTTAATGGCGTAAGCAAAAGAGGGTCCTGCTGCAATTTTTTTCCAGTTTTGTGTGGGTTCAATAGTTGTGGGACTGGTGACGGTTGTTCCTAAGCCATCATCACCCAACTGATCGTTTCCATTAAAACCCCAGGCCCATAATCCGCCGCCTTGGCGCAAGGCCATACAAAATTGAAACCCTGCAGAAATGGCAATCCAATCTGTTTGACTTCCTACTTG
The DNA here is from genome assembly GCA_964389575.1 of uncultured Chitinophagaceae bacterium. Classification (GTDB taxonomy): domain Bacteria; phylum Bacteroidota; class Bacteroidia; order Chitinophagales; family Chitinophagaceae; genus JAGNRR01. The sequence goes on from CAYMFF010000075.1 coordinate 897, forward strand.
TGTGGGAGACATTTCTGAATTTGTATTACCCAATCCTAATTCGCCATTTGCATTGCTTCCCCAAGCCCAAAGCGTACTATCATTTTTTAAGGCCATTGTATGCCAACCTCCACTTGAAATTTCATTCCAATCTGTGTCCAGACCTATTTGAACCGGTGTACTAACATCCACCATCGTTCCATTTCCTACTTGACCACTTGAATTATACCCCCAACCCCACAAGGTTCCGTTTGTTTTGATTGCAAAAGAATGCGCTTGGCCTGCGTCAACAGTTTTCCAATCTGTAGCATTACCCAATTGAATCGGCGCTGTGGCATCGTTTGTATTTCCATTGCCTAGTTGATTCACTCCATTTCCACCCCAAGACCATAATGTTCCATTACTTTTTACGGCTAATGAATGAACCGCTCCGGCAGCAATATCAGTCCAATCATTATCTGTCCCAATCTGAGTTGGAATATTTTGGGTTGTTGTATTTCCAATACCCAATTGACCATTAGCATTATAGCCCCAACTCCACAAAGTACCATCAGACTTTAGCGCTAAGTTGAACTCGGTTCCGCAATCAATCTTTGTCCATGTTTGAGAAAACGATGGCAGAGAATGTAGAAGCATGGAAATTATAAGAATAAATAAGGCAATTACTTTTTTCATGGTATATCTGTTTTGTTAGAATACAAAGTAAAAACGAATACAAATTTTAAAATTGGAAAAAAAGGACACCGAATGTTAAAACCTAGCCCAGATGGTATCTTCTTCACCAATGTGCTCTAACATTTTGAATAATTTAGTAGGACTAAAGCCTGTAATTTTTCGAAAGTGGTTAATAAAATCTGCTTGGTCATAATAATTATGCTGGTAAGCATGCTCTGTAAATGTTTTAGAATGAGTTGATAATTTATACGTATTCAGTGCTTTCCTGAATTGAACAGCGGATATATAATCCTTCGTGGAGCAATGTAAATTCTTTTTGAAATGACGAAGCAATGTTTTGTCACTCACTGATAATTTTTTGGCTAAAGACGTTACTGGCAACTTATTATTTGCATCTAAAATAATCTGCACTGCTTTCTTTAATACTGAATTTGAAAACCCTATGAACAACTTACTCATTGCACTATCCAAATATTTTACTTGAAGAGCAGAGTCTTTTGTTTCAAAAACTTTTTGCATAATCTCATTCATTTTTCGCTTAAAAAATCGAACTGAAATACATAATCCCTGGTAATATATTGGCTCAGGGGAAGCGGTAAATAATGATTAATCCCTAGAGGCTGAAACACAATTCCAATCCGATTAAAAGGGGTTTTAATTTGCGTATGCCAGCATTGTTGTTGCACACAGATATAATTATAATGTAATTCGTCTCGATCAATAGATTTTTCGGAAATACTTCCATTATTGGTCTTTTCTAGTCTAGACCCTTTGTAAATCGTCAGTGCATTTTTAAAATGCGGGTAAAATACGTACTCCTGTAAACCGTTGTCTTTCGGCGCTTCCTGAAAATAATAGTAAGCAATATAATTTTGCAAATGCTCATTGTTCAGTTTAGCCGTTCGAAATAGTATGTTAGAAGGTAGTGACATTTCTATTCTCAGACCAAAATACGAAATTCACCAAAGAAAAATCTATTGTTCACCTAAATCAATAGAAGCGATTGGTTCGATATCATTAAGTTCGTCATGCGAGTCTGTTAATTCTTGAGTTTCATCTATTTTCTCACGATAAAAAAGCATCCCAATCATCATAACAAAAACTGTAATAATGATTACTTGTATGATCAACGATTTATTGACTAACGAAAAAGACATACTAGTGGGTATGGCTAGAAATAATAAAATAGTAATCAGCCCACGCGGCGCAACAAAAAGCAACGGAAACACTGGTAATTTAATAAGCTTTAATTGAATTATTCTTACAAGAAAAATCCCTATCACAATACCAATAGACCACTCAATGGTTTCGATATTAAGCAATTCTTCTAGATCGATTAAATAACCAAAAACCACAAAGAATAAAGTACGCACTAAGAACGTACCTTCAGCCACTATATTCTTGAAGTCAACTACTTCTTCATGCATTTTTTCTGGGTGTAATAACTTGACGAAAGTCTTTCGTTTTATCAAATCTAAGTTGCCGATAAAAATGCCAAAAATTAAAATGAAAATAAGGGCTGGCAAATGGTACACTTTGGCTAATTCATAAATTAAAATGACTAAAACAATTATCGGCACAAACTTAATGTGATGATCAATTTTAGAAAGTAAAAAAGATAACAGCAAACTAGCCACTAATGAAATTATAATCATCAGCGCAGTTTGCGCAAAAAAAATCAAAAACGTTTCACCATTGAATACAGCATTGAGTGCAAAAAAATTGAATAATACGACACCTATAATATCAGACAAGCTACTTTCAAAGGTTACAAAATCTCGAATTCTTTTTTTTAAGTGTGATACACTAGGAATAGCAATAGCACTGCTAATGATAGAAACAGGAATTGCGTTTACTATTGCTGTATGCCAGTCAATATCCTTAAAATAACAGAATGCCGTTGTAACCAGTAATGTCAAGATAAACATTGGCACAACAGCCACTATGAGCGATTTCTTGATAACGGGTAATTGTTTTTTATCTAAGTGAATTTCAAAAGACTCATCCAATACAATCAAGATAAGCCCAAATGTGCCAAGCACAGGTATCATTTGGCTCAGGTCAATTTGTGGGACATTCATTTTTTTTGAGACTATCGAAATAAGCAATCCCAACAATATCAGTAGAATAACCGAAGGCACACGAGTAAATTTTGCCGAAATATCAAAAAAATAACTCAATAAGAGTACCCCACAAATAAGAAAAATGAGCGAAGCCGTAAGCATAAACTTAAATGTACGGAATACAGCCCAATCCAATGATTAATTTCTATTAGCTCTATTTATATGGAATATTACGATTTATACGGCAAGCTATCCAAGACATAACGAATAGCCTCCAAGCGCGCAAATGTTTTTTTATTGGCCTTAATAATTTTCCATGGCGCCTGCTCATTATCTGTATGCGAAAACATTCGGAGCTTATACTTCGTATATTCATCCCACAACTCTTGCGCTCGTTCATCTACAACAGACATCTTCCATTTTTTCAAAGGACTGGATTTAATATCCTCAAATCGCTTGGCTTGTTCTTCTTTATTTATCGAAAAATAAATTTTGAGCAAATAAATATCTGATTCTAAAATCATCCGTTCAAATTCATTAATCTGTCCCATAAAAACCTCGTATTCTTCGGCGGTGCAAAAAGCATTTACTGGTTCCACAACAGCTCGATTATACCAGCTTCTATCAAAGAAAACCATTTCTCCTTCTCTAGGCAAACGATTTACATAACGCTGAAAATACCACTGTCCCCGCTCTTCATCTGTTGGTTTGGGCAGCGCTTCAATCCTAAAAAAACGAGGATTAATATGTGCTGTCATTCTGCGAATGGCGCCTCCTTTTCCAGCCGCATCGCGCCCTTCAAACAATACCACCACTTTCTTTTCTTGACGGATCACCCATTCTTGTAATTTTACAAATTCGGCCTGCAAAGATTTCAATTCATTATCGTAAGCACAACGGTTCAAGGTCCACTCAACATTTACATTGGGATATGCGAAGAGGTTTTTTAACCCAGCGGGCGAGTTTAAAATCTCTAAATCTTCTGGTCGCAATTCTATATCTTTCGTTCCCATAATTTAAGTATCAATTTGTTCCACGAGTCTATGATATCGTAAAATAATATTCGGATCTGGCAATAGTTCAAGAGCCTCTTTTTTATCTTCCAAAAAATCGAATTGTGAGAGCACATGTCGTATAGCATGCAGACGTGCCAATTTTTTACTGTTTGTTTTTACAATAGTCCATGGACAAAAGGTCGTGTGTGTTTTTGAAAACATTTGTTCTTTATAATAGGTATATTCATCCCAAAGCTCTTGTCCTTTTTCATCTACGGGGCTATACTTCCAAGACTTTAATGGATTATCGATTCTTGCTCTAAATCGTTTTTGTTGTTCTTCTTTGGATATAGAAAACCAAAATTTAAGTACAACAACTCCATCTTCATAAAGCATATTCTCAAAACTTGGCACTTGCGCCATAAATTGGCGATACTCTCCATCTGTACAAAAACCCATTACGGGTTCTACAACTGCCCGGTTATACCAGCTTCTATCAAAAAATACAATCTCACCCGGATTGGGCAATTCCTTGATATACCGTCGCATGAACCACTGGCCGCGTTCCACTTGGGTGGGTTTATTCAGTGCCACTACTCGCATTGCCCGTGGGTTTAAGTGTTCAACAAAACGTTTAATACAACCACCTTTTCCAGCCGCATCACGCCCTTCAAAAATAACAGCAACCCGTTGCTGATGTTGTACAATCCATTGTTGTAGATTAACCAGTTGGGCTTGCAACATTCTCAATTCATCAGTGTAATCTATTATTCGTTCATATTTACCTACCGACACACTCCGTTCCTTTGCCAAGGCAAATAATTCTTTCCTTTTAGAAATACTGTTAAAATCTTCTTTGGTAAACATGATTCGGACCGTAAATATATAAATAAAGTAAAGCATTTAACGTCCTCGAATCTATATTCTATCTTAAAATTAAAAGACATATTTTTTACTTTACTTTGCCATCAAATAATGCCTTTTTATGTTTCGTAAATTATCCATATTACTTCTCTTGTCTATTGCACTATATTCATGTAAAGACGAGAATAAACCAGCTCTTAATTACGAAGAAATAAAACATGAGGTGATGCATGATAGCTTGACAACCGTTGACTTGTCAGATACAACAGATCTTTTTGATAGTGATAAATTTGATCCGGAAAAAGATAGTGTAGCAGTATTATTAGATTCATTAGAACACATCTATGAAAAAGACAGTGCTGTAATTAAAGAAAAAGGAATTAACGACACGATTAGTTTGGACCAATTCGTTTTTATGGATACCACAATTTCAAACCCGAGAGATAGTTTCACAAACGACATTCGAAAAATCACAACAGATGAGATTAAAGCTTTACGTTATAATTTGAAACAACTTCATGATAAAGATTCTATTCTTGCCATAACGCATGAGAAAAAAACAGGACAAATAGAGAGTAGAGTTTGGGCTCGCGTGAGCAAAAGTGACCAACGACTTTACCTTTATATAGATGGTGAAATAGCGGACACATTTAAAGTATCTACGGGCTCCACCCGGCATGAAACACCTGCCTTTGACATGCAACCGAGTGGTCCCATTTTTCAAAAATATACGAGTAAAAAATACCCGGGTGGGAACTATAATGGATTAGGCAATATGCCGTATGCCATTTTTATTAAAGGCGGTTATGCTTTGCATGGAACAACACGGGGTAATATTCCACGTTTAGGAAACAAAGCATCCCACGGTTGCGTTCGACTTCACCCAGACAATGCTAAAATATTGAATGAACTAGTGCGCAAAGCAGGAATAGAAAACTTTTGGGTGACTATTGAAGAAGGCTAACCTATTTCAACTTCAGAATAAGACCGCCTACTAAACTAATGATGCCTGCCACAAAGGGCAACAGCATAATTTTAAAAATACGAGTAGGATTCGCTTGAAAAATTAAATACAAAATAAAAACACCCACAATAGTTAATACAATTCCAATGGCTATCATATTATTTGCATAATTACTTTCGAACGTTTTCATGTGGCCGTAAACTGAAAACACAATTTCTTCAGCCTGTTCTCGATTAAGACCTTCGTCTAATAAATCATCGACCATCGCTTGCTCAGGGTATCCTTTTTCCATACCACGCATCACCTTTTTGTTTAAGCGGTTTCGCTCGTGGCTGTCAATCACTTTCGCCTCGGAGTTCATCTACTCTTCAGTAGTTTCTGTATCATCTTCGGGTTCAGCAGGAGCTGGTGGACTAGGACGATGCGTCTCTTCTTTAACCTTCACATCCACAGCAGCTTGTATATCTTTTAAATCTTCTTTCAGATATTTAGGTAGTGTTAAACCAGCTTGACCGAACATTTCATTTAATGGTGGTACCGATTTGTAAAGGTTCGAGATAAAATTACTTGTAGAAGAACCACTTCCATCTTTTCCGCCACCACTATCCCAAACAGTCACTTTGTCGATCTTGATATTCTTGATCGCCTCAACTTGTAGTTTTACAAGCTCAGGAAGTTTCTCGATTAATAATAAATTGTATGCATTACCAGCATCACCGCCTGCAGCTTTTACCACTTGGTCATAACCTTCAGCTTGTTTTGTGAGAATCTCAAATAAACCACGAGCTTCTGCATCCATTTTGGCAAAAATGGCATCGGCCTCACCTTTTGCATTTACACGAATACGCTCAGCTTCTGCTTCAGCATCAATTACTACTTTTTGTTTCGCAATTTCTGTTGGCACAATCACATTTGCTTTTTGAGAAGAACGAACTTTCTCTGCTCTTGCTTCCTCCGCTGCTTTTTCAGCTTGGTAAGATTCTTCTAGTGCTTTTGCGCTTTGTACTTTCTCAGCACTCATTGCAATTTTTAATGCTTCTGCTTCACGCTCTCTTCGTACTGCATCAGAGTCGGCAATTTCAATTTTAGATTCATTCTCTCCTTTAACGGCTATCGCATTGGCCTCAGCCGTTTTAATCCGTTGGTCTCTTTCTGCTTCTGCTTTACCAATAGATTCATCTTTCTTGGCATCTGCAATTGATACTTCTCTATCTTTTTGTGTAACGGCTATTTTTACATCACGATCTCTTTCTGTTTCCGCAATTTCGATATCCTTCGTTCGGTTTTCTTTTGCTGACCCAGTTTCCCCAATTTTTTCTTGCTCAGCCACACTGACCTTCGCCTCATTAATTGCTTTGGCAGCTGCTTCTTTACCTAATGCTTCAATATAGCCACTCTCGTCACGAATATCCGTAACATTTACATTGATAAGTTTTAGACCAATTTTCTTCAGCTCCGTATCTACGTTCACAGAAATATTCTCCAAGAATTTATCACGATCGGTATTAATTTCTTCAATCGTCATAGTGGCAATTACCAAACGTAACTGACCAAACAAAATATCTTTTGCCAGTTCTTGAATTTGATCAGGTGTCAATCCTAACAAACGCTCTGCCGCATTATTCATCGTATCCGCCTCTGTAGAGATGGCAATCGTAAAACGACAGGGAACATCAATACGTATGTTTTGTAAGCTCAGGGCATTGGTCAAATCAGCTTCAATAGAAATTGGTTTTAAATCTAAATAAGCATAGTCTTGAATTACGGGCCAAATAAATGCACCACCACCATGAATACATCGGGCTGATGCGCCACCGGTTTTCCCATACACTACAAGAATTTTATCGGAAGGACAACGTTTGTAGCGCGAGATTAATGCAACTATGGTTACAAATAGTACTACGACTGCAATAAGGATGATAAATATTGGATTCATTTATTTTACTTTTTCTACTTTTAAAATTGAGTCATCTTCTATGGCGATAACCCGAACCATGGAGCCAGTTTCTAATTGTTCTAAGGAGGTTGTGACGGCTTGCATTTCATGCGTACTTCCTTTTACACTGACTAGTACTTTTCCTTTCCCAGAATAGTTTGGCGGAATTCTAAGATATACCTCGGCCAATTTTCCTCGACAATCTTGAATATTGAACGTATTATCCTCAGCCAATTTTTTAACTTGCTTCATAGCAAAAAAGAAAAGCGCTACAAAAGCGAGGCCAATCAAAACGGCTATAAAAACAAGCAAGGATTTATTAGAAATATCATCAAAGAACAGAACACCTGTCCAAGAAAAGCCAATTAAAAAATTAATTAGATTGCGAAAGGTAAAAATTTGACCCGCACCGCTGTCTCCATCAAAATCACCATCAAAGTCTGCCTCAATGCCATCAGAACTGTCGACCCCAACAAAAACCATTACGGTTTGAATTAAAAAAATTAAGCTAACGGGAAGGGCTATGTACCAAAACGTTCGCAACAGGGGCTCCAGCGAATTAAAATATTCCATTCTGGCTAAAGATAGATTATTTCTGATAGAATTAGAAAACTTGCGTTAGAAATTTAAATTGCTAACTTTAATTTCTCATCAAATTATGAAAAATCGAATTCCCTTACTCATTATTTTTTTTGTTGTACTGATTTGGTCTGGCATCCAGCCACATGATTATTTCACTTGGATACTCGAAGTAGCGCCGGCTATAATTGGTCTAATGGTATTATTGTTTACTCGGAAAAAATTCCCTTTGACTAATTTGCTCTACGTACTCATTTTAATTCATTGTATTATTTTAATGGTCGGTGGGCACTACACCTATGCAGAAGTTCCTTTGTTCGATAGAATAGCAGAATGTTTCGGTTCGGATAGAAATAATTATGATAAGGTAGGACATTTTGCACAAGGTTTTGTGCCGGCTATGATTGCCAGAGAAATCTTGATTCGGAAAAAAGTAATCAATTTTACAACTTGGCGTAACGTACTTATTGTTTGCATTGCTATGGCCATTAGTGTGACCTATGAATTTATTGAATGGGGCGTTGCGCTTCTCACCGGAGAAGATGCTGAAGCCTTTTTAGGAACTCAAGGTTATGTTTGGGATACGCAATCTGATATGTTCTATGCAACAATAGGAGCAATTTGCGCATTAATTTTTTTAAGCAAGATTCATAATAATCAACTTAGTAAACTTTAATTTTTTAAATGTCCGTATCTTTAAGCACATGCCACAAATAAAAAATATTCTTTCTTGCTTTTTTATTTGCATAATCATTTCTTCATGTGCAGGTGATAAAATTTTTGTTGATGCCTTAAGAAGCCCAAGAAAACATAAAAAGCTACGCATTGTAAATAAAGCGCTCGACGAAGTGCCTCCAAGTATTTCACGACTGAGTAATCTTAGAAAGCTATATCTTGTTCGAAATGGTTTGGATACCATACCGCCTGAAATTGGTGATCTAAGAAACCTAACGGAACTTCATATTTCAAGTAATCAAATCCAATATCTGCCAGAAGAAATTGGGCAATTAAAAAATTTGAAAATACTTTCCATCCGCTCCAACTATCTTACCGAACTTCCAGAAAGCATCGGAAATCTAAAAAACTTAGTGGAACTATATGTAGATGGAAATCGGCTACAAAAGTTACCTGAATCTATTGGGAGATTACAAAAGCTGGAATATTTAACGATAGGCGAAAACAAACTAAAATCATTACCACAGAGCTTGGGTAATTTGCAAAATTTGACCCACCTATCAATTGGAAAAAACAGCTTGAGCGCTATTCCTGAATCTATTTGTGATTTGAGTAATTTAATGGAATTAAATCTGGCTTTTTGTGGTCCCAACTTACGGGTTCCCGATAATATTATTAATCTTACGGGATTGTTCACACTGTACGTAGACCGATACCTTTTGCTCCCGGGTTCTTTAATGAACGCCAATCCACAATTAAGAATCGTTTATCGTCAGCGTGGCGATGTTTATTTACGTTGGTGATAAGCAATAAAAAACCCGACTCATAACGAATCGGGCTTTACAAATTATAATTATTTTTTAGAAGCCTAGGTCTCTTTTCAAACTTCTTGGCAATGCGTTTTTATTTAATAAAATAGCGGTGGTTTTGTATTCAAAAAATGTTTTAGAAACATACAAATAACCTTTGTAGTCATTTTTTTCACCCCAACTATTTTTCACCATATAATATTCTTTACCATTTTGATCCTCGGCTAATCCTACAATGTGCATCCCGTGATCATCGGTTGTTGTGTAGTTGTCAAAAGCATCTTCACGATCTTGCGCCGTGATATTTTTCTCTGTTTTCGGACCATCAAACATTGTTTTTCTTTCTTTCACACTCATTTTACCATAGTCTTTTTCAGGAACGATAGCGACTCCGTTTTTCCAACTAAAAGAACGCTCACTTACATCCGTTGCCCAAGCCACCGTATAACCTTTTTCCAATGCGTTATCTACTGATTCAGAAAGTTCATTCATTCTCACATTCCATACACTTTGCAAACTCCAATTATCCGGAACCATTAGCATGGTTGGTTTGTATAAAGGCGCATATAAAAAAGAAGATAACTCTACATAATCATCAGCACTTAACCCTACCACTTCATCGGCAAAAGTCTGCGGTGTGTAGGTTCTGCCTTTGTAGTCAAAACTTTCTGGAACTTTTCCTAAATAGGCATCCAACGCAGCCATGAAAGCAGGCATCCAATTTTTGGTCAGCTTTCGGTTTTTATTTTTTACAATCCCTTGTAAAAAACCTTCTAAGGCTGCCTGCATTTCGCCAAAACGATTCATTTCAGTTCCATAGTTTAAACCTGTATAAGCTGAATAAGGCAAGGCTCCATATTTATCGTACACTTGAACTACATCATGTAATTCGGCACCATCTCCCCAACCAACATTTCCGTGCATACGCACGTAATTTCTTGCCCGTTCAATATAAGCACATCGTGCCGTGTAAATTTCTGATATATCTACAAAACCACTTCCATTTCTTAGCATTTCACTCTCAAGAAAAGAATTTCCTGAATAGCTCCAGCAGGTCCCGCTACTCCCCTGATTTTTCACAGGAGACGATTCCAAATTTATAATGGTTTTGAACTTATATTTTTCCTTGGATTTGTCAGATTTGTTTTTATCTAATGACTTTACCAAATCATCTTGTGCATAGGTAGCACCGCTGATAAAGAGCAATGCAAAAACGTATTGTAAAAATTTCATTTGCCGAAAATACAACAGCAGAGGCTTTTTTCATTACAAAAAATGAGAAGTGATTCCATTGGTGATAAACGGTAGGTTTTGCTTAAGGTGAAAGAATGAGTTTTTTATAGATTGTATTTTGTTTCGTTTTTAATTGCACTAT
>CAYMFF010000076.1:0-11681 GCA_964389575.1 uncultured Chitinophagaceae bacterium
TAACCACCGCCATCGGGGTGCTGTCGTCTTTGTGAAAAAGAACTTTGAGTCCATTGTCTAATGTGAATTTTTCGAAGTTTATCATTCTTAATTTTAGTTTTAACTTTTTATCGTTGGATAATAATTGTTCAACAATAAAATCTATTTAATACCCCCGTTCTGTTTTTCCTTCCATGTAATTCATAAAGGCTTTATTCACTACCACGTTACCACCTTTGGTAGGGTAGTCACCAGTAAAATACCAATCACCTTTATTGTTCGGACAAGCTTTGTGCAAACCTTCAATACGCTGATAGACCACATTTACTTTGGCATTGACATCATCTTCTTTAAGCATTTTTGCAATCTTTGCACTGATCTGATCGGGGTCATAATTGGCGTAAATCTCTTTGACAAAATTCTCACTATCTAATTTATTGGCTTTTTCAGCTTGCAAACATTTGGCATAAACTTCTTTTGGTAAATTGGCATGTTCACTTTCTTGCAGTAACTGCATAGCCGCCTGAAAGGCAATAAATTCACCCATTTTACTCATGTCAATTCCATAGCAATCGGGGTATCGGATTTGAGGAGCACTAGAGACTACTATGATTCGTTTTGGTCCCAATCGGTCTAACATTCTAATGATACTTTCACGAAGTGTTGTGCCGCGCACAATAGAATCATCAATCACAACCAAGGTGTCAATGCCACGTCTTACTTTACCATAGGTAATGTCATAAACGTGTTGAACCATTTCTTTACGAGCACTGTCTTGCGTGATAAAGGTTCGCATTTTTACATCCTTTATTGCTATTTTTTCAATCCGTACTCTTCTGTGAATCATTTCTTGAAGCTTCTCATCAGTTACTTCGTCCCATGATTTTATGCGGTCTACTTTTATATTATTCAAATAAGCTTCGGCGCCTTTTATCAAACCAAAGAAAGATGTTTCGGCAGTATTGGGTATAAAAGAGAAAATGGTATTCTTTAAATCAAAGTCAATCATCTCTAGTACTTTTTGCGATAGCTGACGACCTAAATTTTTTCGTTCTTCATAAATGTCTGCATCGCTACCACGGCTAAAATAAATGCGCTCAAAACTACAAGAAAGCCGTTCGGCTTCAGGCAGGATTCGTTCCAAGGTGTAGTTGCCCGCTTTGTCAATTAATAGAGCATGACCCGCTGGTAATTCTTTTACTTCTTCTTGTTGTACATTAAAGGCCGTCATAATGGCTGGACGTTCACTAGCAGTTACAATGATCTCAGGAGAGATGTAGTAAAACATGGGTCGAATTGCATGTGCATCTCGAAAGCAGAAACTTTCACCATCACCTACCATTCCAGCCACTGCATAGCCACCGTCAAATAGCGCATTGCTTTGGCTTAGTACTTCTTTCCAGTTTGCTTTTCCGTTTGCTTCAATATTTTCTCGCAACTTATGATGAATGGTTTCCATCATGGCAGCTAAATCACTGTCTAAGTTCGCATTATTTAAAACTTCTTCCGGAAGATATTGATGCAGCTCTTTCGTGTTGACCAAGTTAAAATTTCCGGCCAGGACAATGTTCTTTTCTTTTTCTACATCAGACTTTAAAAACGGGTGACAATAATCTATATTGTTTCTTCCCTGTGTTCCATATCGAAGGTGACCAATCATTACTTCTCCTAACGCTTTTAAATGGCCTTTGAGCATGTCGGGCCTATTTAAAATATCTGGAAATTGCTTTTGCAACTCTTCCATTTCCTCATTGACTGTTCCAAAAATATCTGCGATAGATTGTTTTTTGATACTTCGTTTTCGGGACACATATGGATAACCATCTTGTACATCCAGTTTTACCGAAGCGATCCCTGCACCATCTTGCCCACGGTTATGTTGTTTCTCCATAAGGAGATATAATTTATTGAGTCCGTAGAGTGCCGTACCATATTTTTCATGGTAAAATGAGATGGGCTTGCGTAGGCGAATGAAGGTAATCCCGCATTCGTGTTTTATGGCATCTGACATAACTTGTAAAGAGTGCAAAGATAGAATTTGCTTTACTAAAGTGAGGGTTATTCAACATAGAATGTCAGTTATTTTGACTGTTTATTTCAATACATTAGAAAGCCAAAGCAGATTCGTATCTTTAGAACGATTTGTATTTTTCTAAATCTTTTATAATAATGCTTGTTTTGCTAGGATTGGGGGTGGATTCATCAGCTTGCCGTTGTTCTAATATACTGGAAGTCAAAAAGGCTATCCATAATGCAGACTTAGTCGTTACTGGAAAAATACTAGATGCTAAAGTAGTCACAATATGGTCGGATACTAGTGTGGCAGTCTCTTGGTTTGCCATTGTTCTAAATAAGGGGATAATAAATTCTACCATGGTTTTTCCTGACTGGATATCCGATGTCAATTTTACAACAATCCAAAAGGCTGATTATAGAACTGAAGTAATTAAAAATTATAAAGGAGGTGTAGGGATTGATACTGTAATTATTAGAACGGGTTTTGGACATGGAGATTGTGGTTTTGAATTTAAAAAAGGACAACGATATCTAATCTTTGCCAACGATGAGGAACGGGTAAAATATTATGGACGAGAATCTTCTCAAACGAATAATGTGACTAAAAATATTTTTAGAACATCGATTTGTTACCGTACCAAAGAATTATCATTTGCCAATGAGGATATAGCCATACTAGAAAATAAATAACTTGTTTAAGATTAGAAAAGCATTAGCAACAACCAAATAATCACAAGTTGAATTGCGAAAATAAGTACACCGAATTTCATTGCTTTTTGGCCTGAGTCAATCAGCTGTTTTAAGCTTACTTTTAAACCAATAGCTGCCATGGCAATTATCAATAAAAAGTTGCCGCCAAATTTTAATACATCGAGAAGTTCTTTTGGCAGCGACACTATGGAAACCAAAATAGTAATAGCAATAAATAGCCATAGATATAAGGGCAATTTAAAATAACTCATCAAGCTTCTTTTTTTACCTGCTTGAACTAGGACATTAAAAAATATAATGGCCGGTGTTAGCAATGCAACACGAGCCATTTTGATTGTTAACGCATTTTCTCCAATACTTGCATTCTCCATGCTAAAACCGGCTCCCATAACATTGCCAACCGAATGTAAACTGGCTCCGATATATACACTGCTATCCAAGTCAGACACTTCAAAATAGCGTAAAGCAAAAGGCATAATAACCATGCCGACACTACCAATTAAGTTTACAATAGCTATGGCAATGCCCGTGTCTTCTGTGTTTTTGGTTACTGATGGAGCCAAGGCGGCAATGGCCGAACTGCCACATATGGCTGTGCCAAATCCCACGAGCCAACCAGCCGATGCTGGACAACTTACTTTTTTAGAAATGAAGACGGTTAATAATAGAACTAACAGAATCGTAATGCCTATCAGGGCAAAATTAGAAGGACCAATTGCTTGTATGTCAGAAAAGCTGATACTAAACGCTAACAGGACAATAGAAGCTTCAAGAATTTTAGAACTTGAAAATTTGATGCCCGATGCGAAGTCTGTTGGAAGTTTAATTATGTTTCCAATAAGAACACCTAGTATAAAACTGAGAATTACACCATTAATTCCTGGAACATAAGGAGCGATTAGATAGGAAAACAACCCAACTAAAAACGATAATAATATGCCTTTGATGAGTTGTGTCTTCAACGATAATTATCTTATGTTTTCTTGAGAAACCGCAGAGATACCTCCTTTGAGCTCGAATAGATTCTTAAAACCTTTTTTGGACATTGCATTTATTGCCTTTGTACTTCGGTTGCCACTGCGACAATAAACAACGTAGGTTTTTTCTTTATCCAACGCACTAATTTGAGTATCAAAATCTGAGTTTTTGTAATCAATAAACTTCGTAGTTCCTTTTACATAACCTTTAGCTACTTCGCCTGGCGTTCTGACATCAAGCACTACTACATCCTCCTGACTGCTCATTGCTAGCAATTTGCTTTCGTTTATTTGGTTTATGTTTTCCTTGGATGTACTACAAGCCATTATCAAGCTCATACTTAAAATACTGAGTATCGTTTTTATCATTGTATTTATTTTATTTCTTCGAAATCTATAGTTTTAGTTTCATGGCTACTTTCAGAATAATTAGTTTTCACTTCGCAACCAGCATTAAAAAGTGCTTTATAAACAAAGTAGATCCCAGCTCCAAGAATTAAATATTCCATTGAACTTAGATTGGAATTTTTCCATGCATTGACAAAATTAAAAATAGCCCAAGCACCAACAATGAGTCGTATCCATCTCATTAAATACCATGGTGTATTAAATATCTTTTGAAGCACGCTGTAAATTTAGTGTAAACTATAAGAAATGAAATAGATTATTATGTTTAAAGAATGCCGGAGAGATGCTCTATAAAGAATCAATGCTTTTGTATTTTTGTAAGCAAAATACATTTTTATGAAAGCACATCAAGCAAGTCTCATTAATGCCATTTTACTAATCGGTTTAAGCCTTTGGGGCTACTTTGGTTCAGAAACTCCTTCCAAAACCGCTTTTATACCAACGATTGTTGGGGTCCTTTTGTTGGCCATGAACCCTGGTGTGCGAAAAGAGAATAAGGTGATAGCGCACATAGCCGTTATTTTGACATTTGTAATACTTTTAGGACTGATTAAGCCTTTTATTGGAGCTGTTAGTAGAGAGGACTATTCTGCAGAACTTCGAATCGGAGTGATGTTGGTTTCAACCATATTTGCTCTAGGAGCATTTATGAGAAGTTTTATGAGAAACCGTAAGGCGCGCAAATCGGCAGCCTAACTTATTCAGAACCTTTTATTATTGTAGATAAAGAGACTTTTTAAGCTACTTAGTTTTAATTAGATTTACTCTCATATCGTATGTTTAGCAACGAAGATCATAATGACTTTAAAGATATTGAATTCCTAAAAGAGGAATTTGATAAAATGAAAAGAGGGAGTGCGCATAAAGCATTACATGAGGATGATTTTGAAGCATTGATCGATCATTTTGAAATTTTTGGAGATACTGAAAATTGGAAATTGGCTTGTGAAATGTCCACAGAAATTTTCCCTTTTTCGATTGGATTAATGATGCGCAAGGCAGAATGGTTTTTAGCTCAGAAGAAGCCTATGATGGCTTTAGCCATAGTTGAAAAACTAAAGAATAAAACGATTGGAGATTTAGATAGTCTCTTATTACATGCTGAGATTTTATTAGAATGTGATAAAGCGAATGAGGCTATTATTTTGTTAGAAGATGAATTTGAAAAGTATAACGATACGGATCAAGTTTTTATCTTGATGGAATTGGCTGAGGTGTATGATGAGCAAACTGAATTTGAAAAAGTATATGCAACACTTAAAAGAGCTTTAACTATTAATCCGCAATATGATGACGCCCTAGTGCGCATGTGTTTTTGGGCCGATGTCACCAAGCAGCAAGCAGATTGCATACAGTTTCATCAGAAAATTATTGACGATTATCCGCTCTATGCGGCTGGCTGGTATAATTTGGGTTTGCTTTTTCAAAGTATCAAAGATTTTAAGCAAGCGATAGAATCTTATGAAAACTGTTTAGCAATAGATACTTCTTATGAATATGCGCTACGAAACTTGGGTGAATGTTATATTCAAACCGAGGATTTTGATAAGGCGATTTCTATACTGGAGGAACATATCGAAACTGCGAAAACAGAAGACGTGATTTTAGAAACCTTAGCCTTTTGTTGGGAGCATAAAAAGCAATATGCTAAAGCTCGATATTATTATCGAAAGTCCTCTAGTTTAAACCCAGAAGATGACTCTATTTTTTATAAAATTGGATTAACGTATACCAAAGAGCGATCTTGGCAAAAAGCAATAAAATCGTTCTCGGTAGCTGTTCATTTAGATAATACTAATGATGCGTATTGCTTAGCCTTGGGAAATTGCTTACTAGAAACTGAAGCTTCTGAAGAAGCCTTAGTGTGTTTTTTGAAAGCAGTAGAATTAGCACCCAATCAGTTCGCCAATTGGGAGGCGTTAATTTACGCATTATATAAGGCCGATTATCTGAATGAAGCACTAGTGCAAATAGAAGAAGGCATAAAGGCCTGTGGCAATCGTATAGAATTCGAGTATTTCAAATCGGGTATTTATTTAGCACTTGGAAAAACGAAAGATGCAATTTTATTTTTTGAAAATGCATTGATAATTGATATTGCCATGGCTAATTGTTTAAATGCATTGGACAAGGAAATTTTACTGCATCCGTTGTTTGCTGAAATATATATTCAATATAAAAAAGAGAGCCAATAAAGGCTCTCTCTCAATTATAGTCTAAGTTAATTTCTAAGGTTTTATTTTTTCAGGAATCCATTGATTCGTGAATTTGTTTGGCGCGTTCAAATATCGCTGAGCCAATTTAGTTAAATCTGCTGGTTTCAATTTCTTCATTCTTTCTTCGTAAGTCAAAATTCTGTTTGGGTCATCGCCCATGAGATAGGACGAAGCTAATACGCTCAACCAATAACTATTCTTCTTAAGTTTTTCAGAATATTGTTGCAGTGCCGGTTGCATAGCTTTATTCAAATCCTCTTGCGTGATACCACCTGGTTTTTGTACATCTTTCAAAATGCCATTGTAAGCGGTACGCAAAGCGTCTAGTTTGTCGGGTCCGCAAGGGATAAAAGCACTTACGTTATATGATTCTTTTGGTGTGCGGCTCATAGAAACCCGCATACCACCGCCATATATTCCACCCATTTCTTCTCGTAGGGTTTTAATAATTTTATTATTAATTACTTCGGACAATATATTTAAGTTAGAATTTGTGTTCGCGTCATATTTGGTAGGACCATACATTTTATCCATTATCATGGCTTGCTCTTCACTTCCTTTTTTAAATATAAATTCATTTTTCCCTTTTCGTTTCTCCATACCTAAGTCGCGATATTCGGTTTTTATTTTTCGCCCACTCATACCTCCAATGTATTTTAATATCATAGGTTTTATAGTAGCTTCATCAAAACTACCTACAAATACATAATGCATCCCATAAGCTGTTTGAAAACGATTGTTATAAAACTTCAGCGCATTTTTGGGATTGACCTCATCAAATATCTCTGGCTCCGGAAAGTCATTAGCGTACGGATTGTTGTCATATAAAAATTTTTGAGACTCAGCCATAAAAGCCATTCTAGGATTGGATTTAATGGCAGTGGCTTGTTGTTTCTCCTTACTTACATATGATTTGTAACCATCAGAATTCATGCGCCCATAATTGCATTTTAAATACAGCAATTCAAACATCGTTTGCAAATCTTTTTTGGTACTGGAGCCACCTACACTCTCTGTATACATCCCAGCTGCTGCATAAGCACTTGCTTTTTTACCAGTCATAAATTTGCTCAGATCATTTTTACTAAAATCACCGTAGCCCATTTCATCCACTACATTGTTACAATAAATACCGCTATAAATATCCTTCCCTTCGTATAAAGAATATCCTCCTTTGCGTCGTCCACTAAAACGAATTTCATCGTTTTTAAAATTGGTAGGTTTCAACGTTACTTTGGCGCCGTTGCTTAATGTCCATGTGGTAGTTCCTAAATCTTTATTACTACTTGATTTGATAATTTTACCAGGAGTGGGTTGTTTCGGTAATAAATTTTGCGCAATGGCCTCTTCTTGATAAGGCTCTAATTTTTCATTAGCTGCGGCATCTATCCATTCCATTAATTGTTTCTCAGAAGGCAATTTGTCCGAAGGCTTAGAGGTAACTAAAGCAAAATAGTTTTTATCAAAATTTATTTCTTGTGCAACTTTATTAACTTCATTTGCTTGTATAGTAGGAATTTGCTGCTTGGCAAAATCATATTCCCATGCTATGCCTGGAACACTTTCTTGTTCTAAAAAATGACGCACAAGTTCTCCGATAATTCGTTTTGATTCCGTTTTGTCTTTTTCGTTATTCATTTTTTCGTAAGTGCTCATTACAGAAGCCTTAGCTCGCTTTAATTCTGCTGGCGTAAATCCATATTGACGTGCACGAAATGCTTCGCGGCACATAGTTTTTACGGCACCTTCTACTTGATCTGGTCCACAAGCCGCAAATGCACTATAGTTCTCATAGCCACGAGCCCAACCGCCTCCAAGATTGATGCCACCAAAAAGAAAAGGAGGATTACTACCATTTCTGATTTCACTAAAACGTGCAGACAGCATACTATTAAAAAGCATTCTTACGAGACTTTCTCTGTAATTGGCTTTTGATGAAGATTCCAAGGCGGGTCTAACATTACCTTGCAGTTGAAAAATAGTGTACATGGCTTCTTTATCGGTAAGAACCATAGCATCTTTTGTAGTGCGTTGTGGCACATCATATTTTTCAGGTCTTGGGCGTGGGTTTTTAGGATTTGTAAACCCAGAAAAATTCTTTTTAATTAAACGTTCTGCTTCGGCTATTTCAATATCACCAACTACCATCACGGCTTGCAAGTTGGGTCGGTACCAATCTTTATAATAGCGTCTAACCACATCATGTTTACAGTTTTTCAGAATTTCTTCTTTACCAATGGGTAATCGGCTGGCATACCGCGATCCATTCATATACTTCGGTAACCATTTTTTCATCATGCGATCATCTGCACCTTTACCCATTCTGCTTTCTTCTAAGACCACACCGCGTTCTGCATCGATTTCGCTACCTTCTAATAAGGCATTGCCGCTCCAATCTGCCAAGATGGTAAATCCTTTTTCAATTTTGTCTTTATCATCAGCGGGGATGGGTAAGATGTAAACTGTTTCATCGAAACTTGTATAGGCGTTAAGGTCAGCACCAAATTCTACGCCAATACTTTGTAAGTAACTTACGATTTCGTTTTTCGGAAAATTCTTTAAACCATTAAAGCACATATGCTCCATGAAGTGGGCTAATCCTTGTTGGTCATCATCTTCTTGCATGGATCCAGCGTTCACTACCATGCGCAATTCTATTTTCTTTTCGGGTTTATCGTTTTTCTTAATGTAATATTTAAGCCCATTAGGCAAAACACCAGTTTTTATGTCTTTGTCAAAGGGAATGCTTTCATTTAAGTTTTGAGCATTCGTAAAATTTGCGATACTCAAAAAAAGTAACGGGAGTAATAATAAAGAAAGTAAATTTTTCATATCGGGATTATTTTCATCCCAAAGTACAAAGTGCCGACAAGAAATTAAAAGTTCAAACTGTTAAAATATCGGAAAAAGGATTTAACTTTTTTATTGAACCTCTTCGAGCTCGGCTCGATAAAATGCTTTTAAGAAAAGGGAGCCCAAATTTTTGTGCGGTGGCACATAGTCATTAAAAAGAGCATTGCCTCTCAGTCGTTTACCAAGTGAATTCCACATTTTTATCCAGTCCAAATTTTTTCCAGCCAGTAACTCACGATCTATATAATCCAGAATTGGCCAATTTACACTTCCGCTACCGACTTGCTTACTGCTGATAATTTGGGCATCAGGGCTTTTGCTCATGATGGTTTCCAAATGATTAAATCCGCCACAAGCACCTAGCATAATCACTTTATTATGTGGCGCCAATTGATCTAAGGTAGTAGCTACATGATAACTATGGCCTCGCTGAATGATAATGGAAGGATTTAAGTTTAATGAAATTAAATGCTGTTGTAATG
Organism: uncultured Chitinophagaceae bacterium; assembly: GCA_964389575.1. Lineage (GTDB taxonomy): Bacteria > Bacteroidota > Bacteroidia > Chitinophagales > Chitinophagaceae > JAGNRR01. The sequence continues at coordinate 9,643 of CAYMFF010000076.1, forward strand.
CTTTTTGGGCAAATTCATCATTGGGTTCATCATGCGGTTTGTTAGCATATTTAATTAATTTGTTTTTTCCTTTACTTTCAAAAACAACCCAATCTTTGGTTTGGCTAAATTTCCATTTGCTCGTGCGATGTCTGCGAAGGAAACCGTTAAAAACGCCCTTGCCATCTTTATCACCCGGGAAGAAAATTTGTTGAACAACAGCACCCGAATCATTTTGTAAATTTTTATAAGGTAACGAAGAAATAGGAGGCACATTTAGTTTGGCAGAAACCGCACTATCAGTTTCTACAAATAGAATATTGAGTATGTTATAAATTCGATAGGAGAGTGTATTATCAGAAAGGTGGGCTTTGTTTTTGTTTCGTTGTACTTCTTCTATTACCAAATTATGCAGGGCAGAATCTTTTATTGAGCTATAGGTGGTGGCTACATCAATAGCGCCTTCCAAACTTTTTTCTAAATCTTTGCCACCTAAGTCGGCTACAAACATTTTCATTAGTTTTTCTTTCTCATCGGATTTCATTGTTTTCACGAAAGTGCTCAGCGTATTAAAATTGCCGCTTAATCTGATAAATGTTCGAAAGTCGTTGAACTTAATTTTTTCTAGAAAGGTGTATGCATTTCTAGGTTTTAATCTGCTCATAAAACGTTTAAAAGCACCCATATAACTACTCGTGTAAAACTCTTGATCGCCTTCGGTAATTACATAATATAGTTCGGCAGAACTAAAAGGAGCAATGCTTTTAAAGCGTGCTGCGTCACTCATGAAATGGCGTTCATTCATTTGCTGAACAAAGTATTTCGATTCTACGTGTAGTTCTTTTGACAATCGTTTTTTAATATTTTCATCTTCCGTCGCGTTTAATTCCTTTACTAAATTTTTGAAATAGGCGTTTCGATTGCCAGTGATGGCATTGATTTGTGCAATCGTTTTCTTTTTAGCATGAAAGTCTTCTAAAAAATAAATTGCTTTTAAAGGCGTTTTGCTTTTATCTGCAATGGTTACCAAACTTTGTACATATTCATCAGTACTTCTTCTTACAATATCACGCTCCACTGCAGTAGAAGTGGCATAGTTCAATAATAATTTAGGACTGCTTTTAGCCGTTTGGGTCACCACTTTATCCGCCACAGAAGCTGGACTAATCGTTCGTAGTTTGCTGATTAATATTTCAGGATAACGATTCGCGGTTTCTTCTAGTAAGGTTTTTTTCAATTCGGGATACGGATTTAGCATATCTGCTAGGTAATAAAGCTCTTTGTTGGCATGATTTTTTATATAGTAGTCTCCTGAATTTCCTTTTATAGCTTTAGCTAAATCTAATGATTGATTAAATAATCGTTTGTAAGAATTTACATTCAAGGTTCCGTAATCAATGCTCTTGTTTGCTCGTTTCAATTGTAAGATTATAGTAGAGAGAAAACTTCTTTTGGTTTCATAATCCTGAAAATTATTGATTACATAGTATTTGAAAATATTTACTTTTTCGAATACAGCATTGGAAATTGCTTTCGAACGCAGTTTGTCATCATCAAGGTTCAGGTATGAGTCGCCGACACCATCTGCAAAATCAAACCGTTTTTGTTCATTGGCTATTTGCTGTAGCGATTGCCATTCATAGCGGCTCACCTTTGCAGAATCTGCGATGCTGTTTTGAATAAAGCCTTGCCCATTTGAAGATACATGAAAAACAAGGGGAAGTAGTAGTAGGTATAAGTATTTCATATCAGTAAATGATTCTAAAAATAGTCATTAAGATTGAATCGTTCACAGCTTGGATTGCATTTTACAAATCGCTAATATCTTTTGATTAGGCAATTTAATATCCTTCTTTCTGAGAAAACAAAGATGACGCATAGGTTGTGTAGATTTAGTAACTATTTGTTAACTTCACTTTAAGTGAAAAAACGAATCTTCATATTCTGTTGTTTTATAGGCTTGCAAGCCAATGCACAGCTAGCGCTCACACCAGTGCATGATCGTTGCTTTGATAAAAACACCGAAGTAGGCCCTGGCAATATGTGCAAGCCCTTACCCA